>VGVM01000036.1 GCA_016874035.1 Gemmatimonadota bacterium
CGACGGCGTCCCGGGCACCGGCGCCGCGACCGCCGCGGGCGCGCCGGCCTGACGCACGCCACCGCACGCGCCTACTGCGGCGAGCGCACCAAACGCGCACACCGTCGCAATCGCGAACAGTCGCGGAGGTTCCGCTGAGGCCCGAATGTGTTGTCGCACAGGCATTTCGAGCGTGAAAATGGAACGGGGTTCGACTGGCCGCCACCCAAGCCTACATCTATTATTCGCGACGGCGCTCTTGGACGACCCACCGACGGCGAGGCACGCTTGGTACGCTGCGGATTCTGCGGCCGCGACAACGATGAGAAGTCCAAGTTCTGCATAGACTGCGGGAAACCGGTCGTTGCCGGCGGCGCGCGCGTCATTTCGATGGCGGCCGTTCTCAACCCAGGCTCCGCGGAACCCGTGGTCGCGGCCGACCGTGCATCCAAGGCGCGATCGGCCGGCGGTCCGGGAGTGGCACCTGCGAGCGGAGGCATGTTGAAGGCCTGCCCTGGTTGCAACGCGATGATGGACCCGACGCTGCCGTTTTGCCCAAGCTGCGGAACGCGGGTCGCGCCGGTCGCCGGCTCCGGCTCGTCGTGCACGACCTGCGGCAATGCGGTGAAGCTCGGCGTGGACCGGTTCTGCGCGAAATGCGGCGCGCGCGTCGCCACCGCCACCGACGCGCCCCCGGCGACGAAGGGCACCGGCGTCTTCTCCGCGAAAGCCACGAGCGGCAGCGTCCCCAGGCTTGCGATCATTGACGATTCCGGCGCGGTGAAGCAGACGATTTCGCTCGAAAAGGCCGAGACGTCCATCGGGCGCGTGGACGGCGACTACCGCTTCCCGAGCGATCACTACCTCTCGCCCGTTCATGCGCAGTTCTCGTTCCGCGAAGGCCAGCTGTTCCTCCGGGACCTCGGCTCGCGCAATGGCACGTGGCTCTTCATTGATGCGCCGTACCGACTGCAGGACATGGATATGGTGCTCATCGGATCGCAGATCCTGCGGTTCCGCCGGCTCGGCTACCCGGGCCCGAACCCGCCCGAGGCGGACCAGACGCGGCGACTCGGGTCCCTGACGCCCAACGCCGATGTCGCCGTGCTCGCGCAGCTGCGCGCGGACGGCTCCGCGCGCGACACCTGCCACCTGTCGCCCGGCCGCACGGTCAAGGTCGGCCGCGAGCAGGGCGATTGGGTCTTCCCGTTCGACCAGACTCATGAGCGGGAAGCACGCAATCGTATAGGGCGAGGACCTCGAGTTCATCGTGCTCGACGACGGCAGCCGGAACGGCATCGCCATCGCCGTCCGCGGCGAAAAGCCGGTCAAGGTCGGCCAGAAGGTGTTGATGGGCGACCAGACCATGCGAGTCGAGAGCTTGTAACGTGGGCCTGAGACGGTAACTGCCAATGAGCGAACAAAAAGTCTGTCCGACCTGCGGGACCGAATACCCGCTCTCCGAACGCTTCTGCCCGCGCGACGGCACTGCCCTCCGCAGCTCGAATCCGCAGGGCGACATCGTCGGGTCGATCGTCCACGAGAAGTTCCACGTGATGAAGAAGCTCGGCGAAGGCGGCATGGGCGCCGTGTACCTCGCCGAGCATGTGAAGATGGGCCGCAAGGTCGCCCTGAAGGTGATGAACCCGGGCATGCACCAGGACCCGGACGCGATCGCCCGGTTCAATCGGGAGGCGAAGAACGCCAGCCAGCTGAGCCACCCCAACGTCTGCCCGATCTACGATTTCGGCGAGACACCTGAGGGCATGATCTATCTCGCGATGGAGTTCATCGAGGGCTCGTCGCTGAGCGGGTTGATCGAGAAGGCCGGTGCGCTCACCCCGGCGCGCGCGGCAAGCATCATCCATCAGGCGGCGGACGCGCTGCAGGTCGCGCACGACTACGGCATCGTGCACCGTGACTTGAAGCCCGACAACATCATGATCGCCAAGGCCCGCGATGGCAGCGACATGGTGAAGGTCGTGGACTTCGGCATCGCAAAGGCCAGTTCAAGCGACGCGCAGAAGGTCACGAAGACGGGCCTGGTGGTCGGCACCCCGGAATACATGAGCCCCGAGCAGCTGGCGGGCGACAAGCTCGATGGCCGCAGCGACATCTATTCGCTCGCCCTCGTGGCGTTCAACTGCTTCACGGGCAAGCTGCCGTTTCCGAGCAACAGCGCGCAGGAAGCGATGATCATGCGGCTCACGGACCAACCGAAGACCCTGGCCGAGATGAAGCCGGATGTCGCGTGGCCGGACGAGCTGCAGGCCGTAATGGACAAGGCGCTGGCACGCGATGCGGCCGAGCGCTACGCGAGCGCGGCGCAGTTCGGGCGCGATATGTCGAAGTCGGTGGAGAACATGCCTTCGACGATCGCGGCCGAGGCGGGCACGCAGGTGATCGGCGCGGGTGCGGTCGCCGCTGCCGCGGCAGCGAAAACTGCGGCTGCCCCGGCCGTGCCAAAGACGCGCGTGGCGTCGTCCGCGGAACGCGGTGGCGCGGCGGCAGCGCCTGCGGCAGCCCCGGTGGCCGAGGCGCCAAAGAAGGGCGGACTGCCGATTCCCGCGATTGCGGCGGCCGCGGTGATCCTGATCGGCGGCGGTGGCTACTTCGTGATGAACATGGGAAAGGGGGGAGACCCCGCCAGCGTCACGCAAGATTCGCTGAGCAAGTCCGCAGGCGCGGCACCAGCTGCTGGTGGCACCGAGACGACGCCACCGGCGAACAATCCGGCCGTGCAGCCGATGTCCAAGCAGATGGGTGGAGGGACGCCCAGCGCCCCGAATACGAAGGCGGCGGGCGCAGCGACCGGTACGCCCACTACGCAGAGCCCACCAGCCGCAGCGGCACCGGATTTCGACACGTGGAAGGACTGGACTGATCCGAGCGCCGCAAGCGAGGCCAACGCGGAAAAAGCCATCACGGCAATCAATGCCGCGCTACCGACCCTGACCGGTCAGGACCGAGCTCGCGCGAACTACTATCTGGGAAGCGCGCAACTGATCACCGGACGGCAGACTGCCGCGTGCACGACGCTCAGCAGGGCACGCGCCGAAGCCAACAACGCGCTCAAGGCCCTCATTGATCCGTATTTCACGATGGACGGCGCGCCATGCAAGTGACCCACGTCACGCCGCACCTCGCGCCCGCCCCGTAGATACTCGCAGCGACCCTGCTCTACTGTCATATTTCGTGACCGTGCCCAACCCTTGGCCAGCGCGCAAGCGCTCCTGATATCGCCGTGACCAACCCATCCGGTTCCGCCGATATCATCGTCCACGTCTTCGGGCGCACGGACGTCGGGCGCACACGCGAACACAACGAGGACGCGTTCATCGTCGCCGACCTGACGACCATGAACGCCACGCTGGAGCCCGAGGTGCGCGAGCACCGCACCGGCGCGCGCGGCTCCCTCTTCATGGTCGCCGACGGCATGGGCGGGGCCGCCGCCGGCGAGATCGCCAGCGCGATGGCCACCGAGGTCGTCGTCAACGAGCTGGACTCCCGCTGGCGCCAGGCGGGCGACCACTACCCGGAAACGTTCGCCCGCGCGCTCAAGCTGGCGACGGAATCCGCAAATACCCGCATCAACAAGTACGCCATCGAGCATCCCGAAAACCGCGGCATGGGTACGACCGCGACGATCGCCGGCCTCCTGGGCGACATGCTCTACCTCGCGCAGGTCGGCGACAGCCGCGGTTACATCGTCCGGAACGGCACGGCAAAGCAGATCACCAAGGACCAGTCGCTGATGCAGAAGCTCATCGAAGCCGGTGAGCTCACGGAAGAGGAAGCCGAGGTCAGCGAGCGCAAGAACATCATCCTGCAGGCCCTCGGCCCCGAGCCGATGGTCAAGGTGGACCTCACGAGCCAGCAGGTGCGGCGCGGCGACACGCTCATCCTGTGCAGTGACGGGCTCTCCGGCCAGGTGCGCGCCTCGGATATCGCGCGGATCGTGGCCGAAGACCCCGACCTGGTTGCGACCTGCCGCAAGCTCATTGACCTCGCCAACGAGAACGGCGGGCCCGACAACATCACGGTGATCGCCGCGCGGTTCGAAGGTGAGGGACTCGACACGGCCACCGAGGAAGAGATTCCCGCGCACCAGGCGTATTCGAGCGAAAGCGAGATGCGCGCGACAATGCCGGTGAACGCCGCGTCCATCCCGGAGTTCGAGCCGGACACGACGGAGCAGGCCTCTCCCGATCGCGACGCGACAACCGACGAGGTGCCGGTCGCATCGTCGATCATGACGGACTCCGGCCCGCGCGCGACGGTGCCGGCGGCGCCATCGGCCGCCGCCAATCCGATCGCTCACGAGACCAAGGTCCCCGCCGGCGTGCTCCGCCTGATCTTCGGCGCCGTGGCATTCATCCTCGCGCTGATCTTCATCCTGAACGCGATCCGGCAGAACTAGCAAGACATGCGCGTCGAGTTCCGCATTACGGGCGGCACGCGCGCCGGGCAGGCCGAGAGCTTCGAGAAGCCGACGATCACGATCGGGCGGCACCCGACCTGCGACCTGCGCTTCGACGCCGAGCGCGATACGGACGTCTCGACACGACATGCCGAGCTGACGGTGGACGGCTCCACGGTCACGCTGCGCGATATCGGCAGCACGAACGGCACTCTGGTCAATGGGCAGGCGATTCACGGCGCGATCACGCTGTTCGCCGGCGATGTGGTGAGCTTCGGCGCCCACGGCCCGACGGTCGAGATCCGCGGCGAGGGCCTCGCCGCGCGTCCGGCCACCGCGCCCAGGCGAGATACCACGGCGCGCATCGCCGAGGCCGTCGAGGCGCAGACGGGGTGGATGCGGAAGATGGTCAGCGTGTTGGTCGTGGTGGTGGTCCTGGGCGTGGCCAGCGCGCTCTGGATCGGCAATCGCGGCGCCGCCGCGGCCGAGAAGCAGATCCAGGCGCTCACGGCGCAAAACGACTCGATCTCGAAGGCGCTCGAACAGACGCTCGGCGCACTCAAGGGCAAGAGCTCCGCCGTTGACGCGGCGCTGGCCGCGGCTCGGCAGGAAGCCGACCAGCTGCGCGCTCGGCTGCAGCAGGGCGCCGCAAGCGGCGACGCCGCGGCGGTCGCGGCGCTCACGAGCGACATCCAGACGGCCACCTCACGTCGCCAAGGCCTGATCGGCGCAGCGCAGGTGGACTGGGCCGCGGTGCATGACCGCAACGCGCCGGCGATGGTGTTGCTCGTGGTGGACTTCGGCGACGACAAGCCGTCAAGCGGGACCGGGTTCAACGTGTCACCAAGCGGCCTGGTCGTGACCAATCGCCACGTCGTGCGCGATGAGGCAGGCCGACTCGCCAAGCGGGTGGTGGCCCGCTTCGAGAACACGACGGTCCCCTTCAAGCTCGTCGAGATCGTGAAGGTGAGCGAGACGGACGAGCTGGCGTGGCTCAAGATCGGCGACGGCGGCCGCTACCCGGTCGTGCAGGGCGTGGCGCGGAACTGCTCGGCGCGCGTCGGCGCGCCGGTGGCGTTGATTGGCTATCCGCTGGGCACCGGCACGGCGGGCATGGGCGGGAACATCAATGACATCCGCCCGGCGAGCACACAGACGCTCGGCTCGGTGAGGAAGGTGATCCCGGATATCCTGCGGCTCGACATCTACGCCGCGCAGGGATCGAGCGGCAGCCCGGTGTTCGACTCGGCCGGCCTCGTCTGCGGCGTGCTCTACGGTTCGCCGACCGAGAGCAACGGTCGCATCATCTATTCGGTTCCGGCCGCAAAGCTCGTAGCCCAGATGCCGGCCGAGGGCGCCGCAAGCATTCGCTAGGGCAGTCCGGCCCAACCGGCAACGCGGGCGCCGATCCCCTGCCGCCTACGCCCGCCCCGCCGCATTGACCAGCGCGCGCGCCGCGGCCTCTTGCATGGCGCGGTCGCCGGACCATGCGCAGAGCACGTTTCCTGAACCGGGAAACGCCCGAGCGACCTCCGGGTGCGCACAGACAACTATCGCCGCCTCTCGGCCTGCGGCAGCGGCTGCGCTCGCCCATGAGCGCGCGCGCTCAATCACCTCTCGCGGTACGGCAAACCCGGTGGTGTCGGTTGTCATGAGGGCAACGATGAGCGGCACACGCAGCGCGCCGCTCGGCTGCGACGAAACCGTGGTCGTCACATGCATCGCATCGAGCGACGTGACAAGCGTATCGGCAGTCGGCGGCACCAGGGCCGGGGCCGTGGCCAAGACCAGTTCAGCCTCCAACCCCACTCGAGGTCGCGCGCCTGACACCCAGCTCACGGCGCGATCCGCGAGCTGCCTGGCCCACATGCGGTCGTCCAGCGAAACCGACGCCGCATTGCCCGGTCGCATCCAGGCGGAGAGCCGCTCCACGCGCGCCAGTGCGTCGCGCGCCCGGGCGTCGGGCAACACGCCACTCCGATGCGCGTTTGCGAGCGCGTCATTCGCACCGCTCACATCCGATGGGGCCAGCACCACATCGCAGCCCGCGATGATCGCATCCACCACCGCGGCGGGCTCGGACGACGCGTCGAGCGAGGCGCAGCGATCGAGCACCGGCGTCGTGACCAGGCCGTCATAGCCAAGGTCGCTGCGCAGCAGTTGGGCGACCACCGCGCTCGAACGCATGGCGCCGTTCGCGGCGCCGAGCGCCGACAACTCCGCGGCGGAAGCCATAACGGACGACACACCGGCATCCACCGCGCCGACAAACGGCTGCAGGTGGCTGGTTCGCACGGCAGCGATGGATTCGTTCCCTCGAACGGCCCCAGGGAAGTCGCCAATGCACGCCATCACCTGCTCGGCCTGGCAGGCATCAACCCACTCCGCAATCGTCTCGCGCACCATGGCCGGGTCGTGTCCGGCGGACCGGATGCCATGATCGGACGCGTCGCGGCGGCCAGTCAATGTGCCGTCCGGGCCGATCAGCCAGTTCGCCCCGAGCGATCGGGCGTCGAGCGCGCAGATCCGCGCCGACCGCCGGACGGCATCGAGGTCCAGCGCGAACGCTCCGCCTGCATCGCGGAGTGCGGCGGCCGCCGCGATCGCGCCGAGCGGCGGGAGACAAGTCGCGCCCTCCACGTGCTGCCCGACGCCCGCCTCAGCGAGCAGCGCGATCAACAGGGCGTGTGGCGAATCGCGGCGCAATCGCTCGATGCATGCCTGGACCGCGTCCCGCGGCCCACCCTCGATCACGAACCCGCCGACTCCGAGTTCGAGCGATTCGGCCACCAAGCCATCGAGGTACGAAAATCCGTAGCTGCGATCCCAGCGGATCGCGGGGACGATGAGCCGGGCGAGCGGTGTCGTGTCGCTCACGCCGGCGTGTAGGTCCCAAGCACGCGGGGTCCGCGAGCGCCCGTCGCCGTGCGAACATTGCCGGCACGACCCATCAAGTGCAGCCACCCGAGGAAACCGAACGCTACGGCCTCCTTGGC
This sequence comes from Gemmatimonadota bacterium, assembly GCA_016874035.1. Classification (GTDB taxonomy): domain Bacteria; phylum Gemmatimonadota; class Gemmatimonadetes; order Gemmatimonadales; family Gemmatimonadaceae; genus Fen-1231. The sequence goes on from VGVM01000036.1 coordinate 7,396, forward strand.
CTCGCCGTCGAAGATGACGTCATCGAACCGCCTCACCTGGCGACGAGTGGACCCGCTGGACGCAGGCAGCGCGGCAAGCTCGCGCTCGATCGCCGCGGACAACGCGGGGTTCCTTGCGCCACCACCCGACAGCAACACCTCGGTGACCGGCTCAGGGACAAACCGCGCGAAGGCGAGTGCCATCGAACGGGCCGTGAGCAGCACGGCGGTCGCCACGATGTCGCCGTCTGTCGCCGATGACTTCGCGGCGCGGCACCGCGCAATGAACTCCGCGATGTACCCCGGCGTGAACAGTTCACGCCCAGTGGACTTCGGCGGGGGCGCGCTGAAGTACGGGTGCTCAAGGAGCGCGTCCACGACAGCAGGGATCGCGGTGCCCGTGCGGGCGAGCGCGCCGTCGCGGTCGAAATCGGTCCCCGGCTTCAGCACGCGGGTCACACCGTCAATCACGCACATCCCAGGCCCGGTATCGAACGCGCGTACGGACGCCAGCGCCCCGTCGCCACCTGCCGGCGGAACGACCGTCACGTTGCCGATCCCGCCGAGGTTCTGGAGAGCACGCCAGGCATTCGGCGCCGAGAACAGCAGGGCATCAGCGATCGGGACGAGCGGCGCGCCCTGTCCGCCGGCCGCGACATCGCGCACCCGGAAATCGGCGATCACCGGAAGGCCCGTCCGCTCGGCGATCACCGCCGGTTGCCCGAACTGCCAGGTGCCGCGCGGCGCGTCGTGCCACACGGTGTGCCCATGCGACGCAATCGCCGCGATGTCGGCCCGCGCCACACCGGCCTCGGCGATGGCGGCGACGGCGGCATCCGCGAGCCGCGCGCCGAGCTCGAAATCAAGGCGCGTGTATTCCTGCGGGGTTGCTCCGGTCAGTGCAGCGGCGAGGCGCGCGCGGAATGCTGCGTCATACGGTCGCTGGACAAACGCGAGCAGTTGCGGCGCTATCGCACCGTTTGGCGATTCGACGAACCGCGTGACCGCCGCGCTTATGCCGTCGAGCGACGTGCCCGACATGAGCCCAACCAGCACGTCCGACTCGCGGCGTGCGGTTCCGGGCCAGACAACCCGGCTCACTTGACCGCTGGCGGCGGGCCCGGCACCACGGAACGGATCCGGCCGTTGGCCGATTCGAGTTTCTCGCGCGCCGCCGCGGCGTCGAGCCCGAGCTTGCTCATGACGATCGCGAGCTTCACCGACCCCGAAGCCTCCACAAGAAGCGCACGCGCGGCATCCCGGGTCACGCCGCACACCTCGACCACGATCCGTTCGCTTCGGTCCTTCAACTTGACGTTGGTGGCCATCAGGTCCACCATGAGGTTCCCGTACGTCTTGCCGAGGCGGATCATCGCGCCGGTGGTGATCGTGTTGAGGACCATCTTCGTAGCCGTGCCCGCCTTCATTCGCGTCGAGCCCGTCACCACCTCAGGACCTGTGACCACGACGATCGCCAGGTCCGCCGCAGCGAGCGTCTCGGGCGGCGGAGGCGAGCAAGCGAGGATGACGGTGCGAGCTCCGCATTCCCGCGCGCGCACGAGCACCTGGCGGACGTAGGGTGTCGTCCCGCTCGCGGCGATGCCGATCACGACGTCGCCAGTGCGCACACCGGCGGCGTTGACATCGTTCGTGGCCCCGTCGGGCTTGTCTTCCGCGCCCTCCTGCGAGCGCGTCAGCGCGGCGTGACCGCCGGCGATCAGCCCCTGCACCAACTCCGGGCTCGCCCCGAAGGTGGGCGGGATTTCGCTCGCATCGAGCACGCCCAATCGGCCGGACGTGCCGGCACCGGCATAGAACAGCCGCCCGCCGGAGCGGAAGGCCGACTCGACCCACCCCAGCGCGGTCGCGATCGGCTCGCGCTGGCTGGCAACGGCCGCCGCGACCGTGCGGTCCTCAGCGTTGATGAGGTCCACGATCTCCAGCGGAGACGCGAGGTCAATCTCCGCCGTGCGCGGGTTTCGCCGTTCCGTGACGCGAGGGTCCACGAGAGCTAAGTTAGGGACTGCCCCCCGCCGGACCAACGTCTCGAGTCCAGAGGTCGTACACCGGCAGCACGAACTTCAGTGGCCTTGGAGGCCCTGTGATCCCTCGCGTCCGCAGCACCGCCATTGCGACGATTGCCCTGTTCACCGCCGCTTGCTCGACCGGCCCTGCGCCATCGGGCGGCGGGGCGCCAAGCCCCAGCGGTGCACCGGTCGAGATCCGGACCGGTGGCGCGGCCGTTGCGACGCCGAGTGCGCCGAACGATGTCGCGCCGATCGATCGCGACCGTGCCGCGGCGGCCGCGAAGGCGGCGTTCCCGGACGGCTGGCGCTTTACGCCGGGAACCGAGGCGACCTTTGCGCAGTCCGCGATGGTCGTCAGCATGTCGCGCGTCGCGAGCGAGGCCGGCGTCGAAATCCTGAAGGCGGGTGGAAACGCCGTGGACGCAGCGGTCGCGACCGGGTTCGCCCTCGCGGTTTCGTACCCGGCGGCCGGCAACATCGGCGGCGGCGGGTTCATGACGATCCGCCTCGCGGATGGCCGCACCACCACGATCGACTATCGCGAGGTCGCACCGGCGGCCGCTTCCCGCGACATGTACCTCGGCCCGGACGGCAAGCTGACCAACAAGAGCACGGTCGGTTACCTCGCGTCCGGCGTGCCCGGGTCGGTCGCCGGCATGGCCGAGGCGCTCGCCAAGTACGGCAAGCTCCCGCTGGCGAAGGTGATGGAACCCGCCATCCGGCTCGCGCGCGACGGCTTCGTCATTGATAGCGGCTTTTCACGCGGCGGCGCATGCAACCGGTTGATCGCGCAGTTCGGTGGCAAAGATCTCTTCTGCCCCGGCGGCGAGGCGCTCAAGCCAGGCGCCACATTCAAGCAACCGGACCTCGCCCGCACGCTCGGCATGATTGCAGCGCAGGGCCCGAAGGCGTTTTACGAAGGCCCGATCGCCGATTCGCTCGTCGCCGAGATGCAGCGCGGCGGCGGGATCATCACCAAGGCGGACTTGAAGGCGTACAAGGCGATCTGGCGCACGCCCGCAACCGGGACGTACCGCGGGCACACGCTGATCTCGATGCCGCCGTCGTCGTCCGGCGGTGTGACGATGCTGCAAACGCTCAACATTCTTGAACAGTTCGCGCCGCTGCCGCCGGCCGGTAGCGCGGCGTACACGCACCTCATCGGCGAATCGCTCCGCCGCTCGTTCATTGACCGGAACTCGAAGCTGGCGGACCCGGCGTTCGTGAAGGTCCCGATGGACGAACTGCTGAGCAAGACGTACGCAAAGTCGCTCGCCGGCCAGATTGATCGCGCCAAGGCCTCGAAGACGCCCGCGTTCAACGCGGGCACCGAGCCGGAACACACGACGCACTACTCGGTGGTTGACGCGTCGGGCAACGCCGTCGCGACGACCACGACCCTGAACGGCGGGTACGGTTCGGGCGTGTGGGTGCGCGGCGGCGGGTTCCTGCTGAACAATGAGATGGACGATTTCGCGGCAGCCCCGGGCCAGCCCAACATGTTCGGGCTCGTGCAGGGTGAAGCGAACGCGATCCAACCGGGCAAGCGGATGCTCTCGGCCATGTCGCCAACGATCGTGCTCGACCCGCAGGGCCGCGTGCTGATGGTCACCGGCGCGGCCGGCGGCCCGACGATCATCACGGCGGTCATGGAGATCATCCTCAACGTCGTCGAGCACGGCATGACACTGGCCGATGCCATGCGTGCGCCGCGACTGCACCATCAGGCACTGCCGGACCAGCTCGATTACGAGCAGCGCGGCCTCACAGGCGCGGTGGTGGATTCACTCCGCGCGTTTGGGCATACGCTCGGAACGCGAGGCAGCCTGGCGACCGCGAACTCGATCCTGCGCGTGCGTGGCGGGTGGCACGGGGTCGGCGAGCCGCGTTCGGGCGGGCACGCAGTCGGCTACTGAGTGGCGGCGCTGACGGCCAGTCGCTGACAGAGTCGCTGGCGGCGAGTTGCGACCAACAAGCTGCTAACGTGGGGAACGCTTTGGCCGTCTGACGGTACTGGACGGTATCGCGCCGTTCATTGCGTCCACCACCACCGCCACACACGCCTATGCCTTTGCGTTCTCGCGCCGCCGTCATCCTGACGCTCTCCACTGCCCTTCTGGTCGCACCGCATCTCGCGTCCGCCCAGTTCGGCATGGGCGGAATGGGCGCCGGCGGACTTGGCGGCTCGACGTTTGCCTTCTCGCTGAACACACCACAAGGCGACCTCGCGAAGGAAGCCGGAAACGGATTCGGTTTCATGTATGTCGCTGGTCGCGGCGGACCCCGCGCGGGGGCGGCGGAGGCCGCTTGGTCAGGCCGCTCCGTGCTGTCCTACGACTACTTCGCCGGCAAGGGCGCCCTGGCCAGTGCACAGATCTTCGGCGGCGGCCTGGACGTCATTCATCGCAGCGGCGCGCGCTTCTATCAGTTCGGCGGGTTTCGCCCGGCGTCCGCGACGAACACCTACGAATCCTCCGCCACGTCGCAATCGCGCCTCCGCGGCGGGTTTCGCTTCGGGTTCACTGGCGGCCTCGGTGTGACCCTGCTTGATGGCGAGTCCTCGGCGACGTTCGTCGAGGCCGGCGGCGCAATCATGCTCGGCGGCTCAACGCAGGAACGCTGGGTCCCGATCCGTATCGGAATACGGATCAAGTAGCGCAGTGGCCTGCTAGATCCTCGACCGGATGAACTCCGGCGTCAGCGCCTGCAGCGCCGTCGCCAGGATCGTGAAGTAGTTCGTCACCATCAGGATGCCGACGGCGATCAGCATCACGCCCGCGACCTTCTGCACGTAGCCCAAGTACTTCTTGAACTTCGCGAAGACGCGGAGGAACCACTCCACGGCGAACGCGGCCGCGAGGAACGGGACGGCGAGCCCCATGGAGTAGGAGAACAGGAGGAACATCCCGCGCTTGAGGTCCGCCTCGCTCGCGGTGAATGTCAGGATCGCGCCAAGGATCGGCCCGATGCATGGGCTCCAGCCGGCGCCGAACGCGATCCCCACGAGCACCGTGCCGAGGTAACCCATCGGCTTGTCGGCGAGGTGCACACGCCGCTCGCGCGCGAACGCGCCGATGTTGAGCACGCCGAGCAGGTAGAGGCCGAACACGATGATCAGGATCCCGCCGATCCGCGCGAGCCACACGCGCTGGGACTTCACCACGAACCCGAGTGTGGTGGCGCCTGCCCCGAGCAGCATGAAGATCAGCGTGAAGCCGGCGATGAACAGCACGGCGTGCACGAGCGCCGCGCGCCGCGCCTTGGTCACGTCCTCGACCGACAACCCCGTGATGAACGTGACGTAACTGGGGACGAGCGGAAGCACGCAGGGCGAGAGGAACGACAGCAGCCCCGCCGAAAATGCGATCAGGATGCCGACGCTGCCGGACGATTCCATTTCAGTTCCCCAGCGCCTGCGCGGGCCCGCGGACCTGGCACGCGGCGCAGCGGCCGTACACCACGACGCGCGTCCGAACCGGCAGGAAGCCATGTTCGCCGGCAATCGAGTCGCCGTGCGTCGCCGCGCGCGGGTCCTCGACCGGCGTCACGGCGCCGCACTCCGTGCACAGCAACTCAGTCGTCGACACGTCGTCGCGCACGGCGCGAAAGCGCCGGAACCCCTCGCGCCGATCTTCCTCGCGCACGAGCCCGCTCGCAATGAGCGAATCGATCGTGCGATACACCGTGGCCGTCCCCGGCGCCGGACCCCGCTGCGAGAGGCGCGCGACGACCTCGTCGGCAGCGAGCGGGCGCTCGGCGCCGAGCACGACGTCGGCGATCGCCATGCGCTGCGGCGTCGCCGGGAGGTTGCGCGACTTGAGCCAGCTGCGAAAACGTGCCACCGCGTCTTCGCGGGCGATATCGAGTGGCGTACGAGCGGTCATCGGTCGTTGCCCTCGGTCTAGGCCGCGGCCGAAGGCGCGCTGCTGCCCAGTGGCAGCAGCGACCGGAAATCATCGCCCGTCAGGCGCTCCACCTCGAAGCCTTCCCCGGACCGCTCCCGCACGCCGCGCACCACCGTTTCGAGCGTCGCCGGCGGCGCGGTGGCTTCGGCGACGACGTCGAACGCCCACTTCCCGCGCTCGGGCCCCTTTCGCGTGAAGCGGTAGGTCGCCGTGTGGATGTCCTGGCGTGCCGCGTCGGCCGGCGCTTCGTCGGCTGGCGCATCGTCGGCAGGCGCCTCGTCGGTTGACGCGTCGGTGACGTCCGTGCTGTTGGGCGTTACTGCCGCGGGCGCATGGGACGCGATCACCGCGACGCCGCTCTCGATCAACCCTTGACGGATCGCTGGGAAGAGATGCGCCTCGACGATCTGCTCGGCGCCCAGGCGCTCGGCGATCGCGCGGAGAAACCGCTCGCGGGTCTCGGATTGCACGAGCGAAAGATAAGCGAGGGACGAGCGGCTACGGTTGGCCGCTCAGAGCAGGCTGACCGGGTCGCGGTCGAAGGCCACGCGGAGACCCGCGCGGTTAGGCAGTTCGAACGTCGTCAGGAAGTGCCGAGCAACTGCGGTCAGCGCGCCGGCACGAGTGGCCCGAAGCACGAAATGCCATCGCCAGCGGTCCTGGATCCGGTCGATCGCGCAGGGCGCGGGCCCGATGAGTTCGAGCGCCCCGGCGGGCACCTGCGCCACGGCCTTGGTCATCCACTGCCCCGCAGCGATCGCGGTCTCGGCGACCAGGTCCTCACGCGTGCCGCTGATCACCACGTTGGCCAGCCGCACCGTGGGTGGGTACGCCGGGCTCTGCCGCATCGGAAGTTCGATCGCCGCGAACGCCGAGAAATCGTGCGTGAGCGCCGTCGTGATGGCGTGATTCTTCGGTTGGCGCGTCTGCACGATCACCTCACCTCCCTTCGGCCCGCGGCCCGCGCGTCCGGCGACCTGGCTGACGAGCTGGAATGTCCGTTCGGCCGCGCGAAAGTCGGGCAGGTTCAATCCGACGTCGGCGTCCACGACACCGACCAGCGTGACATTCGGGAAGTCGAGTCCCTTGGCAATCATTTGCGTGCCGACGAGGATGTCCACTTCACCGCGACCCACGCGGTCGAGGATATCCGCGTGCGCCCATTTGCCGCTCGTCGTGTCCACGTCCATCCGCGCGATGCGCGCGGCCGGGTACCGCTCACCGAGCACGCGCTCGACCTGCTGCGTTCCCAATCCGCGCTGTCGCAGCGTCGCCTCTCCGCACTGCGGACACGCACTCGCGGGCGACTCCCCATGCAGGCAGTAATGGCAGATCAGCCGCTCCGGCGTGCGGTGATACGTGAGCGAGATCGAGCAGCGCGGGCATGCCGCGACCCATTCGCAGGCACCGCACTGCACGAACGCCGAGTAGCCGCGGCGATTGAGCAACAGGATGCTCTGTTCGCCGCGCTCGAGTCGCGTCGAGATCGCGGCGTCGAGTTCGGCGCTCAGCACCTGCCGGACGGTCCGGTCGGCGGCGGCCACGGGCCCGCGCGCCGCCGCGCGAATGTCCACCACACGAACGGGAGGCAACGCGCCACCGCCGACCCGATCCTTCAACTCCAACTTGGCGTACTTGCGGTCGAGGACGTTTTGCCATGTCTCGAGACTGGGTGTAGCGGTGCCGAGCACGCAGATCGCGCCGGCCGCGCGCGCCCGGACGATCGCGACATCCCGCGCGTGGTAGCGCGGGGCCTCGCCTTGCTTGTAGCTCGCCTCGTGCTCCTCATCCACGATCACCGCGCCGAGGTTCTCCAGCGGCGCGAACACTGCGGAACGCGCGCCAACGGCAATCCGGCGCTCGCCGGACTTGAGGGCGCGCCACGCATCGTAGCGTTCGCCGTCCGACAGTGATGAGTGCAGCACGGCGACCGAGTCGCCGAAGACCGCGCGGAAGCGATCCACGGTCTGCGGTGTGAGCGCGATCTCCGGCACCAGCATGATCGCGGTACGCCCCCGGTTGAGCACGATTTCCCGGAGCACCTCGAGGTACACCAGCGTCTTGCCGCTGCCCGTGACCCCGTGGAGCAGCGTCACGCTGCCGGCGTCCGCCGTGGTCAGCGCCTCGATCGCGGCTCGCTGCGCCGCAGTCGGACTCACGGGCGGCGACGCGCTGATCGGCCGCGTGGCGAACGGATCGCGCGAGAGCTCCTCGTGCGCGATGCGGATCACGCCCTTCTTCGCCATCGCGGTGACGACGGCAGGCGAAACGCCCAGCTGGGCAAGGAGCAGGTCGGCCGGCGCGCTGCCGCCGAGTTCGGCAAGCCGCTCATAGACCTGCCGCTGTTGCGGGGCGCGCTTGAACGCGCCGTCCCTTGCTGTCAGTGTGGGCAGTTCCTGCGCAATCGCGAGGATCCGCCTTCGCCGAGTGGCAGGATCCGGTTTCGCCGCGGCGCCAAGGGCGCTCGGGAGCGCAGCCCGCAGGACGAGCCCGATCGGCGATACGTAGTAGTCGGCGAGCCAGGAGCACACGTCCACGAGGTCGGTGCGGAACACCGGACCGCCGTCGAGGACTCGGAGGATCGGCCGGAGCGCCGCCGTCCGCTCGGGGAGGCGCGACCTGGAATCCGGCGGCGTGGGCCCGGTGACCACGCCCACGACGCGTCGGCCGCGCACGCTCACCAGTACTCGCGCGCCGCGCTCCACCGGTTGTTCCGGCGGCGCGAGGAAGGTCAGGGTGTGGAAGAGCGGAAGCGGGACAGCGACTTCGACCAGCGTCACGTCACCGACACCGCGCGCACGTGTCCAGGCGTGGTCGATCCCGAACGATGGAGGAACTCGAGCAGCGCGTTCGCCAGGTCCCGCCCGCGCTGGGGCCGCGCCGCGGGGTCCTTCTCCAGGCACTCCATCACGATCTTGCCAAGGTCGGCCGGAATGCTCGAGTCCACATCGCCGATCGGCACCGGCTTCTCGTGGACGTGCTTGTAGCCGACGGAGTAGCCGTCAATCCCGTCGAACGGCGGGAAGCCGACGAGGCATTCGTACAACATGACGCCGACCGCATAGATGTCAGCCCGACCGTCCAGCGTCTTTCCCATCGCCTGCTCGGGCGCCATGTAGTGCGGCGTGCCCATGGCACGCCCGCCGGCCGTGAGGCGCCCGTGGAACCGTGCGGTCGCGATCCCGAAGTCGGTCAGCATGGCATTCCCGTCTTCGTCGAAGAGCACGTTATCCGGCTTCACGTCGCGATGCACGACGCCCTGGCGGTGCGCGTAGTCGAGCGCGGTACTCACCTGCGCGGCGACCTGCACGGCGCGCTCGGTGCCCACCGTGCGGTGCTTGGTGAGGTCGTCCGCGAGGCAGCCACCGCCGAGGTACGGGAGCACGAGGTACACCACCTCGCTGACTTCGCCGTAGTCCAGCGGCGTGCAGATGAGCGGGTGCACGAGCCGGTTCGCGGCCTCGGCTTCGCGCCGGAACCGCGCGCGCATCTCGTTGTCGCGCGCGAGGTGCGTGTGCATGACCTTCACCGCGAGCGGGCGTCCCAGCTTCTCGTGTTCGGCGGCGTACACATCGGCCATGCCGCCCGAACCCAGTCGCCGCACGATCCGGTAGCGGTTCCCCATCGCCTGCCGGAGCGCCGTAATCAGGGCGTCGGGCGCCTCGGCGGCGGCACGCACCTCGGGCAGCGCGGCGTTGCACTTGCCGCACGCCTTCGCCGAGCCGCGGTTCCACGTGCCGCAATCGGGGCAGAACATGGGGTGGAATGTATGGCGCGGGAGGGCCCGTGGCGTTTCGGTCACACGGCCGGCGACGAGAACGGGATACGCCCTTCAGTGCGGCCCCGTTTCCAGTTCCGTCGAACTGAACTGCGACAGGCGGCTGGGCACCGCAGCGCCGCAGCGCGCTGGCAGAGGGGAAATCGCAACCCTAAATTCACGCGCAGCCGTGACTCTCCCGCCGACTGATGACTGCTGATCTTCGCGCCCAGCTGCAGGCCTCGCTGGGATCGGCGTACACGCTCGAACGCGAGCTCGGCGGCGGCGGAATGTCGCGCGTGTTTGTCGCCACAGAGAACCGCCTCCGGCGACAGGTGGTCATCAAGGTTGTGTCGCCGGAACTGGCAGCCGGCGTGAGCGCAGACCGCTTCGAGCGGGAAATCCAGCTCGCGGCATCGCTCCAGCAGGCCAACATCGTGCCGCTGCTTTCGGCGGGTGAAACCGGCGGCATCCCGTACTACGCGATGCCGTTCGTGGAGGGCGAGTCACTGCGCGCCCGACTCGCCATGGGAGGGCGACTCGGGCTCCAGGAATGCATCGGCGTACTGCGGGATCTGGCGCGCGCGCTGTCATACGCCCACGCACGAGGCGTCGTGCATCGCGATATCAAGCCGGACAACATCCTGCTCTCGCATGGCGCGGCGATGGTGACAGACTTCGGCATCGCAAAAGCCATCTCCGCCGCGCGTACGCACGCCTCGGGCGGGACATTGACGATGGCGGGAACATCGATCGGAACACCAGCGTATATGGCCCCTGAGCAGGTCGCAGGAGACGCAGCGGCCGACCATCGGCTCGATATCTATGCGTTTGGTTGCGTGGCGTACGAACTGCTCACCGGGCAGCCGCCGTTCGTAGACACGGCGCCGCAGAAGGTGCTCGCCGCCCATCTCTCGAAGCCCCCGCAGCCGGTGCGCGAGTTGCGACCCGAGGCTCCCGGCGCGCTCGCACTGCTGGTCATGCGCTGCCTCGAGAAGGCGGCCGATGCCAGACCCGCAACCGCGGACGAGTTGCTGCGTGGCCTCGAAGGCATCGCAACACCGAGCGGTGGGCATTCGACGGGTATCGCTGTGGCAGCGACGCAGCACGCCTGGTGGAGGTCCACGGCAGCGATCGCCGCGGCGGCGGCTGTGCTGCTGGCCGGCACGTGGCTCGGCCTCAGCGCATCGCGCGGCACCGGTGCGGCGCAGGACACGTCGATCGCCGTGCTGCCGCTGGCAAACCTCTCGGGCGACTCGACGAATAACTATTTCGGCGAAGGCCTCGCTGAGGAAATCACCGGTGCGCTCGCCAAAGCCGGGCTGCACGTGATTGGCCGCGGGAGTGCGCGCGGACTCGCTGCAAAGGGGCTCGATGCGCGAGAGATCGCGCGGCAACTTGGGGTCGCAACCGTGCTTCAGGGCACCGTGCAGCGATCGCCTACGCAGGTGCGCATTTCGGTGACCCTGATGTCTGGCGGCGACGGGGCAATCCGCTGGACGCAGAGCTACACGCGCGACCTCAAGGATATCTTCGCAGTTCAGGACGAGATTGCGAGGAGTGTCGTGAGTGAACTTCGCGCGACGCTCGCACCGGCGGCAGGCGCGACGTTGGTGCGCGCAGAAACCTCGGATCCCGAAGCACACGCGCTCTACCTGCAGGGCCTGTACCTGTGGAACCGGCGCACCGCGCCCGCGATCCGGCGTGCCATCGGGCTGTTCGAAGAAGCCATCCAGCGCGACCCGAACTACGCCCGTGCGCACGCGGGCATCGCGCTGGCGTACACCGTACTCCCGCACTATGAGGAAGGAGCCGGCGACTCACTCACCGCCCGTGGACGCGCAGCCGCCGATCGCGCACTCGCCATCGACTCGACACTCACGGAGGCGTGGACCGCGCGCGCCTACGGCGACGCACAGCACTGGAAGAACTCTGACGCCGAAGCGGCCTTTCAACGCGCGATTCGCTACGACTCGACCTTCGCCACCGCCAGATTCTGGCGCTCACTCCTGCTGGCACACATCGGCCGGCGCGCCGACGCAGATCGCGAATACACGGCGGCGCAGCGCCTTGAGCCGACCTCGCTGGTGATCATGACCGGCGGCACCTCCCAGCTCAACGCGCGCCGTCAGTTCGCGCAAGCCGCTGACCTTGCGCGCAAGACGTTCGCGCTCGACTCGACATATCCGCTCGCCCGGTATTCACTCGGCGTGAGTCTCTCCGGTTCGGGGCAGCACGACGAGGCGATTCGCATCCTGCGCGCGAGTACTGACGTTCCTGGAGTGCGCCTCTCCGAGCTGCGGGGGTCCTTGGCGCTTGCCATGGCGCGTGCCGGGCGACATGCCGAAGCGCGACAGGTGATTCGCGACGTGCAGCAGGCCACTGGCACTGAGCTCGTGCCCACAGGATCGATTGCCGCAGCGCTGTTCGAGCTCGGTGATAGGGACGCGGCGGTCCGGTTCCTGCAGGCCGCCGTCGAACGCCACGACCCGTGGCTGATCAACTACAGTTACGGGGAGCGGTACGAGAAGATGCGCGCCGATCCGCGAGCGAAGGCCCTCCTCGAGTCCACCGAACGGCCTTAGCGATCCGTGAGTGCGTCGCGTACGCGGGCATCACGCCGACGCGAGCGCCGCAGGTGGGCTACAACAGGGCCCTCAAGTGCGCCACCGCCGCCTCACCGAGCCGCTCCGGCGTGTAGCCACCCTCAAGCGCGCTCACCAGACGGCCGCCGCACCACTGCTCGGCCCGCGACACCAACTCTTTGGTCAGGCGCGTCACATCGTCCAGCTCGAGCGTGAATCCGCCAAGGGGATCGCCATTCAGTGAATCGAAACCCGCGGAGAGCAGCACGATGTCCGGTCTGAAGTCCGCCGTCGCCGCATCAATCGCACTCAGCAGCGCCCCAACGTAGGCCGCGCGCGGCTGAGCGGCGGGCATCGGCACGTTCCACACGTTCTTGTGCGGCCCGCGGTCGTCTGCGGGGCCCGTGCCCGGATACCACGGCCACTGGTGCATGGACACGAACCGGATGTCCTTGTCAGTCTCAACCAGCGCCTGCGTGCCGTTACCGTGGTGTACATCCCAATCCACGATCAACACGCGGTCCAGGTCGTGCACACGACGGGCATAGTGCGCGCCGATCGCCACGTTGCCGAACAGGCAGAATCCCATGCCGCCGGCGCGTAGCGCGTGGTGCCCCGGCGGGCGCACCGCCGAGAAACTCCGGATCGCCTCGGCGCTCAACGCCATGTCTATGCCGTCGAGCACGCAGCCCGCGCCCGCAGTCGCCGCGCCCCACGACCCTTCACTCGCGACGGTATCCGCGTCGAGCCGGCCGCCGCCGTGCTCGGCAAGCGACTTTACCAGCGCGATGTACGTGGGCTCGTGCGCGAGCGCGATCTCATCGAGCGTCGCCGTGCGACCTTCGCGGTGATCGAGCACGCTGAACAGCTCGAAGTCGTTCCTGAGTGCGCGCGGGATCGCGCGCAGGCGTCCGACATGTTCCGGGTGGTTCCACCCGGTGTCGTGCATTCCGCAGTCGGAATGCGAGAGGAAGGCGACGTTCGTCAGCGCACCGGGCGGCGGTGCCGGTACGCGACGTGGAACGTCGAACCGTCGCGCGCACCCGCCGAGGCAACCGTGGATTCGGTCCCGCGCACTTCCCAGCCCCTCAACTTCACGACCAAGTGCGCCTGGTCGTAGCCCGCCATGCCGATGCTGCCGAGCAAGGCATCCACCAGCGCGGCCACCGGCGTGTCGCTGCTGGTCTCGACCGCGATCGCGTCCCAGAGCGCCTCGAACTGGACGCGAACCGTGACGCGGTCGCCGCCAGCCGCCCCGATGCGGTGCACGACGCCCCGCGGCGTACGGAGCGCGGTGACAAACGGTCGCGCCGCGACCGCCGCGCTCACGACGCGCTCCCGGCGGTGGACGCGGAGTTCGAAACCGGCGGGAGCGTCGAGAGGAACATCGCCACCTGCTGGTCGAACATGTACGACGAGGCGTTCACCGCGGTCCCGGCTGGCGAGGGCGCCACGCCGACCACGATCTCCTCGCCGCCCATGCCGCGCAGCGACACGTGCGACGGGCCCTCTTGCTCGACGAAGGCCGAGTAGATCCCCGACCTCTGCGCGAAGTATTGCTTGGCGGCGGCAAGGACGTCGGCTGACCCGAGCGATGTCATCGCGGTCTGCAGGGTGCGGTTGCGCTGGATATGCGTCACGAACGGTTCTCCTCCACTGTCGGAATCGCCGCTGAACTGCGCGGCACTTCGCCTTCTATCGTCAACACCACGGCGCGAGGATCCGCATCGGCGGCCTCGGAGGCCTCCGCCAGCGTCGCACCGAGTGCGTTGGCCAGCACGGCAGCCACCCGCCATTCAAAATCAACACCCGGCGCGCCCGGCACGAGGAACTCCACGCGTGGGCCGGAAGCCCTGAGCACGACCCGCTGCTCGCCGCCTCCCGCCGCGGCGCGCCCGATCAATCTAGCGAGCAGCGCGGTCAGTTTCTCGCGATCGGTGGTGAGCACGGGGAGCGCGTGGATGGGTTCATCGGCGACGAGTGGACCGTTCGTCCGCCGCCCCGCGACCTGCCGCATCGCCTCGCGCAACGCGACCCGCGGGTCGAACCGGTCGATCGCCAGCTGCAGGGTCCCCGATTGCGCGGCGGCCATCATCACGAGTCCCTCGACGGTCTGATGCGCGACGAACTCTTCGGCGCCACCAACGAGACCCGCCAGGGCGCTCGCCGCCAGCTCCGAAAACTCGCGCTGCACCGCTCGGGCGTCGGCCACGCGCGCGACCTCACGTTCCAGGTCGGCGTGCGTATCGGCCACGGCGGTTTCGAGGCGCCGCACGCGGTCGAGCAACTCCGCTTGGTGCACCGCCGCCGCCATGACATCGGCTACCAGCTTGAGCAGGCCGCGCCGCTCAGGCGTGAACGAGTCCCACGACGCGAAGTAGAAGGTCACGGCGCCGGATGCATGCCGTTGGCGCTGGAGCGGGACGGACACGATCGCGCTGAACCCCAGCTCACGCGCCACGTCCTGCCAGTCTTCGAGCCCATCGTCGGCGAACACATCCGGCACCTCAATCGTACGCCGCTCGCCAACGGCCTCGCCGCTCGGCCCGAACCCCACGCGGACCCGCATTTCCGCCAACCAGGGCCGCGATGCCTCGGGCCAGTTCCAGGCCGCCGCGAGCCGCATCAGCTCCGCGGCGCCATCCAGCACATACACGGACGCAAACGAGGCGCCGACCACGGGCCCGACACGGTCAAGCGCGAACTGAAACGCCTCCTCCGGCCGCTCGGCGTTCAGGAACGCATGCACGACTTCGCGTATCGCGAGCAGTTCGCGCTGTGTCGCGATGTCCACCGCCGCGCCGCCCGCCGCGCCCCCCGCCGCGGCAGACCCCGTCGCGGCATGAAGGCGTGACGGCGGCGCCGATCGCGTCCGGACGACGTACCGGCGCCGCGGCTTCATCAGCGCCCGTACAACCGCTTGAGGAACTCGGCTTGCACGCGCTTGGTCACAGGCCCGGGCTTGCCGTCGCCGACCGGGCGGCCGTCAATCATGACGACCGGCGCCGTGTCCGTGGTGGTACCAGCGATGAACACTTCGGGTGCCCCGTGCAGTTCTGCCGCCGTGACCGGCTCCTCGACCACGCGCACACCGACAGCCCGCGCCGCCTCGAGCACGTACGTCCTGGTGATGCCCGGAAGGATGTAGTTCGAGAGCGGGTAGGTGCGCACAGCGCCGTTGATCACGACGAACGCGTTCGTCGCCGCACCCTCCATCAACATGCCATCGCGGAGCATCAAGGCTTCGTACGCCCCCGCTTCGTGCGCCGCCTGACGCGCGAGCACTGCGCCCATCAGGTTCACCGTCTTCAAGTCACAACGGGCCCAACGAAAATCCGGAAACGTCACCGCCTTCACGCCCTTGTCCCGCATGTCGGCCGACGCGGTGAACTTCGAGGCCGCCGCATACACCGTCGGTGGCGTGCCCGCGGGCGGGAAATAGTGCGTCCGAGGCGCCGCACCGCGCGTGACCTGCAGGTAGATCGTGGCTTCGCCACTGGTGAGCCCGTTCTCGGCGACCAGCTTCATGCACACGGACTCGAGCGACGCAACCTCCGCGGCGCCGAACGGGATGCGCACGGCCTCGAGCCCGCGCGCCATACGGGCGGCGTGGTCCGCCCACGCGAAGATGCGGCCCTCGATCACGCGCACGACTTCGTAGATGCCGTCGCCGAACACGAACCCGCGGTCGTCCACCGACACCTTGGCGTCAGCCTTCGGCACGTACGCGCCGTTCAAGTACACAGTCGTCATGGGAGAAAGGTGCGGCAGGTGAGGGGCACGGAGCAACGGTTCGAACCGGGGGTGGTACATTCAGATCGGCCCCCGCACGTCCGGCACCGGCCGGCGTCCAACGTGGTGAACCATTTGCACGGCCGCCGTGCGGCCGGGAGTGCGGGATGCGGAATCGGTGGATCGGCGGGCTCGTAACGTTGGCCATGGCGGGGGCTCTGGCGGGAACGCCCGCACTGCTCGACGCCCAGGATTCGGCCAAGGCTCCCCGGCAACGCCCGGACAGTGCGCAGCGGAAAGGCGGTGGCCGCCCTGACGAAGCCGGCCAGAAACGCGGCGAAGGTCGCGGCGAAGGTCGCGGCGGTGAGATGGGCGAGCGGAAGGGCGCGGGCCGCGGTGAGGAGATGGGGAAGAAAGGACAACGACCGCCAGAGGCAGGCCGAAAGGGCACGCCGCCGGCCGGAAAGACGCCGCCCCGCAAGCGGCCTGGCGGACCGTAGCTACAACGCCCGCTCGATCGCGCGAATCAGCGGAGCGAACCCGAGCGGCTTCCCGCTGACCCGCTGCGCCTGTTCGTCGGCGAGCTCTCGCTGGCCGTGCCCGAAGAGCTCGCCGACGATCCACGGCCCCGCCGCGGGGTTCCGCCACCAGTCGTCGTTGAACCGCTCGGTCAGCGTCTCGTCGAGCAGCGCCTGCAGCTGCCACGCCCGCAGGTAGCGCGACGAATAGAAGCCCGGATCGACATCCACGAAGGCGTCGGCCCGCTGATAGCGAAAGCCCGTCGCACCCCACAGCGTCTCCACATAGATGTCGGGGAGCTTGTCCCAGCCCACGCGGCCGCCATACAGCTCCATCTCATAGATCAGCTTGCCGCAGTACCGGCGGAGGAAGTGCAGTTCCTCGAACGCGCCGGACCGCATGAACCCCGGCATGTCGCTCTTGCCGAGTCCGGTGTACCGCGCGAGCCAGCCCGGGCTCTTCATCCGGTGGTCGAAGAGCATCGCGTAGCCCTCCGTCACCGAGTTGTCGCCGAGCCAGCGGTACTCGAACGGGAGCGCGCGCTCGGCGTTGCCGAAGTGCAGCGCGTGCCCCAGCTCGTGCAGCAGCGTCTGCCAGTCGTTCTGGCCCCCATGCGGCCGGAGCACCAGGTGCACCTCGTCCGGGATCCGAACGGGGGAGCAGAAGGCGCGCGCGCGCTTGCCCGGGCGATCGCCCGTGTCGTACCGCACGCGTCCATGGGCGTCGGGGCTCGCCCCCATTTCCGTCACCTGCCGCCGCACCTCTCGCTCCATCGCATCGCCGGGAAACGCCGCATCGAACTCGCGCGCGCGGAACAGCGCGAGCGCATCGGCTCGCGTCGGCTCCGCGCTCGCCATACCCAGGCGTTCGCGCAGGAACCACGGGCAGCTGTCGTTCCACATGCCCTGGGTATCGCGCAGGAACGCCTCGCACTGCGCCCGAAGGCCGGACAGCGAGATGCCGGCGAGCGCCTCGAACGCCGCGATGTAACCCGGGGCGACGCCGGCGGCCTCCACGAGGTCTCGCTCGCGCTGGAGTCGCTCCTGCTTGAGCGGCGCCAGCTCGGCGCCCACCAGCGCGGCGCGTGCGCGGTCGAGCCCGTTGCGCGCCTCCGCGTCCGTGGCGTTCGCAATGGTGATGGCGGCGCGCTGGTACGGCTCGGCGCCGCCGTCCGGGAGCGCGATGGTGGCGTTCACCTCCCACCCGATCTCGCGTTCCTCGAGCGGCGCCAGCGTGCGCCCGATCTGTGAACCGATCACCCAATCCAGCAGCAGCCGCGCGGACCGGTCGTCGTCGGTCCCGGGCTTGGCGCTCGCAAACGCCTGGCGCACGGTGGCGAGGGCGCCGTCGCCGTACGTGGACGCATGGCGGTGGTAGATCGGCTGCAGCTCGGCGCCGGGCTTGAGGCCGGCGTAGGCCGCGTGGTACTCGCCGCTGACATCCTCGAGAAACGCCTCGCCGCGCTGGCGAAGCTCATCGAGCGAGGTGATCTGGTCCGCGTGGGTTGTCGGGGCACTCATGCCGGAAAGATGTGACGACGTCGCGCGGCCGCGTCAGTCGCCGGACCGATCGTCATCCACGCGCGACGCGCAACACCTCGTCCACGGTCGTGACTCCCTGCCGGACCAGGCGCAGCCCATCGTCGAACAGCGACCGCATCCCCTTCTGCATGGCCATGGAGCGCACGTCCTCCGACCCTCGCCGCCGCTGCACCTCGTCGCGCAGCGCGGCATCCATCACGAGCAGTTCGTAGATGCCCGTGCGTCCGCGATACCCCGTGCCACGGCAACTCACGCACCCCTTCCCCTTCCAGACCTGCCCGAGGCCTGCCGCGGCGAGGTCCACGCGCCTCGCAAGCGCCGCATCAGGCGTCGTCGCCACCTTGCACGACGGGCAGATCACGCGCACGAGGCGTTGCGCGAGGACGGCGTCCACCGTGCTCGCCACCAGGTACGCCGCAACGCCGAGGTCGAGGAGGCGCGTGAGCGCCGTGGGCGCGTCATTCGTGTGGAGCGTCGAGAGTACGAGGTGCCCGGTGAGCGCCGCCTGCGTCGCGATCTGCGCGGTTTCGGCGTCCCGGATCTCGCCGACGAGGATGATATCCGGGTCCTGGCGCAGCATGGCCCGCAGCGTATGCGCAAACGTCACGCCCGCCTTCTCGTTCACCTGCACCTGCGGCACGCCCCCAAGCTCGTACTCAACCGGGTCCTCGACCGTGAGGATCTTCTCGCGCCCGGTTTTCAGGAGCTCGACCGAGGCGTAGAGCGTCGTGGATTTCCCGGAGCCCGTCGGCCCGGTGCTGAGTACGATCCCGTGCGGCCTCGAGATCACGTCCCGGTAGAGCGCGAGCGTATCGTCGGCCATGCCGAGTTCGCTCAGCGAGATCCGCCCGCGCTGCTTGTCGAGCAGGCGCATCACCACGCTTTCGCCGCGGAGCGTCGGCACGGTGGAGACGCGCACGTCCACCTGCCGGTCCTGCAGGCGAAGCCGGATGCGTCCGTCCTGCGGCATGCGGCGCTCGGCGATATCGAGGTCGGCCATGATCTTGATGCGGCTCACGATCGCGGCCGCCAGGTGCGACGGCGGCGAAGGCGCCGGTTGCAGCACGCCGTCGATCCGGTACCGCACGCGAAGCTCGTTCTGGTAACCCTCGAGGTGCACATCGGACGCCCGGGCCTCGAGCGCCTCGATCAGCAGCAGGTTCACGAGGCGGACGACCGGCGCCTCATTCGCGAGGTGCAAGAGGTCGTCGAGCGGAATCTCCTCGTCGCCGTTGCCGCCGCGATCGCCGCCCAAGCCGGCGATCACGCCCTCGGCGGTCACTTCGGACTGCGCATACACGCGGCGGATCGCGCTGCGCAGGTCGTGCTCGTCGTGCTTCTCCACCGCCACGTCGGCGTCGAACATCAGCGACAAGTCGTCGAGCGCGAGCGGTTCCACCCGCGGCAGCCACGTGCCCACGCGGAGCACGCCGTTCGCGAGGGCGAGCGGCAACACGCCGTGCTGCTCGAGCCAATCGGCCTGCAGCGCGGCGGACATGCGCTGCACGGCCGCGAGCTCGGTCAGCTCGTCCAGGCGATGATCAACGGAGGTCGCCATTACGATCTCGCGGGGCGCCTGGGACTACGCAAGCGGGGGGCGCCGGCGCGAGGTGTCGGCAGGCGGGCGCTTGAGGCTATCCGGCGCGATCCGCGGCCCGATCGGCACGTCCTTCAGCAGCTCACTCCCACCCTGCAACGAGTTGCGCAGCCGCTCGATGTCCTCGTCGCTGGAGATGATGTGCGGTGTCAGGAACAGGAACAGTTCGCTCGCCGTCGTAGTCCGCTGCGTGTTCCCGAAGAACAGGCCGCCGATTATTGGAATGCGCGAGAGGATCGGCACACCCGAGACGGTCTTGCTCGTATTGTTGCCGGCGAGCCCGCCGATCACGGTCGTCTGCCCGTCCTTCAGAAAGATCTGCGTAGTCGCCTGCCGCTTGGATATCACCGGGGCACTGAACTGCACTTCATTCGTCGCTGCGTCGTTCGTCTGGTCCACCGCCATGTTGACGTAGCCATCCGGGTTGATCGTCGGGGTAATGGTCAACGTAGTTCCCACTGGGATGTACTGGACCGTCTGTACCGTCGTTGGCACCGTTCCGGTGGTCACGCTCTGGTTGACCTGAACGAACGGGCGCTGCTCGCCAACATTGAGCACGGCTTCCTTGTTGTTCTGCGCGATGATCACCGGCAGCGACAGGACCTTCACGTCGCCGCGTGACTGCAGCGCGTTGAGCGCCGCATTGTAGTTCACCGAGCCGCCGCCGCCGGTGAGCTGGAAGATGAAGTCGCGCGCGCTCGCCACACTCGGCAGCACGGCGAGCGTGTCGCGCGGCGCATTCGCCGTCGCACCCCGGCGGGTCGCGCGGCCACCGAGCCCGACATCCAGGTCGCTCGACCGCTGCACTTCAGCGATCGTGACCTCAATCAACACCTGGAGCGGGCGCAGGTCGATCTGGCCCAGTAGTCCCTGGATCAGCTGGTAGTCCGCCGGCGTCGCCCGGATCAACAGCGAGTTCGTGGACTGCTCCGCGACGATCCGGACCTGCGCCGACGCGTTGGTGAGCGTACCCGCGCCTGCGCCTTGCAGCGCGGCCAGCGCGGGATTCTGCGCCAGCGCTTGCAGGACCTGCTGCGCAGCGCCGCCACCACCGCGGCCACCGCCCGCACCACCCATGCCCGCGGCTCCGCCACCGACCTGCTGCTGCGCGGCCCCGCGCCCACCGCGCCCCTGGTT
>VGVM01000037.1 GCA_016874035.1 Gemmatimonadota bacterium
GCCGCCGGCGACGGGCCTACTGCACGCGTCCCGCGCGCAGGTAGTCGAGCGCCAGGCTCGTCATGATGCGCACGCCGATCGGGAGCGCATTGTCATCGGCGACGAACAGCGGCGAATGATTTGACGGCGCGGTCCGCCAGTCGCGGTCGGGCGGCGTGACGCCGAGACTCACGAAGACGCCGGGCGCCCGGGAAGCGAAGCGCGAGAAGTCCTCGCCGGCCAGGCCCGGCTGCCCCGACTGGAACTTGCCGGCGCCGGCCACGCGCTGAAGCGTCGGCAGCATGCGCTGCGTCAGCGTCGTGTCATTGATCGTCGCGTCGTACCCGCGCGTGATCGTGACCTCGGCGGTGGCGCCGGCGCTTGCGGCGATGTTCTCGGCGGTGCGCTTCACGCGCTCGTGGATCAACACGCGCATGCCTTCGTCATAGGTCCGGATCGTCCCGATCATCCAGACCGTGTCCGGGATGATGTTTTCTCGCAAGCCGCCCTGGAACGCGCCGACGGTCACGACGGCCGGCGCCGTCGCGAGGTTGATCTGTCGGCTCACGATGGTCTGCAGGCCCAGTACGATCTGCGAGCCGACGACGATCGGGTCCACGCCGTTCGAGGGGAAGGCGCCGTGCGTCTGCTTTCCCCGCACGATGATGCGCAACTGATCGGTGCCCGCGGACGTCGCGCCTGCGCGCGCCGAGACCATCCCGAACTGCCCGCTGCCCACGTGGAGGCCGAACACGGCGTCAATCTTCGGGTTGTCCATCGCGCCGTCCGCGATCATCGGGCCCGCGCCGCCCGTGGGCGGCGCCTCCTCGGCCGGCTGGAAGAGAAAGACCACCGTGCCCGGGACCTGCGCCTTCATGGCCGTGAGCACTTCGGCCGTCGCCATGAGGATCGCCGTGTGCATGTCGTGCCCGCAGGCGTGCATGACGCCCGTCTCGACGCCGTTGTACACCGTGCGAACGGCGGACTTGTACGCGACATCGGCGAGCTCGACCACCGGGAGCGCGTCCATGTCGGCGCGAAGGCCGACCACCGGCCCCGGCCGCCCGCCACGCAGCACGCCGACCACGCCGTGACCGCCAACACCGGTTCGGACCTCGATCCCCAAGCCCTTGAGGTGGTCCGCGACGAGTTTGGCCGTGCGCATTTCCTGGCCGGAGAGCTCAGGGTTCCGGTGGATATCGTGGCGCCAGGCGGTGACCTTCGCCGCGATCGCGGCGGCGCGGCGGTCAATCTCCGCGGCGACCGGGTCGGGGGACTGTGACTGGGCGGCGGCCGCGTGGGCGAAACCGATCGCAAAAACCACGCAAACGAGATGACCGAGTGACGCTCTCACGTTAAACTCCGGATGAAGTGCTGCATGAAGTCGGGTTGTCGGCAGCCAGAAGGCTATCGGCCGCAGGACCCGGGCGCCATTTGGCACTGGTATGGCATCACAGAACCCACGTTTCGCCATGAAGATCACGATCGAATTCTGCGTTGTTTGACACTACGAACCACGGGCCACCAGTCTGGCGGCCGCGATTCGTGAGTCCTACCCCGACGCCGCCGTCGCGTTGATGCCTTCGCACGGCGGGCGGTTCGAGGTCGTCGGCGATTCCACGCCGGTGTTCGAAAAGTCGAAACTCGGCCGCCACGCCCGTCCCGGCGAGATACTCGACCTGTTGGCCGTGCGCTACGGGCCGCCGCACAAGTCGTAGATTCGGCGCATGCGCATTGCGATCTCGACCGGCGGCGGCGATGCCCCTGGCCTCAACGCGGTCATCCGCGCCGCGGTGCTCTCCGCCATTGACCGCGGCTGGCACGTGCTGGGCATCCGGAAGGGCTGGGCCGGGCTGCTTGGCGACGATGACGTCGTCCCGCTCACGCGCGACGAAGTGCGTGGCATCGGGCACCTCGGCGGCACGATCCTCCGCACGACCAACCGCGGGAATCCGTTCGCGTACCCGGTCAAGCAGGATGACGGCTCGTTCAAGGAAGTGGATCGTTCGGACGAGCTGATCGAGAACGCGCGCAACCTCGGCATCAATGCGGTGATCGCGATCGGGGGCGACGGCTCGCTCAGCATCGCGCACCAGCTGTCGCAGAAGGGCATGCGGATCGTCGGTGTGCCGAAGACGATCGACAACGACGTGAGCGGGACGATCACCACGTTCGGCTTCGACACCGCGGTGACCACGGCGATGGAGGCGATCGACAAGTTGCATACGACCGCCGAGAGCCACGACCGCGTGATCGTCATGGAAGTCATGGGTCGGCACGCGGGGTTCATCGCGCTGCACTCCGGGCTCGCGGGGTCGGCGCACGTGATCCTCATTCCCGAGATCCCGTACGACGTGGACAAGGTCGCGGCCGCGATCATGGCGCGCGAGGCACGCGGGCGGCACTTCGATATCGTCGTAGTCGCCGAGGGCGCACACGCCAAGGGTGGCGAGTCGTCAACGATGGGAGCATCCCTGCCCGGGCAGGACCGCCGTGTGGGCGGAATCGGGCAGCGACTGGCCGTGCAGATCCAGGACCGTACCGGGAAGGAGTGCCGCTCGATGGTGCTTGGCCACCTGCAGCGGGGCGGCATGCCGACGGGCTACGATCGGCTCCTGGCGACACGGTTCGGCGGGGCGGCGGTGCAAGCGATCGAAGACGGCAAGTGGGGCGAGATGGTCGCGCTGCACTCGCCCCATATCGTGACCGTGCCCATTGTCGAGGCGCTCAAGGAACCGCGCCGCGTGGACCCCAACCACGACATCGTCCGGACCGCGCGCCGGACTGGGATTTCGTTCGGAGACTGAGCGAACCCAACGAGGATTCCCGGGTAATAGCCAGTACGCGGCGGGGCCGGTATGATACCGGTGTCCGCGGCGGGTCGTCCCGGACGTGAGCGGGTGTTGAGCGGTGGTGTGATGCAGGAACGCGATTCGATTCGGAGGCAGTCAGGTGGTGCGTAGCGGCGTTGGCATGATCAGGGGAGCCCAGGTGGCGGTGATGACCGCGGCCTGCGCCGTGCCATTTGCCGGTTCCGCCGCGGCCGCGCAGGACTCGATGCGCGACGCCAAGGGCGTGGTGATCCCATCGTCCGCCATGCCGCCGGCCGGGATGTGCCGCGTCTGGCTTCCGGGTGTCGCCGAGCGACAGCAGCCCGCGGCCACGGACTGTGGGACCGCCGTGCGGACGATGCCCCGCGATGCGACCATCCTGTTCGGCGACCTCCAGAAGGCGGGGCGCGTGTCCAATGGCGGAAACGCCGCTACCAGCGTACCGCGCGGCGCCGTGCGCGCGGGACAGTCCGTCGCGGGCTACCGCGGGCCGACGCTGAACCAGGTTGCGCCGCTCCCGCGGCCGGTTGCGCCCGGGAACGTCGTCCGCGGCGTGACTGCCGTCGGCGCCACGCAGCCGACGGCGATCAAGGTGGACGCGCCGAAGGCCGCCGTTCGGCCGCCGAACCCTCCCGAGTAAGCCGGAGTTTCCGCGCTGCGTAGCGTACGCGATCCGTATCTCCCGCCCGATCGCGACGCCTTTGTCGCATCAGGCGCCACGCGCCGCATCATCGTCATCGCGCCCACCCGCGCAGCCTGCGAGACGATCGAGCTTGCCTTCACGCTCGACATCGAAACCCTGCTCTGGAAGGAGCATGGCTCGGACCTGACCGCGCTCGCCGAGCGATTCCGCGCTGAGGACCTCGCGTGGAAGCCGGGAGTCGCGCGCCGCGGGTTTGGCGTCGTCGCCGGCACAGGAACCGGCAAGACGCTCTCGATCCGGCCGATCGCGAACGTGCTGCTGGGCTTGGACGGCGCCGAGTCGCTCCGCGTGGGCGTGATCAACCGCGAGCGCGAAGCGATCCCGGACTCACCGTCGTGGAACATCGTGATCGTGACCACTGGGATTGCACGCCGGTGGTTCCAGGACGGCGATATCCGGCCTCAGGATACGATCGTCGTGGACGAAATCCACCAGACGAGCGCGGAACTCGAGCTGTGCCTGGCGCTCGGCAAGCGGGTCGGCTGCCGCTTCATCTGGTTGTCCGCGACCGTGGACCCGAAGTTCTACGCGCGCTACCTCGACTCGGCTGCTGTCGTGGAGAGCACGGCGTTCGACCCCGCGAAGGCCGCCGACGTGCAGGTGGTGCACACACACCCGCAGCGGTTCCTCGACGATCGGTTCCTGCAGCGCGTGATCAAGGAGAAGCGCGGCGTCGGCGTGTTCTTCCCGACGCGCGCGGCCGTCGAGGAAGTCGCGACCGGCGTGAACGCGCGCTTTCCGCGGCTCACGGCGCAGTTCTATCACGGCGGCGAACCGATCCGCGTGATCCGTCCCTTTCTCGACGGCACGATCGAGAAGCCCTACGTGCTTTCGATGACGGCCGCGGGCCAGAGCGCGCTGAACGTGCGCGGGCTCGACACCGTGATCATTGACGACACGCGCTTCGCGAACCTCGTCGAGGGCGGGAAGAATGTCCTCACGAAGGTTCACCTCGGCGCGAACGAAATCCTGCAGATGGCCGGCCGCGTGCACGGGCGCGTCGCGGGCGGGCGGGTGATCATCCTCAGCGACCGCGACATCGCGTTCTCGCAGCTGCGCCCGACCGAACCCGATTTCCAGCTCGCCGGTGACAGCCAGCGCGTGGCGCTCACCTGCGCCGCGCTCGGCGTGCGCGCGGACGCGCTCGAACTCCCCGTGCCGCTCGACGTGCCTGCCTACCGCCGCGCGCTGGCGCTGCTCGAATCGCGCGGGATCGTCGAGAACGGCAAGCTGACGCCGTACGGGCAGTCGGTCGAGGCGATGCCCGTGGACCGCCCGTGGGCGGAGATGCTCGTGCACTGCGATGACGCGCTCCTGCCGTACGTCGCGATCATGGCGGGGATCGAGTCGCTGCACCGGATGACGCGCGAGGACCGTGACCTTGGCGGCCTCATGGTGCGCGGGAGCGACAACCTCACGGCATACAACGTGTACGCCGAGGCGTTCGCGAAGTGCGGGTACGTGGGCGAGGTGTACGGATTGCCGCGGCACCTGTTCGACGACAGCATCGAGGTCTGGGCGGAGCGGCGCGGCGTACTGGTGAAGGCGATCGAGGACGCGGCGCTTGCGATGGCGAGCATTTATCGCGCCGTACGGCGGCCGCTGCCGACCGCAATGCCGAAGGCGACGGATGCGATCGAGCGACAGTTCGTGGACCTGCTCGCGAAGATCCAGCCATTCGACCTGGTGATCGACGAGATGACGGCGAGCGGCGACGAGGCGCGTGTCTCCAAGACGAGCGTGGCGGGCACGTGGGGCGCGATCAGCGGGACGCTGCGGTACTTCGCCGACAAGTTCGGCGTGCCGCGCGCGGCGATCGAAGGGACGAACGTGCCGATGTCGCTGGTGCGCCGGTACGCGACGGCGACCGCGCCGACGCTGGTGTTCGATGCGTCGCACAAGCAGGCGCCGCTCGCGCTCGAGCGGCGCGTGACGTACTTCGGGTTCGAGCTCGAGCGGGAGCGCGAGCCGCTGCACGAGTTCCCCGAAGGCCGCGAAGCGGAAGTGCGGAAGGTGCTGGCACAGGCGATGGCGCGTGGCGAAGCGCGGCACGCCGCGGTCCCGCGCAACCAGCAGGCGATCGAGGAAGTGCGCGAGGCGTGGCGGAGGAGCAGCGGGCGCACGACAAAGCTCGGGCAGGCGGAGCTCGCGGCGTGGTATGAAGCGAAGCTCGCGAATGTGCGCAACCTGCAGGAGTTCCGCGCGGCGCCGCTCCGGCTTACGGCGGACGAGTTCGTGCCCGCCGGTGAGCGCGCGCGGCTCGCGGAGCTACCCGGCGCGATCGAGATTCGCGGACGGACATGCGCTCTGCACTATGAAGTCGAGGAACAGCCGGACGCTGACGGCACACCGAAGGCGCTCGGTGTGGTTCGCCTGGTGATGCCGGAGAAGATCGCGCGGGGATTGGTGGCCGAGGAGTTGCCGGAGCTCGATCGTCCGCTGCGGTTTACGGTGACGCGGGGCCCGCGCGGCGCCGTGCGCGCGGCGAGCCTGGACGATCTGCACGACGCGATGGAGCGGCCGTACACGGACGATGAAGTCGAGGGTGCGCGGCGGTCGCTGGACCGTGACCGCGAGCGGCGGTTCGGTGGTGAAGGGCGCCGGCGGCAAGGAGAGCGCGGCGGCTCGCCGTGGGGTTCACCGCGGGAGCGCGGGGGTCGTGGTGGGCGTCGTGATGAGCGGCGTGACGGTTCGCGCGACGGTTCGCGTGACGGTTCTCGTGGCGGTCCGCGCGACGATCACGGGCGCACGCATCGGCCGGGGAGTCCGTCCGGGCGGGGGAAGCGGCGAGGGTAGTGGGTCGCGGCTTGCTGTGCCGCGACCCCTACCGATGCAGCTCGACCTTCACCTTCTGCCGGTGCCGCGCGGCCTTCGCTCGATTGCCGCAGGTCGCCATCTCGCACCAGCGGCGTCGCCCGTTCCGGCTCGCATCGAAGAACACGCGCCCGCAGCGCTGGCTCGCGCAGCGGTGCACCCGCCTGAGGTCGTCCTGCACGAGTGCGTCAGCGGCGGATTCGATCACCGGCACCAGGAGCCCGGCGAACACGTCGCCCACGGTGACGAAGTTGCGCACGAAACCGCCGTCTGACCGCGCCTCGATCCGGCGACTGCCCGCGCTCCGACCGAGGATCCGGTTGATCTCCGAGATCGCAACTTCCTCCGCGCGCACGCCATTCACGAAGCCACGCTCGGCGAGCGCGCGCAATACGTTGCGCAGGCGCCGCGCCTCGTGCAACGCTGCACTCGCGCCCGTCGGCTGTTGCCGCGCGCGTTTCAGCATCGCGTCGGCGCGCTCGGCGTCCAGCATTCGGGCCGCCCGCAACCACGCGAGGTAGCCGTCGAAGCTGTCGAGCGCGTCCGAACTGCCGATGGCGTTGCCGTTCGTACCGTGATTCCGTACGCGCAGCAAACGATCTGGGCGCAGCGCACGGTCGCTGTTGACGAAGTCCAGCCAGAGGCGCTCGCCGACAAACTTCGCGAAGGTCGCGTCGGCGAGCGCCGGCTCGCTCAGGGGTTCAAGCATCGCGGAGATCATGGGACGGCCACCATGTCGTAGGACGATTCAAGCGCGTCATCTTCACGCGTAAGCGCCGCTGGCGGACGCCAGCAGAAGGTCGGGCGACCGCCGGCACGGAGGACCTTGTCCGCGACGCTGCCCATGAAGAGGCGCGACAGCCCGCGACCATGCGTGCTGAGCGCGACAATGTCCGGATCCGTTGCGGTGACCCGCTCGAGGATCGCGCGGATCGGGACGGTCGCGACTTCCACGGTCGAAGTCGCGTGCACGCAGGCGTACACGAAGTCCTGCGCGATGCGTTCGATCTCGTGCTTGGCCTGGTCCGCGACGGGGTCAATGTTGAACGGATCCACGTGGCCGCCCTGCACCGCGTTGAGCGCGTCGCCGACCCAAGGCGGCGCCACCACGCGATAGATGTCCACGGTGGCCTTGGTGCGGATCGCCAGGTCGCGCACGAAGGGGATCACGGCCGCTGCCGTCCGGCTTCCGTCGAGCGGCATCAGGATCCGCTTGATGCCCGGCGTGCGCTTCACGGCGCTCTCGGACATTGCATACACGGGGCAATGTGCGCGGCGGACGATGCCGTCCGTGACGCTGCCCAGCCACTGCGGCGCCCAGCCTCCGTGGCCGTGTGTCGTGCAGGCGATCATCGCGACATCATGGGCGCGTGCGGCGGCCACGATTTCATCGACAGGATCGCCGATCCGGAGCTCGTACGTCACGGGCACAGCGACCCGCGCGCGAACCGAGGCAGCGGCCTTCACGATCCATTCCTGCGCGTTCTCGCGGGCGGCCTTGTCCCAGTTGGGATCGGGGATCGCGACCGGCGACTCGCTGGGTACGAACGCCGTGATCGGTGTGTACACCCGGACGAGGTGCAGCCCGCCTCCGTAGGCACGGGCCAGCGCTTCCGCATGGCGAATGGCGGCATCGGCGGTTGCCGAGCCATCGAGTGGGATCAGGATATCGCGGGGCATGGTGGACTCCCGCCGGCCGAGCGGTCCAGGTACATGCGGGGGCGTCAGTGCCCCGGCAGTGTGGGCCGGCTGAGATACGCTACCACTCAACCGGTGACGCGGGGGTCGGCATCAATCGGACGCGACGCCGGGGTTTCCCTGACGGGCCCGTGGTGCAGTCCAGCGGCCCCTGATGCGCTAGTCGCGCCCGCCCATCGCCGGGAGGCCTGCCACTCGCGAGGCGCGTTTCGCCATGCGTTGCAAGCCGTCGTACGCGGCGTACTTGTACGCATCCGAGAGCGTCGGGTAGTTGAACACGCCCTGGATGAAGTAGTCGATCGTGCCGCCAAACGAGAGCACGGCCGCCGCCACGTGGATCAGCTCGCAGGCGTTTTCGCCGAAGATCGAGCAGCCGAGCAGTCGCTGGTCGTCGCGGCGGAACACCAGCTTGATGAAGCCGTCCACATCGCCGATGATCTGGCCACGTGGGTTGAGTCGATAGCTCGACTTTCCGATCTCCACGGGCAGGTCCTTCTCGCGCGCAGACTCCGCCGTCTCGCCGACCATCGCGATCTCCGGCACGGTCCAGACGCCGTACGGCAGGACGGGCGACACCTTGTCCTTGTACTTGAAGTCGAAGGCATGGCACACGGCAACCCGCGCCTGTTCCATCGAGGTCGCCGCGAGCGCCGGGAATCCGATCACGTCACCCGCCGCGAAGATCGAGGGCACGGTGCTCCGGAAATGCCCGTCCACGAGCACGAAGCCGCGCGGGTTGGTGCGCACGCCCACGGCCTCGAGCCCGAGATCGCGCGTGGAGCCCTCGCGGCCGATGCTGTAGAGCACGCAGTCGGCGTCAATCGTCGAGCCGTCGGTCAGCAGGACCGTCGCGTACCGCTCGTTCCCGCTACCCTCGATGCGGATTTCCTTCACCTCCGAGTTCAGCATGACCTGCGTGCCGAGCCGGCCGGTCATTTCATTGCAGAGCGCCTCGCTGACCTCGGAATCGAGCTGCATCAGGAGCCGCTCGCGGGTGTTCACGATGGTCACGCGGCAGCCGAGTGCGCCGAAGATCCCTGCGTATTCACAGCCGATCACGCCGCCGCCGATCACCACCAGCCGCTGGGGGATGTGCTGCAGCATGAGCACGTCGTCGCTGTCCACCACGATCTCGCCGTCAAACGGGATCTCGGCGGGCTTGAGCGGGTGCGAACCCGTGGCGACCAGGATGAAGTCCGCCGTGAGGCGGCGCGTGTCCGTATAGCGCGAGACCTCAACCGTGTGGGCGTCCACGATCTTCGCCGTCCCCTGGACGACCGTGATCCCGTGCCGTTCGAAGTTCTCGTCAATGAGCTTCCATGACGCCTCGACGACCGCCCGTTCGCGCTGCATGAAATCCGCGATCGTGATGTTCGCCTGGACGCGGACATCCACGCCATACAGGCCGCGCTGCTTGAGCCCGGAGAAATGGAGGGCGGTTTCGCGGAGTGTCTTGGACGGGATGGTCCCGGTGTTGACCGCCGCGCCGCCCGGCTTGGGGGCCTTCTCGACGATACAGACCTTCTTCCCGAAATACGCGGCCTGCGCGGCCCCCTTTTCGCCCGCGGGGCCCGCGCCAATCACGATCAGGTCGAAATGGTCGGACATCGCGTGGGGAAAGAGTACGGGCTGGCCCGCGGGGGCACAATCCACGGGACAAACATGCGCCTTTTCATAGACGAGCGAGGCCCTCCACACGGCACCTGGGAGGGGTCGCGCGTGTAACTTTCCCGTGCCATGAGCGCCGACGCCGCCACCTACTTCCGCAAGGGTTTCGGGCTGGGCGCGGACGTGCAGGAGTCGCTCTCCGCGGACTATACCGGACGCCTCGTGGACGTCCTGCGGGAGCGGGACTACGCACTCACGGCGGATGGCGTCACGCTGCGCCTCGCCCGGGAGTTCGGGTTCTGCTATGGTGTCGAGCGCGCGGTGGACTACGCCTACCAGACGCGGAAGAAGTTCCCGGACCGCCAGCTGTTCCTCGCCGGCGAGATCATCCACAATCCGCACGTCAACGCGAAGCTGCGCGACATGGGGATCACCTTCCTGGCATCGCGCGATTCGGGATTCGACTACTCACTGGTCAGTGCCGCCGATGTCGTGATCCTGCCGGCCTTCGGCGTGACGATCGGCGACGTGCAGAAGCTCCGCGACCTGGGCTGCGTGGTCGTGGACACGACCTGCGGCTCCGTCCTCAACGTGTGGAAGCGCGTGGAGTCCTACGCGCGCGACGGGTTCACTTCGCTGATCCACGGCAAGTACTACCACGAGGAAACGCGCGCGACCGCGTCGCAGGTGCACAAGTACGCCGGCGGGACCTATCTGATCGTGCGCAACATGGAGCAGGGGCGGGAAGTCTGCGACTACATAGAAGGGAAGGGCATGTCCCGCGAGGCTTTCCTGGCCAAGTACCGGGTTCAGGCGAGCGAGCACTTTGATCCCGACGTGCACCTGCAGCGGATCGGGGTGGCGAACCAGACCACGATGCTCGCGCGCGAGTCGTTGGCGATCGGCGCCGAGGTGGGCGCCGCGATGGAACGCCGCTACGGTGCCGCACACCGCGAGGAGCACTTCCGCACGTTCGACACGATCTGCAGCGCGACGCAGGACCGGCAGGACGCGGTCAATGCACTGCTGACCGAACCGCTGGACGTGATGCTGGTGATCGGCGGGTACAACTCGAGCAACACGATGTCGCTGGCCGCACTCTGCGCCGAGCGCGTGCGCACCTATCACATCGCGGACGCCACCTGCATTGACGTGGAGGCCCGGACGATCCGGCACCTCCCGGTGGGCGCGCACGACGAAGTGGTCGCCACGGATTGGCTGGCCGAGCGCGGGCCGCTTCGCGTGGGGCTCACGGCCGGCGCCAGCACGCCGAACAACAAGATCGGCGAGACCGTTGCTCGCGTATTTGCGACGCGCGGCATCGCGGCGTCGGCGCTCGGCTAAGGTTCGACCGCCGCACGCGCCATGACTGACCCGGCTCACGCGCCTGCCTACGCGACGCTGTCGGCCGGCCAATCAAGCGTGACAATCCTCCCGGCACTCGGCGGCCGGATCCGCGACCTCACGCTCGGCGGGCGTCAGTGGTTGTGGCACAACCCGGACCGCCCGTTCACCGCGGCAGCCGAGGATGCGTCGCTGGGTGAGTCTGTCGGGAGCGGCGGTTTCGATGAGTGTTTCCCGACGGTCGCAGCCTGTACGCTGCCCTCGTGGGTCGAGGGCGCAAAGGGGGCAAGGATCGGCGAACGGGGTGCGCTGTGGCGGCAGCGTTGCGACGTGGCGATCGCCACGGAGGAACACGGACACAGCGCCAGCTGCACGTGGCAGATCGCGCCGCTGTCGTTCGAGTTCAAGCGGCGCATCACGGTGCGCCCGGACGGCATGCTGGACTTGAGCTATGCGGCGACCAACACGGGCGGCACTCGCCTGCCGTTCCTGTGGGCCGCGCACCCCGTCTTTCCGTTGACCGCCTCGACCCGCATCCTCTTGCCCGAAGGCGCGCAGACGCGCGTGTGGATGAGCGATGCCGCACCGTTCGCGAAGGGCGACGCGGCCTACGCATGGCCGCGCGTAACCGGCCGCGTGAAGAATGGCGAGCGCGCCGTGGATGTGTCGCGACCGGCGGCGATCGGTGCGCGGTTCGCGTGTACCATCTTTGTCGCGTTGCCACGCACGGAAACGTCGTTGACGATCGTGGAGGGTCGCCACGCACTCGAGTTGCGGGTGCATGGCCGCGAGCTCTCGCACGCCGGCGTCTGGATCAACCGCGGGGTGCTGGCGCCGACCGAACGGAAGCGTCCATTGTTGCGGCTTCGGCGCGCGCGAACGTATTCGACGATCACGCTTGCCCCGTGCCTCGGTGCACCCGAGTCGCTGGCCGATGCGCTGAGTGAACCGTGGGAGACGGCGCGTTGGATCGAGCCGGGCGCAACGGCGCGCTGGGCCATGACCTTGAAGGCGAGGCCGGCATGACCGGCGCGTGCGGACGGGTTTCGCGCCGATGAGCGGCTCCAGCATCGTGCGCGCGGCGCTCGGTGGGGCGATTGACTACGCGGGGCTCTTCCCGCCGGCAGCGCTCGGCATGGGGGCGGCTGTCCAGAACTATGCCCGGTATCGGGGCGGTGAACACGCCTGGCTGCTTGGCCGGTTTGTGCTGGGCGTTGCGCGGTTGGAGGAGTTCGCGGCGGCATACGCCGCGCTCGCACCGGGCGCCGCGACCGGCACCCCACCGTGGCGACTTTCGGTGATCGCCCGAGCCGCCGACGCGCCCGCGCTGGCTGCGTTCAACGCACGATATGGCGTGCGCACGACGATCGACTCGGTTGAAGTGCCGCCGAGCTCCGCGGCCGAAATCGCGGATGCCGCGGCGCTCGGCGCACTCTATACGACGTATGTGGAAGTCCCGCTTGCCGGCGACGTCGAGGCAATTGTCGCGGCGTTGGGCGCACACAAACTGCGGGCCAAGGTTCGTACCGGCGGTGTCACGCCGGATGCGATTCCCGCGGCTGAGGCCGTCGCGCGATTCATCGCCGCGTGCACGCAGCATGGCGTCCCGTGGAAAGCCACGGCCGGCCTGCACCATGCTTGGCGCGGCGAGTACGCGCTGACGTACGAGGACGCCGCACCGCGTGGGACCATGCACGGGTTCATCAACGTGCTCGGCGCGGCGCTGGCCGCGCGCCGCGCCGCGCCGCAGGTGGCCGATACGATCGTGCGGACGCTGCAGGCACAGCCGACGGATTTCACGATCACCGACCAGGCCGTGCGCGTGAACGGAACGACATTTGATGCGACCGCCGGCGCCGCGATGCGGACGAGCGGGTTTCAGTCGTTCGGCTCCTGCTCATTCGAGGAACCCGTGGCAGATCTCATTGCACTGAGGGTGGCATGATCGCTCGAGCACCGATTGACCGCACGCACGACCCCGCGCTTCGCTCCTGGGTGGAGTCTGCGAACGATGGCGGCACCGACTTCCCGATCCAGAACCTTCCGTTCGCGACGTTCCGCCATGACTACGAGGAGCGGCCACGGATCGGCATCGCGATCGGCGACCAGCTGCTCGATTGCCTCGAGGCCGCGCGTTGCGGGCGATTCGATCCGCTCGACCCCGCGATCCGCGATGCGCTGCAAGGCTGGTCCCTCAACGGCCTGATGGCGCTGGGCCGGCGCGACGCCCGCGCGGTCCGTCATCTCGTCAGTCGCATGCTCGAAGCGGGCTCGCCCGAGGCGAATGCGGCGTACGCGCTCCGCGACCGGATCCTGGTTCCGCTGAACCGCGTCTCACTGCTCGTGCCCGCCGAGGTGGGCGACTACACGGATTTCTACGCGTCCATTCATCATGCGAGGCGCGTGGGGGCGCTGTTCCGCCCCGACAATCCGCTGCTCCCCAACTACACATGGGTCCCCATCGGCTACCACGGGCGCGCCTCGTCGCTGGTGCCGAGTGGCAGCCAAGTCCGTCGTCCGATCGGGCAGACGCGAAAAGGCGCGGACGGTCCCCCCAGTGTCGCGCCCAGCGCGAGCATGGACTACGAAGTCGAGCTGGCGTTGTGGGCATGCGGCGAAAACGCGATCGGCGAGCCGATCCCGATCTCGCGCGCCGGTGATCACCTGTTCGGTGTCAGCCTCCTCAACGACTGGTCGGCGCGTGACGTGCAGGCGTGGGAGTACCAACCGCTGGGCCCGTTTCTCTCGAAGAACTTCGCAACTACGGTCGGCGCGTGGGTCGTGACGGCCGATGCCCTCGAGCCGTTCCGTTCGCCACTGGCGGCGCGCGGCCCGGACGAACCAGCGCCACTCCAGTACCTGGACGATCCCGAGGATCGCGCGCGGGGCGCGCTGGGCGTCACGGTCGAAGTGGCGATCGCGACGGCGAAGATGCGTGAAGCCGGGCTGCCGCCGCTGCGACTTTCGACGGCGCAGGCGAGCGACCTGTATTGGACGCCGGCCCAGATGATCGCGCACCACACGAGCAACGGCTGCAACCTGAGGCCGGGCGACATGCTGGGCACGGGGACGATCTCGGGCGCGGACGACAGTGCGCGCGGCTGCCTGCTCGAGATCACGCGACGAGGCGCCGAGCCGGTGCAGTTGCCGACGGGCGAGACCCGGGCGTTCCTCGCGGACGGCGACGAGGTCATCATTCGAGGGTGGTGCGAGCGCGAAGGTGCCGCGCGCATCGGGTTCGGTGAGTGCCGGGGAACGATCGTACCGGCGAAGTAGCATTCGATTCGCGGGGCGGCACAACGGTTCGACGGGCGGTTGAAGCCCAATCAGGAGGAGTGATGCAGCGACTTTGGATCTTCGCGGTCATCGGCATCGCGGCGTTCGCGCCAGGCGACGGACTCGCCCAGGCGCGTCCTTCCACCGATGTGTGGGTCGTCCCGCTCACCGACGCCGGCAATGCCGTGCGCGTCGGCGAGCCGCGCAACCTGACGAAGCGCACCGGATACGACAACCAACCCTCGTTCACGCGTGACTCGAAGTCCGTGCTGTTCACGGTCATCGGCGCGGATGAGCAGGCCGACATCTGGCGCGTGCCGGTGGACGGCGGGTCGGCGACGCGGATGACGCAGACGGTCGAGAGCGAGTACTCGGCCGCGGTGACGCCCGATGGGCAGGCGTACTCGGTGATTCGCGTCGAGCGGGACTCCACCCAGCGGCTATGGCGGTTCCCGTTCGATGGTGGAGCGCCATCGCTCGTACTCGAGCGCATCAAGCCGGTCGGCTACCACGCATGGGCGGGTGACAATCGCCTCGTGCTCTTCGTGCTTGGCCAGCCGGCGTCGCTGCAGGTGGCGGATGTACGCACCGGCACGGCCGACACGGTCGCGCGGAACATCGGTCGCGCACTCGCGAAGGTGCCGGGCCGCGACGCGGTGACCTTCCAGCAGGTCGTGCGGGACAGCGGGTCGTGGATCGCGGAGCTCGATGTGCGCACGAACCAGGCGCGACGCCTGATGAAGCCGCCGGCCGGCGCGGACTATCATGTGTGGACCCCGCAGGGGGCGTTGCTCGCTGCGGCCGGCTCACAGGTGATGATCTGGACCAACAACCAGTGGGACCAGGTCGCGGACCTCACGCGCTGGGGCGTGCGCGGCATCTCGCGCCTCGCGGTCAGTCCCGATGGGCGCTGGCTCGCGTTTGTCGCCGAGGACCAGGCGTCACGGTGAACCCGGCGTCGGCCCGCTCCTTCGCCGATCACTTCGGCTCGCGCGCGGCGCATTACCGCGAGGTCCGGCCGACCTACCCCGCTGCGCTCTTCCACTTCCTGGCGATCATCTCGCCGACGACCCGCATGGCCTGGGATTGCGCCACCGGGAACGGCTAGGCGGCCGTGGCGCTCGCCGGGCGATACGCATCCGTGCTGGCCACCGATGCCAGTGATAGGATGATCGCCGAGGCGACCGCGCACCCCAGGGTTCGCTACGCCGTGACCGACTATACGACAGGGCTCGAACCGCACTCGGTCGGGATCGTCACGGTCGCGCAGGCGCTGCATTGGCTGGACCTCGACGCATTGATCCGCGAGGCGCGCCGGGTGCTGGTTCCGGATGGACTGCTCGCCGCCTGGTGCTATTCCCGGTGTCGCGTCTCGCCCGAAGTGGACGCCGTGTTCGACCACTTCATATGAAGTGACCGTGGGCCCGTACTGGCCGCCGGAGCGCAAGCACGCGGAGAACGGGTACCAGGCGCTGGCGCTCCCGATCGACGAGTACGCGGTGCCGCCGTTTGAGATGATCGAGGACTGGACGGCACGCCAGTTTATCGGGTACATCCGCAGCTGGTCGGCCGTCGCCAGGTACATCGAGGCACGCGGCGAGGCCGGTGTATCGGAGTTCGAGGCCGAGTTGCTGGCGGCGTGGGGCGAACCGACGGAACGGCGGCGGATCCGCTTTCCCCTGCATTTCCGAGTGGGCGAGGTGCGGAAGCCGGCGTCGGCCGCCGCGGGTATGCCCTTGTCGCGCCGTGGGAGCGGGGCAATTCTTCGGTTCCTCCACGGGCTCCCCCATCATGTCGCCAAAGAACACGCCAGGCCGCGATAGCGCAGGAATGTTGGTACCGCTGGACGCGGCAGCCGATGCGCTGCTTCGGAGCGCAGTCGAGGCCGCGCGCCAGCACGAACGCGTGGCCAAGCTGAATGAGCGGGGCGCGCACTTCACCGAGATGCAGGAGGCGGGCGAGCTTGGTGCGCTCTGCCTGAAGCACCTGGGTGAGCGCCTCTCCCTCTATGAGGTTTCGGCGTCCGGTGGGCGCGGTGCGCACGACGAGGCGTTCTGGCACTGCGCGAACTCGCTGTGGCACGCGGCCCGCGAGTACTCGCGGCGCCACTCGGATTCCAATGCCTCATCTATCCAGCTGGCGAAACACTCGCCGGACAAGCTTGGGGCACTGACACTCGAGTACGAACTCGAGGCGTCCGCGCTGCTGGCGCTGAAGAACGCGATCTCGTCGTACAAGAAGCTGCGGCCAGACGCGGCCTAGGGCGCCAGGCGTCCTACCGCGTCCAGATCACGATACTGCCGCACCCGCTCAGGCCCATCTGGAACTGGGCCGGGACGTAGGTCCCCGAGTAGATCTCGATGCCGAGCACTTCCTTGGGCCGCACGAGCATGTCGAGGTCACTCGCCAGCATCGTGCCCCAAAAACTGCCGTTGATGTAAAACGCGGGTTCGCAGTTCTCGGCCATCGCGCCGCGCACCGTGATGCGGTGTTCGAGGCCACCGTCGAGCCGCTCCATCCGAATGCCGGAGATGCGCTGGAAGAGGTCCGACGTCGCGATGGGTCGCTGCCGACTGATCGCCTGCGCGTCGAGGTAGCGTCCGCCCGTGGTACGGCTTCGTTCGAGGAACCCGACCATGTCCACATTGCGTGCGACGCGCGCCGAAATCCGCACGGTGTCCAGCACTGAGGCCAACGTGGCGAGCTCGATCTCCATCCGTGGGGTGCCGGCGATCACATCCACGAGCCGGCGTTCCGGGTAGAAGCCGATCGCGCGCAGGTCGAGCATGCGCGAACCCTCGGGTAGCCCGGCGAGCGTCCATTCGCCGCGTTCGTCCGAGCGGGTGCGAGGACCGCCCGGCAGGCTGACGAGCACGCCGGCCAGCGGTCGTGCGCCGATCGCGCTCACGACGCGGCCGGAGAGGCGACCCGGTCCGCGTCGCATCGGTGCGGACGAGTCGCCCGGTGTACGGCCCGGATCACCGGGGAGTCGAGAAGCGCCGATATACAGCGTGCGCCGGAACAAGCCGCCCACCGGCATCCGGACTTCGAGTACGTCAGTGCTGTCGGCATCCCGATACGCGGCGAGCGCGAGCGTTCCCGGCGTGGGCACGTGGCAGATCGCAAACCACCCGTCGTCCCGCGCGCGGGACACCAGGCGCGGGAGCTGGCGTGTCACGCCTTTCGGCCCGATGGTCAGCTCGAGCCACTCGCCCACGACATCGCTGCCGGCGGCCACGCCGCCGGTTGCGTGCACGACGTGGCCAAGCACCACGCCCCCGGACGCCGCGGCACCGGGCCCGCACAGCGCGGCCTTCACATGGCGGACTGACGGGATACCGAGGTCCGCGAACGTTGGAATCGGCGGGCGGACGGTCACCGCGCGAGGCGTCGCCTCGATGCCGAGCGAATCGAGCATCGCATGGAGGAAGCCGAGCACATAGTGACCGGCGGGTACCGCGCTGAAGACGAAGGTGTCGGCGGAATCCGACACGACCGCACGGCTGTAGCTGACGCCGGGATCGGTGGACACGATTTGCACCGTCGCGCCCGCGAGCGACGCGCCGGCAACGCTGTCGTACACTGTCCCGCTCACAGTACCGCTCACGGTGCCACCTGACGACTGCGCGCGCAGGCCGGGCGCGGCGAGTGCCACTGCGACAATGCCTGCCGCAACGCCCGCGACAAGGCACGCGACGATTGCATCGCACCTCTGCACAGCGGCCCGGGCGGATCTCACGCCCGGAACCTACCGCGCACTTAACGCGTGGGCAAAGCCAAGCCGTACGGCCAGCGGATTACCTTCAGGGCAATGACGATGCGCTTGCCATGAGTGCCGTGCCACGCGTGTTCATGCGCGTTCTCTCGCTGGCGAGTTGCGCCGGCCTCGCCGTCGCCTGCAGCGGCGGCGGCCCGACCTCGCCCGTCAAGGCACCGAGCCCGACCCCGACGACCCCGACCACCCCCGGACCGAGCACGCCCGCGCCAAGCGCGGATCCCCCGGTGGCCGTACGCGAGTTTCGCGGTATCTGGGTGGCAACGGTCGCGAACATCGACTTCCCGACGGCGGCCGGACTGCCGGTCGCCACGCAACGGGCCGAGCTTCGCGCACTGCTCGATCGCGCGCAGGCGATCGGCATGAACGCCGTGATCCTCCAAGTGCGCGCGGCAGGCGATGCGCTGTACACGTCATCCATCGAACCGTCCATGAAGTCGCTGGCGGGCCAGCAGGGGTCGGACCCCGGCTGGGATCCGCTCAGCGAGGCGGTCACCGAGGCGCACGCGCGTGGGCTGGAACTGCACGCGTGGTTCAATCCGTTTCGCGCGGGGAACCCCAGTGACTCCCT
Source organism: Gemmatimonadota bacterium (assembly GCA_016874035.1). Taxonomy (GTDB): domain Bacteria; phylum Gemmatimonadota; class Gemmatimonadetes; order Gemmatimonadales; family Gemmatimonadaceae; genus Fen-1231. The sequence goes on from VGVM01000037.1 coordinate 18,600, forward strand.
GGCGCTCGCGCCGTCGCACCTGTTCCGGGCCCGGCGCGACCTGGGCCGCGTGGCGCAGGGGCAGTTGTGGTTCGACCCCGGTGAACCGGAAGTGCAGGACCATGTGATGCGCGTGATCCAGGATGTGCTGGCGCGCTACGACGTGGATGGCGTGCACCTGGATGACTACTTCTATCCGTATCCCACGAGCGGCGCGGCGATCCCGATCCAGTTCCCGGACGACGCGAGCTACGCGAAGTACCTGCAGGCGGGCGGCGTGGCGATGGATCGCGCCGATTGGCGCCGGCAGAACGTGAATCGGTTCGTGGAGCGGCTGTACCGTGACGTGAAGGCGACGAAGCCACTGGTGAAGGTTGGGTTGTCGCCGTTCGGCATCTGGCGGCCCGGCACGCCCGCGGGGATCGTCGGGCTCGATGCGTGGCGCGACATCTTTGCCGACTCACGATTGTGGCTGGAGCAGGGATGGGTCGACTACTTCGCGCCGCAACTCTACTGGAGCATCGCGAGCAGCGGCCAGAGCTTCCCGTCGCTCTTCAACTGGTGGCTGTCGGTGAACGCAAGGCAACGCCACGTCTGGCCTGGGCTGGCGGCCTATCGCGTCGCCGACGGCACAAGCTCCGCGTTCACCGCGCGCGAGATCACCCAGCAGATTGACCTGATCCGCGCCGGTGCCGGCGCGCAGGCGGGCGGCGCACGCGGCGCGCTGTTCTACAATACGACAACGATCCGGAACAATCGCGGCAATCTGGCCGATTCGCTGACCGCGCGGTTCGCCGGACCCTCGCTGGTCCCGACAACCCCGTGGCTGGATGCGGTGGCGCCGGCGACGCCCTCGCTCACCGTAACGACCCAGCCGACGCTGGTCCGCGCGACCTGGGCAAGCGGCGCCGGCGAATCGCCAAGCTGGTGGTTGTTACGCTGGCGCGTGCGCGCCGGATGGCGTCACCGCGTGCTCTGGGGCACGGAGCGGAGCGCCGACCTGAGCGGCGCGGACGCCAGCGATCGCCCGGACGTCGTCATGGTCGCGGCACTCGACCGCGCGATGAACCTCTCCGCGGACGTGCGGTGGAACGCGGCGAGCGGTGTTGCTACCGGTCAGTTGGCACGGTCACCGTAAGCTTCCCGCTTTCCATCGCGCGCTTCGCGATCGCGACCAGGCGCTCGTCCTGGTTGCGGTCGATCGCCCGGATGGCGCGTCGCGCGCGCCGTGACGCCGCGGGCACAAACAGCTTCGCCATGTCGAGATCGGCGACCGCGTGCTCCGGTCCACCGGCCTTGTTGACCGCCCAGGTGGCGCGCGCGATCGTCGCGCTGGCCAGGAAGATGTCGATTGCCGCGTTCGCGAGCCGCTCCTGGTCCAGCTGACGCTCGATCACGTCCTTGCCGTGCCGGAAGAGCGTGCGCTCGACCGCGAGGGCGAGGTCGCGGATGTTTTCCGAGATCATGCCGGCCTCGCTTGCCAGCGCCGGGTGTACATGCTCGAAATCCGGACGGTCAAACTGCTTCTTCGCGCGTCCCGAGATGTAGTGCCCGATCGCGCCCATCGAGTGCAGCGGGTCGCGGATCGCCTTGCCGAGTGCCTTCAGCTCCTCACCGGGCTGCTGCAGGCCGGACAGCGCAATGAGCGCGCGCTGGATCTCGTTCGTGCCTTCGAAGATCAGGTTGATGCGCGCATCGCGCACCGCCTGTTCGTACGGATACTCCTTGGAGTAGCCGATCCCGCCCGCGATCTGCAGGGCCTCGTTTGCGGCGCGGAACACGAGCTCCGAGGCGAACACCTTGCAGGCGGCGGTCTCGAGCGAGAAGTCGATCCCGCCGCGGTCCACCATGCCTGCCGTGAGCATCCAGCCCGCGTCGCTGGCATAGATGTCCACCGCGGCCGCGGCGAACTTGTGCTGGATCATCCCGAAGTCGCCGATCGGACGGCCGAACTGCTCGCGCTGCTTGGCGTGCGCCAGGGCCACCTCGAGCACGACCTGCGCGCCGCGCGTTGAGGCCGCGGCGAGGCCGAGCCGACCCGAGTTGAGTACCTCAAGCGCAATCTTGAATCCCTGGCCGACCTCGCCCAGCCGGTCGGCCATCGGCACCTTCACGTTCTCGAACGTCACGGACCGCGTGTCGCTCGCCTTGATGCCCATCTTCTCCTCGATCTTGCCGAGCGAGACGCCCGGGGCGTGGGCGTCCACGATGAGCGCCGTGACACGGTCCTTCTTCTTGCCGTCCACCTCCGTCGGCACCTTCGCGAATACGGTGAACACGCCGGCATACCCGGCGTTCGAGATCCACATCTTCTGTCCATTGAGCACGTAGTGCGAACCATCCGCGCTTGGGATGGCCATCGTGCGCATTGCCTGGGCGTCGGACCCCGACCCGGGTTCGGTGAGGCAGAATCCGGCGACGAGTTCCCCGGTGGCGCACTTGGTGAGCCAGCGCTGCTTCTGGTCCTCCGAGCCGAACAGCGTGATGCCCTTGCAGCCGATGGACTGGTGGGCGCCGAAATACACGGCCAGCGCAGGGTCCGTGGCGCCGATCTCCCCGAACACGCGGTTCGAGACGATCGCGCTGCCCCCGAACCCACCGTATGCCTCGGGAATGTTCACGCCCATCAGCCCGAGCTCGGCGATCCCCGCGCGCACGGCGTCCGGGAACCGACCGTCGTGGTCCATCTGCCGGGAGTCAATGGTTTCCTTCGCGAACGCGCGGAACGCGTCGAGCACCGCGTTCAGGCTTTCCGATTCTTCCGCGCCCAGCTCAGGGAACGGATGGAGGAGTTCCTCGCGCAACTCGCCAAGGAACAGGCCGCGCGTGAACGAGGGATTGCGATCGGGATCGGCAAGGTGTGCAGGCATATCAACGCTCCAGCTGGAACCCTGGGTCAATTGTCGGCCGCTTCGCGGAGTTTCCCGCGAACCAGCCGGTGAGGTACATCCACTGCGTCATGCGCGTCAGCTTCGGGTAGTCAATGCGATCCGGGTTGTCGCGCGGCGTATGGTAATCGTTGTGCAGGTTTGTCGAGTACATGAGCGCCGGCACGTTGAGGCGCGCGTACGGCACGTGGTCGCTGCGGAAGTACCATCCTTCCGGGTGGGTCGGGCGGTCCCAGATCGAGTCGAGCACGAACTTGCCGGTGCGCCGGTTCGCTTCGAGGGCCATGCCGACCAGGTCGCTCGAGTTTCGATGCGGCGGCTGCACGCCGAGAATGGACGCGGTATCCGGGTGGTTCCGGCCGATCATGTCGCCATTCAGCACGGCGACCATCTGCGCGAGCGGTACGACCGGGTGCGCCGCATGCCACAGCGAACCGAGCAGGCCGCGCTCCTCGGCGCCGTGATAGATGAAGAGTGCGGAGCGCTTCGACGGCTGCTTCACCCACGCGCGCGCGATCGCGAACATCGCGACGCTGGTCGAGCCGTTGTCGTCCGCCCCGTTCCAGATCGAGTCACCGTCCACGGTGTAGCGAACACCGTCGTGATCCTGATGGGAACTGAAGACCACATACTCATCGCGCAGCTTTGGGTCCGTGCCGCGCACCACGCCGATGATGTTCACGCTCGGCGTGTCGAACTGCTCGGTCTTGATGTGGATCTCGGCCCCCTGGCCGTCCTGGCGAAGCTGGGACAGCAGCTGCGACCGGACCATGATGACCGGCACAGGGCGGGGCGGAAGCGTTGCCGGGGCCGCGCCGCCGCGCCCGCCAGCTCCACGTCCGCCTGCACCTGCGCCCGCGCCGCGCCCGCCGCCGCCGGCCGGAGCGAAGCGGTTCGCGCCGCCGATCACGGTGTAGCCGCCGCGCGACTGGAGCTTGGCGACGGCGTCGAACATGCGGTCCCCAAGCGTATCAGCGACGATGATCACGGCGGCAGCGCCGCGCTGTTGCATGCGGTTCGCCGCGACGGTGAGTCCCTGGCGCACAGCGCGATACTCGGGCGTGTTGACCGTGGTTCGCGTGCCTTCGGACGTCGGCCTCAGCGTCACCACCGCGACGCGCCCGCGCACGTCAATCGTCTCGTCGCTGCCGTCCCCGGCGAACACGGTCGTGCCGACGATGTCACCTTCGTTGTTCGATGTCGGCGTTGCGTCGGTCCAGAGTGCGAAGGGCTTCCCGCCGATCCGGACCGAGCTCGACGCGGTGGAAATGCGGGTCCGGCGCATGTTGAACCACTGGAAGTATGTGCCGTCGTCGCCCATCGGCTGCACACCGAACTTCCGGAGCTGCTCGGCCGTCCACATGGATGCCCGCATCTCGTCGAGCGTGCCGGCCTCGCGTCCGCGCATGGCGTCACCGGCCATCGCGAAGAGGTCGGCCTTGAGGTCCGCCTCCTTGATGAGCGCCATCGCGCCGGGGGTCGGGATGGTGATGCTGCCCTGTGCGTGCGCTGAGCCCGGCGCAACCAGCGCGGCGGTCAGCGCCAACGCGGCGATCGAACTGATGGGGGACTTTGGCATCATTGCTCCGCAAGGGTTCGGTATCATCGTTCGCTACTTCGCCATGGCGCGCAGGTATTCGCGATCCCACGCCGCCGGTATGCTCTCCCGTGGAGAATACGGCCCCGGCGCGTACACGCGCGAGGATACGCCGAGCTGGCTTTGCTCGCAGATCGCCCAGTCCTGGCGGTTCGTGCGGTCCCAGAACTCCTCGGCGTCGGCGATGTTGTAGTTCGGTGCCGACGGTGAATCCGGGTTCACCATCCACTCGCAGCGCACGCGGCTCTTGTCCGGCGCGACCGGGTCCACGGTGTAGTACACCGCGTAGTCCATGTGAACGCTGAGCATCATCGCCGGGAACAGCGTGTAGTAGTACGCTCGCGTGCGATCCTCAGCGGAGAGCGTCCCCAGCGGCAGGCCGCAGGAACGTCCCGTCATGGTGGCGCTCTCGTTGGGCGCCTTGATCTCCATGTATCCGCCGAGGAACGCGCCTTCCGTGAGGTCGTTCGCGCCGCTGGTGAACGGCAGTTTCGTCGAAAGTTCCGGATGAATGGTCGGGCAGTGCAGGCACTCGGAGTAGTTCTGGAGGATCAGCTTCCAGTTTGCGGCGACTTCGTAGTCAATGCGTCGCACGCTCCGAAGCGTCGCGAGGTTGTAGCGCGCGAATCGCTCGTGCAGCGGCGCGATGAACCGCTCGAAATCGCCCGGCCGCGCGCCGAGGTTGACGAACAGGAACCCGTCCCAGCGACCGAGCGGCGCCTGATGCAGCGGATAGTCCGCCATATCGAACCCATCGGCCTCGGCCATGTGCGGCGCACCGGTGAGGCGCCCATCGAGCCGGTAGGTCCAGGCGTGGTAGGGGCACTGGATCGTCTCGCCGAACTGCCCGTTCGTCGCCGTGCAGATCCTCGTGCCGCGATGCCGGCACACGTTATGGAACGCGCGAATCGTGTCGGCGCGGTCGCGCACGATGATGAGGCTCTCGCCAGCGACATTCGCAACCACGTAGTCGCCGCCGGCGGGGATATCGGCTTCGCGACCGACGCAGAGCCAGCTGTTCGGGAACAACCGGGCGCGCTCGTCGGCCAGCGCGGCTTGCGACGTGTAGTAGTGACCGTCGAGCGTCCGGGCGCCGGGTTGGTACGTGGTGGTCGTGGGACGAAAGGTCATGTTGGCGTCCAGGGCGTTCCCGCTACTGACCCCTCTTCACATCCCCAAGGATCACGCGCGCTGCGTTCAACCCTGCGCCGCCGGCAATCCCACCGCCCGGATGCGCACCGGGGCCGCAGACGTACACGCCTTGCACGGGCGAGCGATACGACGCACACGCGGGCACCGGGCGCATGAACATCACTTGATCGAGTGCCATCTCGCCGTGATACAGGTGCCCCTCGGGCAGCCCGTACTCCGATTCAAGATCGGCGGGCGTCACCACGTGCGTATGCAGCACGAGGTCGCGGATGCCCGGCAGGTGCGCGGCAAGCGTGGCCACCGCGCGTTCGCCGAGCGCGGTCCGCGCGGCCGAATCCCAGGCGCCTTCGCGCAGCCGGTACGGGGCGTACTGCATGTGCACCGACATGATGTGCTTGCCGGGCGGCGCGAGGGAGGGGTCGCTCACCGTTGGAATGGTGACGCGCAGGAACGGCGCCGCGGCAACACGGCCGTACTTGGCGTCATCATAGGCGCGCTCGAGGTAGTCCATGGTCGGCGCGACCACGATTTCCCGGACGGGGCCGTCGCCGGGAAGCGGCGGCAGCGGAGGTAACGCATCGAGCGCGAGGTGGACCTTCGCCCACGCGCCACGATAGCGGATGTTCCGGACAGCGCGGACAAAGTCGGGCTCAAGCCGAGTCGGGTCGCAGAGTTCCAGGAATGTCGAACGCGGGCTCGCGGCGGACGCGATCCTCGCGGCGGGCAGCTCCTCACCCCCGGCGAGTACCACGCCGCTTGCGACGCCCTGCTTCACGACGATTCGTTCCACCTTCGCGCCGGTGCGAACCTGCACACCAGCGGCGCGCGCCGCGGCAGCCAAGGCGTTCGTGAGCGCGCCAACGCCGCCTTGTGGAACTTGCGATGCAACACCCACCGGCCGGCCGATCGCGTGCTGAAGGAAGCTGAAGGTCGTGGCGCCCGCCCGTGGCCCATGGCAGAGATGCGTGATGCTGCGGCTCGCGAGAACGCCCTTCAGCGTTGGCGACTCGAACCAATCGTCCAGCCACTCGGCGATGGACATCGGCAGCACGCGGAGCACGTCCGTCATATCGCGTTCGCCCATGCGCTTGAGGCGAACGCCGAGCCGAGCGGCCGTCAGCAGCTCAGCGATCGAGCTCGCACCGACGTCGGGCACCGGGGCGTCCGACATCCCGGCAAGGAATCCACTCAACGAGCCGACGCGGGCCGCAAATGACGGCCAGCGCTCGCGATCGCGCGCCGTGACCGCCTCGTTGGCGCCGCCTGCCCCTCCCGGTTTCCGCGGCGACAACGTCGCGGCGTCCATCTCCAGCCAGGCGCCTGCACCCGTGGGCGCGAGCAGGCGCCCGCCTGGCGACGCGAGGCGCAGCCCGTGTTGTTCAAGCTGCAGGTCCTGCACAAGCCGCGGCGAAACCCAGCCGGCGTCGTCACTCGCGATGTCGGCCTTCCATCCCGGCGCGAACTCGGCCGTGACATGCGCGCCACCGATCCGCTCGCTCGCGTCGAGAAGCAGCACGCGCGCTCCGCCCCGCGCAAGAGCGGTCGCCGTTGCAAGCCCGTCCACGCTCGCGCCGATCACGATCACGTCGTAGCTCATGACGACGCCCCGAGGATCTCGAGCGCTGCGAGCCGGCCCGACGCGCCCATGATGCCGCCGCCCGGATGCGTGCCCGATCCGCATTGCCAGTATCCGGCGATCGGCGAGCGGTACCGCGACCACGCGGGCGCCGGTCGGAAGAAGAACAACTGTTGCAGCGTGAGCTCGCCCTGGAAAATGTTGCCTTCGGTGAGCCCGGTGATCCGCTCGATGTCCACCGGCGTGATCACCTGCCGGTGCAGGATGGCTTGCTTGATGTTCGGCGCGAACTGCGAAAGTGTGTCCACCACGGCATCGCCGAAGGCCTCGCGCTTCGCGTCGGTCCAGCCGCCGTTCAGGTGGTACGGCGCGTACTGCACGAAGACCGACATCACGTGCTTGCCCGGCGGCGCCATGCCCGGGTCAATCATCGAGGGGAGGATGATGTCCATGTACGGCCGCCGCGAAAACTCGCCGTACTTGGCGTCGTCAAACGCGCGCTCCACCCAATCGAGCGACGGGCTGATCGAGAACGCGCCACGCCATGCCGCTTCGCGCAGCTGCCCGCGTTGGTGATCGCCGCCCTCGAGGCAGGTGAATCGCGGGAGTTCGCTCAGGGCGAGGTTCACCTTGCCCGACGACCCGCGGAACTTGTAGCGCCGGATCGCGTCCGCGAACTCGCTCGGCAGTTCGTTCGGATCCGTGAGTTGCAGGAAGCTCCGGGCAGGGTCGAGGCCCGAGACTACGATGGGCGCCTCGTATTCGTCGCCGTTCTCGAGCGCGACGCCGGTCGCCCGGCCGCCGCGCGTGATCACCTTGGCCACGGGCGCGTTCAGCTTGATCTCCGCGCCCAGGGCGCGCGCGGCGCTCGCGATCGCCTCGCTGACGCCGCCGGTGCCGCCCTTCGCGAATCCCCACGCGCGGAAGACGCCGTCAATCTCGCCCATGTAGTGGTGCAGGAGCACATACGCCGTGCCCGGCGACCGCGGCCCGAGGAACGTGCCGATGATTCCGCTCGCCGACTTCGTCGCCTTCAGCGTGTCGAACTCGAACCATTCATCGAGGAAATCGGCCGAGCTCATCGTCATGAGCTTGTGGAGCGCGTGGAACTTCTCGGCGCCCAGCGAGCGCATGTGGTTGCCGAACTTCAGCATGCCCATGAGGTCGCGCGGCGAGAGCGACGACGGATCCGGCGGCAGCATGCCGAGGATCGGCCGCACCGCGTGCGCCATGTGGTGCATCAGGCGCCCGTACTCATCGTAGGCATCCGCGTCGTGCCGGGAGTGCCGGTACAGTTCGCGGCGGCTCAGGTCGTGATCCGACCACCCGGCGAGGTAGTCGCCGTTGAGCATCGGCGTGACCGTGCTCTCGAGCGGCAGGATGTGCAGGCCGTGCGACGGCAGGTCGAGCTCGCGGATGATCTCCGGGCGCAGGAGACTGACAACGTACGAGAAGACCGAGAACGTGAAGCCCGGGAACACCTGCTCGCTGACCGCCGCCCCGCCGACGAGCTCGCGTTTTTCCAGCACGAGCACGCGTTTCCCGGCGCGCGCGAGATAGGCCGCGGTGATCAGGCCGTTGTGGCCGCCGCCCACCACGATGGCGTCGTATCGTCCGGTGGCGCTCATCGGGTCTTCCGGGGCGGGTTGAAGAACGGCGTCGGCACGACGCGCGCGGGCGAGCGTTTCCGGCGATGCTCGACGGTGACTTCCATTTCCAGCGCCGTGCCCGGCCCCGCGTGCGCGGCCGGGAGGTGCGCGAGCGCGATGTAGCGCTTGAGGAGCGGGCTCCAGCATCCGCTCGTCGCGTACCCGACCTGGTTCTCGCCATCGTACAGCGGAACACTGGTGCGCCACGCGACCATCGGCAGTCGCGGCGGAAGGCCGACCTCTGCGTACAGCCGTTCCAGCGGCTCCCACGCGATCTCGATACCGACGAACCGCCACGCAATCCCGCGCTTGTGCTCGGCCTCGAGCGCCGCGCGGCCCACGAAGAAGTCCTTCTCGAGCTTCACCGTTCGGTCGAGGCCCAGCTCGTATGGCGATGACGTCTGGCTCGGGATCAGCGCCTTGTGCGCGCTCACATAGTCCACGTCTGCGAGCATCAGTCCTGCCTCGATCCGTGCCATGTCGAGGGCGAGCATGCCGGTCGGCGCGAGCCCGTAGCCCACTCCGCACTCGACCAGCGCATCCCAGACGCCAAGCGCGTGCTCGGCGTCAACCCACAGCTCGTAGCCGAGGTCGCCCGTGTAGCCGGTGCGCGAGATGGTCACCTGGGTCCCGCGGATCGTGGCGGCGGTGCAGCGGAAATAGCGCAGGCCGGAGAGGTCCAGCTGCGCGGCGTGCTCGAGGACCTTCCGCGAGTTCGGGCCTTGCAG
>VGVM01000038.1 GCA_016874035.1 Gemmatimonadota bacterium
CCGGAGTGCAGCCCGCGCTCGACTCGCTGGGGTTCCAGATCGCGGGCTACGGATGCACGACGTGCATCGGCAACTCGGGGCCGCTCCCCGAGGTGATCAGCAAGGCCATTGATGACGGCAAGCTCACCGTTGCGGCCGTCCTCTCGGGCAACCGCAACTTCGAGGGGCGCGTGAATCCGCAGACGCGCTTCAACTACCTCGCGTCGCCGCCGCTGGTGGTCGCGTATGCGCTCGCGGGGCGCGTGGACGTTGATTTCGATTCCGAACCGCTCGGCACCGGCAGCGACGGCAAGCCGGTGTTCCTGCGCGACATCTGGCCATCGCCGAAGGAAGTCGAGGACACCGTGCTCGCCAGCGTGAAGCGCGAGTACTTCGAGAAGCAGTACGCCGATGTCTTCGGCGGCGACGAGCAGTGGAAGGCGATCCCCGTGCCGACCGGCAGCCGCTACGCCTGGGACGCGAAGAGCACGTACGTGAAGCACCCGCCGTACTTCGAGGGCATGACGATGACGCCGCCCGGCGTGCGGCCGATCGCCGACGCGCGCGTCCTCGGCATGTTCGCCGATTCGATCACCACGGACCACATCTCGCCCGCGGGTTCGATCGCCGAGAAGTCGCCGGCGGGCGTGTGGCTCAAGTCGCTCGGCGTCGAGAAGAAGGACTTCAACTCGTACGGCGCGCGCCGCGGCAACCACGAAGTCATGATGCGCGGCACCTTCGCGAACATCCGGCTCAAGAACGAACTCACGCCGGGCATGGAAGGTTGGTGGACGCGGACGACGGAGGGCGCCGAGCCGACGTCGTTCTACGACGCGGCGATGGCGTACCAACAGGCGGGCACGCCGCTGGTGATCATCGCGGGCAAGGAATACGGCACGGGGTCGTCGCGCGATTGGGCTGCGAAGGGCACCATGCTGCTCGGCGTACGTGCCGTGATCGCGGAGAGCTTCGAGCGCATCCACCGCTCCAACCTCGTGGGCATGGGCGTGCTGCCGTTGGAGTTCGTGAACGGCGAGACCCGGCAGTCGCTGGGACTGACGGGGTTCGAGGCATACACGATCGAAGGGCTCAGCGATGCCATGTCGCCGCGGACGACGTTGACGGTTCGCGCCGTCAGCTCAACCGGCGCCGCGAAGACGTTCCAGGCCCGCAGCCGGATTGATACGCCGGAAGAGCTGAACTACTACAAGAACGGCGGCATCCTGCACTACGTGCTGAGGAACCTGGCGCGGTAGGTTTTCCCCATGGCGCGAGTCACCGTGATCGCCAACCCCGCCTCCGGGCGCGGCCGCGGCGGTCAAGCGCTGGCGGCCGTGCGGTCGGAGTTCGCGGCCCGCGGGTTCACCGATGTCCGCGTGACCGAACGCCAGGGCGACGAAGCCACGCTCGTTCGCGCCGCGCTTGCCGATGGCGCAGGCACGATCGCCATACTCGGCGGCGACGGCACCTGGGGCCGCTGCGCGAGCGCCGTGCTCGACGCCGATGCCGGCTCCCGCGTGCGGCTCGCGTTCCTCAGCGCCGGCACGGGAAACGATTTCGCCAAGAACCTCGGCGCGCCGACGTTCAACCCCGCGGCGATGGCCGCGCTGGTGGCGGATGAATCCCGCGAACGCCCGGTGGATGCCGGATGCATTGACAGCGGCGGGCATCGGCACTGGTTCCTCAACGTGGCCGGATTCGGCTTCGACGCCGAAGTCCTCGAGGACACGCTGCGCGGAGGCAAGCTGGGCGGCAGCGCCGTGTACGTGACGGCGGCGCTCAAGCGGTTGTTCAGCTACCCCGGGTTCGCGTTCACCGAGGGCGGCACGCAGGGCGAAAGCCGGTTCGCCATGATGCTCGTGATCTCGAACGGCACCACGTTCGGCGGCGCGTTTCGCATTGCCCCTGAGGCCCGTGTGGACGACGGAATGCTGGATTGCATCCACATCGGCAACGTCACGGGACTCTGGCGACTGCCGCTGTTCCTCCGCGCGCTCCGGGGCGCACATATCCATCACCGGCTCGTGCGTGCACGGCGCCGCGCGAACTACCTGTTCACGTTTTCATCCCCGCCGCGCTGCGACCTCGACGGCGAACTCGTCCAGTTCGCGCACCGCGATGTCGCGGTGCGCGTCGTGCCGAAAGCGATCAGGGCCGTCGCGCCCTGACCCAGTCGCGGCATAGCGTCGTCAGCGCTACGGCCAACTGGTCGGGGCCCCCATCGGTTGGCTGAAGCATCCGGACGGGCCGATGCCGCGAACGAGGGTCGCGGCGGGTGTCGGTGGCATGTTGTCCGCGTTGGTCACCGCGAGACCGCATCCGTTGGGGCCAATGGACAGCGCTGCGAATGGGCGGTGCTCTTTGCCCAGCGCGAACGAGTCCCACTCGAAGCCGTTCCAGCGGACAATCCTCCGGTTCCCAGCGACATAGAACTCGTCCTTGCTCCGAACGAACAACCCCGCTTTTGTCGGTGCCACCGATCCGGCGTACCGCAGGGCGTCCGACAATTGACTATCCAGCTTGACGGTCGCCCATTGAGAACCGTCAAACTGCAGCATGACGCTGTCGCCAACCGCGTAGATGTGGTCGGGCGCGCTCCCGTGCACGCGATACAACGCACGGGATGTTGGACTCGTGACCGCGTTCCAGCCCGTGCCCGTGTTCCGCAGGATCCGGCCGCCCGCGCCCACCGCCCACACGTTGTTGGCACCGCTCGCCCAGACGCCGTAGAGCGCGCCGGTGCCGATCGGCGTGTGCGTGCACCCCGCTCCGATCGTGCACTGTGCGACGGATGCATCGCCGACCGCCCAGATCGTCGTTCCCGCGCCCCAGCATGTCGCCCAGCTGGTAGCCCGCGCCGATTCCTTCCTGAAGGCGCGTACGCACGCGCTCCATCCGCTCGGCATCCATGGCGCCGCCGGTCACCACGGCGCCGCAGGACCCGCAGGTCGTCGTGAACGCGTCGAGCTGCACGCCGCACTGCGGACAGGTCGTACGCACGCCGACGGGCGTGGTCTGCGCGTCAGAGCTGGTGCGAGGGTCTTGTGCCATCCGTCAGGTGTCGTGCGGGACCGGGCGGTCTTATGGGAGCAGCCGGCGCACGGCCTCGCGAGCGCGCTCGCGCTGGCCCCACGTGGGCGCCAGTTCGCGCGCCGCCGCAATGCACTTGCTCTCCGGCTGCGCATCGCGAGGCGGGCCCATCGGGAGCCACGCATTGATGCACTTCATCACGGCCTCACCCTCGTCCTTGCTCCAGCCAATTGCCGCGCCCGGAAGCGCCGGCGACGCCGCGGGCGGACGCGGTGAGGTCGCAGCGGGCGCAGCCGACTCGGCACCGACCGCGCCAACGGCGGACTTGAGTGCCAGTCGCGCGTCGCGGAGGATTCCCTCCGTTCGCGCCTTCGCCGTCTGCTGCCGAACCTCCCCGCGGTACAGCGCGTGCACCGCGGCTTCGACGTCCCTGGCCAGCTTCTCGAGCACCCGATCCGCTTCACTACCTGTCATCCGCCGGTCCCCACGGTTTCTCAGGGTTGGTCTGGAAAGTTGCGTTCCGTCCGCTGGGATGCAAACTTCACCCCTTCGCCCTGCATCGGAGGAAGCCCCCGCATGCGTACCCCCCGAGTCCTGACGCTGTTCGCCGCCGCGCTGGTCGCGACGGTCGCGCGCGCGCAGACTCCAGCCCCCGCGGCCGACCTCGGCCCGAAAGTCGGCGACCTCGCGCCCGACTTTACCCTTCCGGCGAGCAACAAGGACGGCAAGCTCGCTCAACCTATTCACCTTTCCGCCCTCAAGGGGCAGGTAGTGGTGCTCGCTTTCTTCCCGAGAGCGCGCACCAGTGGTTGAACGGCTCAAATGAACGCGTACCGTGATCAGTACGCGCAGATCTTCAACGGTGGGAAAGGGGTGCAGGTGTTCGCCCTGAGCGTGGACGCCGATACCACGACGGCGAGCTGGGCCCGCGAGGCCGGGTACCCGGTGTCGTTCGTCAGCGATACGGCCAGGACCCTGGGCCCGCAGTACAACGTGCAGCCGGCTGGTCGGACGTCCTACCAGCGCGTGCTCTTCGTCGTCGGCAAGGACGGTCGTATTGCGCACGTGATGCGCCCGTTCCGGGAGCTGGTACAGGACTCGTACGACGAACTCGGAAAGGCCGTCGCCGCGGCGCTCGCCAAGTAGCCGATCCGGTTCACGGGACCTCCCTGCGGGCGGCAATCGAATCCGATTGCCGCCCGCGTACGTTTCGGCGCCGGAGCCGGGCGCCACCACTCGACACCGCCGGATCGGTCGGTGACCTTTCCTACCTTATGGAAGCCAGTACGCGCCGACACACCGTCACCATCGCGCTGATCCAGGATGGCGTCGCCGGTGACCCGAACCAGACACTGGCCGGGACCATCGCGAGCATCCGCGATGCCGCAGGCAACGGCGCGCAGATCGTCTGCCTGAAGGAGCTTTTCAACGCGCCGTACTTCTGCAAGGCGCTAAAGCAGGAGTATTTCAACCTCGCCGAGCCGATCCCGGGCCCGACCACCGCGGCGCTGCGCGCGCTGGCGGCGGAACTCAGCGTGGTGATCGTCGTACCGTTGTATGAGCGGCAGGCGCCGGGCGTGTACCGGAACTCCGCGGCGGTGATCGATGCGGACGGCACCTTGCTCGGCGTCTATCGCAAGATGCACATCCCGCACGACCCGCTCTTCGAGGAGAAGTACTACTTCGCTCCGGGCGATGCGACGACCGAAGGCGAGGGCACCGCCAGCGGCTTCAAGGTGTGGAAGACGCGGTACGGCACGATCGGCGTGTTGATTTGCTGGGACCAGTGGTATCCGGAAGCGGCGCGGATCACCGCGCTGCTCGGCGCCGACATCCTCTTCTATCCGACGGCCATCGGCTGGCACCCGGCGGAGAAGGCCGACTGGGGCGCGGCACAGGTGGACGCGTGGCGCACCGCGCAGCGCGCGCACGCGATCGCCAACGGTGTCTTCGTGGCCGCGGTCAATCGCGTCGGCTTCGAGCCGGAACCCGGAACGAACGGACTTGAGTTCTTCGGCAACTCCTTCGTCGCCGATCCCTTCGGCCGCTACCTCGTGCAGGGCGGCACGACCAACGCGACGCTGATTGCCACCTGCGACCTCGCGCTGGTCGAGGAAATGCGGCGCAACTGGCCCTTCCTTCGCGACCGCCGCATCGATGCCTACGCCCCGATCCTGAATCGCTGGATCGGATGAGCACATCGGCGGTACGCTGGCCCGCGGAGTGGGAACCGCACGATGCCACCTGGATCGCCTGGCCGCACCAGGAACACGACTGGCCGGGCAAGCTCGCCCCGATCCCGTGGGTGTACGCCGAAATCGTCCGCGTGCTCGCCGCGCACGAACGCGTCGAGATCCTGTGCCACTCGCCCGCGGTGCGGCGGATGGCGAAGCGCGCGCTTCGCGCGCACGGCGTAACGCGCAATGTCCGGCTGCATGTCCTGCCAACCGACCGGACCTGGCTCCGCGATTCCGCGCCCACGGGCGTCCACGCGCGCGACGGGTCCGTGCGCTGGGTGAACTGGGCCTTCAACGGATGGGCGAAGTACCGCAACTACCGCCGTGACCTGACTATCGGCCCTCGTATCGCGCGGCTCACGGGCATTCCCGCACATCAGCCGACGCGTGCCGATGGCCGTGGACGTGTGGTGCTCGAGGGCGGTGGCATCGAGACCGATGGCCGCGGCACGATGTTGGTGACCGAGGAGTGGCTCTTGTCGCGCGTCCAGGTGCGCAATCCGGGCCTCGGGCGCGCGGAATACGAACAGCTGTTCGCGCAGGAACTGGGGATCCGCCGCACGATCTGGCTCGGCGAAGGCTGCCTGGGTGACGACACGCATGGTCATGTGGATGACATCGCGCGGTTCGTCGCGCCCGGCGTCGTCGTGCTCGCGCACGAGCGAGACCCGGCCGACGCGAACCACAAGCGGTCGCTGGACAACCTGAAACGCCTCCGGCGCGCGAAGGACGCGCGCGGTCGCGCGCTCGAGGTGGTGGTACTGCCGTTCCCGCGCGCCGTGATGATGGAGGGCATGCGACTCCCCGCCAGCTACGCGAACTTCTACATCGCAAACGGCGTCGTGATCGTGCCCACGTTCAACGACCCGGCCGACCGGGTGGCGCTCGACACGCTGGCGAAGCTGTTTCCGCGCCGCGAGGTCGTCGGGATACACGCCGTGGACCTTGTCTGGGGGCTTGGCACCCTGCACTGCCTGACGCAGCAGCAGCCGTCGGCGCGGCGCTGACGCGGCTGCGCGGCGGTCGGTTCCGCTCCGACGCGGCGCCGTGCACATTCCCACCGTGAACATCGGCGCGTTTCTTTCCACCATCCGTGGTCGCCTGCTCGCCGGCTTCTCGGTGATGATCCTGCTGCTCGTGCTGGCGGGCGTCACCGGCCGAAACGCGCTCGTCTCCCTGGCTGACCAGATGAGCGCTTCGCTGAACGCGACGCGGAAGGAAGCGCAGGCCTACGCGCGTCTCGCGGGCAGCAGCTCGCAGTCATTGGTGGCCGGGAGGCGGTTCATTGCCGATGGCGACACGGCGACCTGGCGGCAGTTCGAGTCGCTCATGGCGGGCGCCCTCACGGCCCAGGCGGACCTCGCCGGCTCGCCGAACCTGACCTCGCGCGACACGGATATCCTGCTGCCGATCCAGCGCAACTTGCTCGCCGTGCAACGCCTCTTCGACGAGGCGCGCCAGCATCGCCAGCAAGGCCGGCTCGCGCAGGCCGTGGCCCGGGCCGATTCGGCCGGGCTCGCCGGCGACGAGCTGCTCAAGGACCTTGCCACGCTCGGCACCTCGCGGGCCGTCGAAATGCAGCGCGTCTCCGGACGGCTGCGTGAGGCGGCCGACGACCGGGCATTGATCGTCATCGTCGTCATCGTGGTCGCGATCGTGATGGGCGGCGCGGTCGTCCTGAGCACGTTCCGATCCATCGGCGGCCCGCTGGGGCACCTCGTCGAGCACGCGAGAGCCCTCGCGGACGGACGGCTCGGCTCACGCACGCGCGAGGACCTGCCCGGCGAGTTCCGCGAACTCGCCGGGGCGATGAACACCACGGCGGATTCGCTTTCGCGCGTCGCCACGGTGGCGACGAGTACCGCCAACGATGTGTCGGAATCGGCACACCAGCTTTCGTCGGCGGCCGAACAGATTTCGGTCGCGGCGGGCCAGACGGCCGCCGCCATGGGCGAGGTCACCGAGGGTGCGGAGAAGCAGGTGCAGGCGCTGCAGGACGTGGACGCGTCGCTCGCCCGGATGCGCGTACGCGCCGGAGGCGTCCGGACCGGCGCGGCCGAGGTCCGCGCGCTCGCCGAGGACATCGAGCGCTCCGCGAAGGAAAAACGCGACGAGGTTGCCCGCGGGACGGCGCTCCTGGGCGACATCCGCGGGTCCGTGGACCGCGCCGCGGGCGAAGTGCAGGAACTGAACGCCACCATTGACCACATCAATCGGTTTGTCGTGGTCGTGAGCCGGATCGCGGAGCAGACGAACTTGCTCGCATTGAACGCCGCCATCGAAGCCGCGCGTGCAGGTGCCGCCGGGCGCGGCTTCGCCGTGGTCGCCGATGAAGTGCGCAAGCTCGCGGAACAGGCGCGCGTCGCCGCCGAGGATGTCGTGCAGCTCACGACGGTGGTCGGTACTCGCGTTGGCGCCGCCACCTCGGCAATGGCGGCCGGTCACGCCAAGGTCGGCGAGATCGAGCAGATCACGGGAAACGTGGACGCCGCACTCGCCACCATCATGAAGGCGGCCGAGCGCACCAAGGCCGCCGCACAGGCGGTCACCGTCGCGGCGACGGACAACGCGAACTTCGTGGAGTCGGCGTCGGGGCTGGTGTCACAGGCCGCCCGCACCGCCGAAGGACACGCGGCCGCCGCCGAGCAGGTCAGTGCGTCAACCGAGCAGCAGAGCGCGGCCTGCCAGGAAATGAGCGCGGCATCCGGCGCGCTCTTGCAAGGCGCCGGCCGACTCAAGGAAATCGTCGCCGGCCTGAACACCCAGGCGTAGGCGCGCCTGGTGCTGAACTCGAGGCGCAGTTGAGCAAGCTCGGCGCTGGCCGCGACGCCGTCGTGCTCCTGAGTGGGGGCCTCGACTCGACGACGTTGCTCGCGCTCGCGCAGCGTGACGGCTGGCGCGTCAATGCGCTCACGTTTCGCTATGGGCAACGCCACGAGGTCGAGGTCGAACGCGCGCTCGCCATCGGCCGCGCGTACGGGGTCGTGCGGCATCAAGTCGCGCACGTGGACTTGAGTGCGTTCGGTGGCTCGGCACTCACGGACCGCACGATCGCCGTGCCCAAGGACCGTGGCGATGCCGAGATTACCGCGGAGATTCCGGTGACCTACGTGCCGGCCCGGAACACGCTGTTCCTGGCGTACGCCTTGGCGTGGGCCGAGGTGATTGGCGCATCCGATTTGTTCATCGGCGTCAACGCGCTGGACTACAGCGGCTATCCGGACTGCCGTCCGGAGTTCATTCGCGCGTTCGAGCAGCTGGCGAACCTGGCGACGCGGGCCGGCGTGCAAGGCGAGCAACCATTCACGGTGCATGCACCGCTGCAGCACATGCACAAGCATGAGATCGTGGCACTTGGGGCATCGCTCGGGGTGGATTACGGCGCCACCACGAGCTGCTACGACCCCGACGCCGCGGGCGCGGCCTGCGGTCGCTGCGACGCGTGCCAGCTGCGCGCCGCCGGATTCCGGCGCGCCGGGGTACCCGACCCGACGCGATACGTGGCGCGCCCACAGTCCGCGCACTGACCGACCCCGATGTACACGCTTCGCGAGATCTTCCACACGCTGCAAGGCGAGGGGTATCACACGGGCCGGCCCGCCGTGTTCGCGCGCTTCGCGGGCTGCAACCTGTGGACCGGGCGCGAGGAGGATCGGGCGGACGCCGTGTGCAAGTTCTGCGACACGGAGTTCGTCGGTGTCGGCCCGGACGGCGGCAAGTTCGCCGATGCGGCGGTATGCGCCGATGCCATTGAAGCCGTGTGGGTGGCGGCCGCTGGCCCGCACGCGCCACACCGCATGGTCGTGTGCACCGGGGGCGAGCCGTTGCTGCAGGTTGATGAAGCGCTCGTCACCGCGCTGCACGCGCGCGGGTTCTTCGTGGCGGTCGAAACCAACGGCACGCAACCTGCGCCGCGCGGCATTGACTGGATTACCGTGAGCCCGAAGGCCGGTGCGCCGCTCGCGCTCCGGTATGGCAACGAACTCAAGCTCGTGTTTCCGCAGGAACACGCCATGCCCGACGCCTTCGCGCACCTCGAGTTCACGCACTGGTTCGTGCAGCCGATGGACGGGCCTCAGCGCGAGGCGTTCACTGCGCGTGCCATTGACTGGTGCCTGCGTAACCCGCAGTGGCGGCTCTCCCTGCAAACGCACAAGCTGCTCGGGCTCCGCTAGCCCGGAAAATCGCCCGCCCGGCAGGGTTCCGGGCGGCGGCCGTGAAGGCTATTTTTCCGGTTCCCATGCGCCGCCGCCGCCTCGCCCTCCTCGCCCTGACCGGAACCGCGATCCTTGCGGCGTCGGACGCTGGCGCACAGGCCGGGACACGGCCGACCGCGAAGGCCAACGTGGCGCGCGGTCCGGTCGCGGCGATCGCCGCCCGCCCGGTGAACCGAACAGGCCCCTTCGCCCGGTTCAGCGAAGGACAGCGCGATTCGATCGTGCACAACACGCGGGCGCTGCTCGGCATCAGGTACAAGTGGGCCGGCGAGACGCCCGAGCGCGGCGTGGACTGCAGCGGACTGGTCCGCTACGTCTTCGCGAAACTCGGCGTGTCGCTCCCCCATAACTCGGCCATGCTCGCGCGGCTCGGCGATCCCGTACCGCACGACACCGCCAGCATGCAGCCAGGCGACCTGATCGTCTTCAGCAAGCTCCGCAGCACCCGGATCTCGCATATCGGCATCTATGTCGGCGACGGCATGATGATCCACGCGTCGTCCACCTCGAAGCAGGTGGTCGAGACGCCCATCATGGAGTACACGGGCCTTCGCATGCGCGGCGTGCGCCGCGTGGTCGCGCTGGATTCCGCGGCGGTGTCGGGCGCGGACTAGGCGGACCGCGGTCGCTGCCACACGCCCGGGCCAGTTCGCGCCGGGCGTTTTCGTTTCCGGGTGAGTCTTGCCTTTGACCGCGACAACGCCAAGTTTTTACCCAGCCGCCGGTTAGCCTATCGCCGACGGCCGCACGGCACCGCCGGTGCCGGCAGACATTCGACCTCCTCGAGGTGCCCATGGCCCGACGGTTCGCAGGCCTTCTGACGGCAGCGCTCGCTTTTGTCGCGTTCGCCACCACGGCGTTCGCCCAGAGTTCGACCCTCTCCGGCAAGGTGACCGACGCTGAGAGCAACGCGCCCGTTGGCGGCGCGAAGGTACAAGTCATTTCGGGACTGACCGTGGCCGGGCGGGCGGACGCCGCCGCGGACGGCAGCTATCGCGTCGCCGGGCTCGTGGACGGCACCTATACCGTCGTCGTGATGAACATCGGGTTCGCGGCGCGCCGTATCGAGGGCGTCGCGGTGCGCGGCGCGACGACGCTCGACGTCGCGATGACGGCCATCTCGACCAAGCTCCAGACCGTGTCGGTCACCGCCAATCGCGGTGCGACGCCGCAGAAGGATCTCGACATTCCGGCCTCCATCGCGGTGGTGAGCTCGGAGTCCTTCGAGAACAAGCCGGCCCCGACCCTGTCATCGCTGCTCAAGTCGGTGCCCGGTATCAGCGTCTCGCAGGGCGGCATCCTGCAGAGCAACATCGTCTCGCGCGGATTCAACAACGCGTTCTCGGGCGCGATGCTGAACCTGCAGGACTATCGGTTCGCCGGAGTGCCATCGCTTCGGGCGAACATTCCCGCGCTGTACACGGGTACGCGCGAGGACATTGACCGCATCGAAGTGCTGAACGGCCCCGCGTCGTCGCTCTACGGGCCGAACTCGGCCAACGGCGTGCTGCACGTGCTCACGAAGTCGCCCTTCACGTCGCAGGGCACCACGCTCGCGATGGAAGGCGGCACGCAGTCGCTCTTCAAGGTGTCGGGCCGCCACGCCGGCGTGTTCGGCGCGAACAAGGAGTTCGGCTACAAGCTCTCGGGCGAGTACTTCTCCGCCGAGGACTTCAAGTACAACGACCCGAACGAGCCGGCGACGTTCCCGAGCGTGGCACCGGCCGGCCGCGCGGGCAAGCCGCTCGTGCGCGACTTCGGCCTCCGCCGCTCTTCCGGCGAAGCCCGCCTCGACTACAAGCCGAACCCCGACATGGAAAACATCATGACGGCCGGCTACACGCAGTTCGGCAGCGGTATCGAGGTGACCACCGCGTTCGGCGCGGCGCAGGCGAAGAACTGGACCTACATGAACTTCCAGGACCGCTTCAAGTACAAGAACTTCTTTGCCCAGGTCTTCTGGAACGGCAGCAGCTCCGGCAACGATTCGCCGACCGATCTCGACGGGTCGTACTACCTCCGGACCGGCATCCCGGTCGTGGACAATTCGAACGTCCTCGTCGGCCAGGTCCAGCAGGCCTTCAACTTCGCCGGCTGGAAGCTCGTCTCCGGCCTCGACTACATCTCGACCCAGCCGCGCTCCGAAGGCACGATCTTCGGGCGCAACGAGGGCGGCACGGACATTCACGAAAACGGCGCGTACATCCAGGGCTCGCGCCCGCTCACCGATGCCGTGGAACTCACCGCGGCGATGCGTGCCGACCAGAACGACCGGCTGACGGGTATCCAGTTCTCGCCGCGCATCGCGGCCACGTATAAGCCGAACGCCAATACGACGTGGCGCGCCAGTTTCAGCCGCGCGTTCAACTCCCCGGCCAGCTTTTCGTTCTTCCTCGACCAGGTGTCGAACCCGAACCAGGCCCCTGGCTTCGCGCTCCGCGCGATCGGCAACCCGGCGAAGCAAGGATGGCAGTTCAACCGCAGCTGCGATGCGACCATCAACGTCGGGCTCTGCATGCGCTCGCCGTTTGTCGCCGGCGGTCCGGCCACGCCGCTCTCGTCCTCTGCGGCGAACGCCTTCCCCGGCTTCGTCTCGCAGCTCGCCACGATCGCGGCCGCCCTGCCGGCCGCGACGTTCGGCGGTGCGGCGCAGAAGGCCGGCTTCATCGGCCTCGTAAACCAGATGTCGCCGATCCTCTCGGCCCTGCGCCCGACGCCGACGAACATCGGCACGGTGCTCCGGATCGGCTCCGCGGCGGTTCCCGCCGCGAACGTCCGCGACGCCGGCCCGCTCACGCCGTCGTTCAACAACACGTGGGAAATCGGCTACAAGGCGATCATCAAGGAGCGCGTCCGCCTCGCGGCCGACTTCTGGTACCAGATCCGCGGTGACGTCGGCTCGCCGATCGGCCAGCTGAACCCGCTGGTCTTCTACGACCCGGCCACGCTGGGCGGCTACCTCGGCGCCAGCATCGCAGGCGCGCTGATCGCGCAAGGTGTTCCCGCGGCCACCGCCCAGGCGCAGGCCGGCCAGGCGGCCACTGCGTTGGCGACCGTCATGGCCGCGCTTCCGCAGGGCGCCGTCGCGCTCAACAACGCGAAGCTCGCCGTCGACCAGTCCATCATCGCGACGTATACGTCCGGCATCGGCTCGATCGACGTGCGTGGATACGACGTCGCGGCGGACTGGCAGGTCAACGACAGGTGGTTGCTGGCGGCGACCTACTCGAACCAGGGCAAGATCGTGTTCCCGGAAGTCGGCGGCGTGAACCCGCTGATGTCGAACTCGCCGAAGCACCGCGCCACCGGCAACATCAAGTACACCGATGAAGCCAGGGGTTTCGGGTGGGAGTTCGGCACGCGCTACTCCGATACGTTCCCGGTCAATTCAGGCCTCCTGAACTCGCTCGGCATCCCGCCGAACCCGACCGGCACGAAGCTCTACCCGGACGTCCCGGTGCAGACGCTGTTCGACTTCAGCGCGTCGTGGCGGCTCCCGGTGAAGGAGAAGGTGACCTGGTCGGTCTCCATCCAGAACATCAACAACCAGAACCTGCCGACGTTTGTCGGGACCGCGCCGATCGGCCGACTCATGATGACGCGGCTGGCCTGGAGCTTCTAGGGCGAATCGGCCACCCCGTTGGACGGCGGGCCGGGGCGAGCGATCGCTCCGGCCCGCTTCATTTCCTGACACTTGCGACAGCGCCACACCGCTAGCTTTACCGCGTGACTGCGCCAGGCGAGCCAAGGAAGAAGAAGGGCATCAACTACTCCAACGCGTGGGCGGAGACGCGGCAGCTGCTGCGCCGCTACAAGACGCCGCTCGCGCTCGGCATGGTGCTCATGCTGATCGGGCGGGCCGCCGGCTTCGTGCTTCCGGCGTCATCGAAATGGCTGATTGACGAGGTCGTCGGCAAGCAGCGCGCGGACCTGATCCCGATGATCGCGATCGCCGTCGCGTCGGCCACGGTGGTGCAGGCGGCGACGTCGTTCGCCATCGCCCAGGTGGTCAGCCTCGCGGGACAGCGGGCCATCACGGAGTTCCGGCGTCGGGTGCACGCCCGCGTCCTGCGCCTGCCCGTGAGTTTCTTTGACTCCACCCAGAGCGGCATCCTGATCCAGCGCGTGATGTCCGACGCCGAGGGGGTGCGGAACCTCGTTGGAACCGGAATCGTGCAGCTCATCGGCAGCCTGGTCACGGGCTCGATCGCGCTGGGGCTCCTGTTCTGGCTGAACTGGAAGCTCACGTCGTCCACGCTGCTGGCGCTCGCCATGTTCGGCGGCGTGATGGCGTACGCGTTCAAGCGCCTCCGGCCGGCCTTCCGTGAGCGGAGCAAGATCTACGCGGAAGTCTCCGGCCGCCTGGGCCAGGCCCTCGGCGGCGCCCGCGTCGTCAAGGTGTACACCGCCGAGAAGCGAGAAGAGGTCGTGTTCACGCGCGGCGCGCACCGGCTCTTCCGGAACATCGCCAGCACGATCACCGGCACCTCGGCCGTCACGACGTTCGGCATCGTGTTCATCGGGATCGTGTACCTGCTGATCGCGATGATCGGCGGGCGCGACGTGATCGCGGGGCGGATGACGCTCGGCGACCTGATCATGTACGTGTTCTTCATCGCGCTCGTCACGATTCCCGTCATGCAGCTGGCCAGCATCGGCACGCAGATCACGGAGGCCTTTGCCGGGCTCGACCGCATCCGCGAGATCATGCAGACGCCCACCGAGGACGACGGCGATGCCACGCGCGCGCCGCTCCCGGTCGCTGATGGCGACATCGCGTTCGAAGGCGTGTGGTTCGAATACCGCGAAGGCATCCCGGTCCTCCGTGACGTCTCGTTCGTCGCGCGCGAAGGGACGACCACGGCGCTCGTGGGCTCGAGCGGATCGGGAAAGAGCACGCTGATCTCGCTCATCATGGCATTCGCACGGCCCCTGCGCGGCCGTATCCTGGTCGGCGGCCGCGACCTGGCGGCCATCCGCCTGCGCGACTACCGAGGCCAGCTGGGCGTCGTCCTGCAGGACAACTTCCTGTTCGACGGAACGATCGCGGAGAACATCGCGTTCTCACGGCCGGGCGCGACGATGGATGAGGTCCGCGCGGCCGCCAGGGTCGCCCACTGCGAGGAGTTCGTCGCCCAGTTTCCCGACGGCTTCGACACCGTCGTCGGCGAACGCGGCGTGAAGCTGTCCGGCGGGCAGCGCCAGCGCGTGGCGATCGCGCGCGCCATCCTCGCCGACCCGCGCATCCTGATCCTCGATGAAGCGACGTCCAGCCTCGACTCCGAGGCCGAGCAGCATATTCGCGAGGGACTCCGCGCGCTCCGTACGGGCCGCACCACCTTCGTGATCGCGCACCGACTTTCCACCATCACGAGCGCCGACCAGATCCTCGTCCTCGAGAACGGCGAAATCGTCGAGCGCGGCTCGCATGCCGATCTCCTCGCGCTGAACGGCAGGTATCGCCAGCTCTACGACAAGCAGTATCAGCTGGAGCGCGACCAGTTCGTGAACCCCGGCGAGGACTTCACGCCGGAACCGGCCGCTACGGGATCCGGCGACCCTTTATCGTCGAGCCATCTCCGTTCGACCCCTTCCATGTCCCAGTAAGCTCGTCGCCGGTCACGGTGAACTCCATCGTGACCGTCACGCCGTCCGGCGTCGGCATGGTGGCGGTGACCTTGGCGCCTTCAACCTTCAGGTTCGCCAGCGGGATTTCCGGCGGCTGGTCGGCCAACACGCTGCCCCCGTACGTCCCGTCCTCTCGCTTGAACAGGGACATCAGCACGTTGAGTGCCTGCCCGCCATAGGACACATCGACCGAGTAGCGTCCCGCGACCTGCGCCGACGCCGGAGCCGGGGTCGCGGGCACGGACTGCGCCGACACGCGGACGGGGGCGCCGGCAAGCACGCCGAGAATGGTGGCCGCATAGACGGCCCGGGCCGGGAGCCGCGGGGTTCGCGTGCCAGCGGCGCGGGTCCTTCCGAGAACCGATTTCATCATGGACGTCCTCAGGCGAGTTGCGAGTGCGCGGACTGCAATGCCGGTGGGACAACCGCGCCCGCGCCAAGGTTTGTAACTTTCCCCCGTGAACGTTACGCTGATCGGCGCGCTTCGCCGCCTCGACCACATCCGCCTCAGGTCCGACTTCTATCGGTCGTGGGAAGTGGCGCTGCGGACGTTCAAGAACATTCCGGAGTCCCTCGCGCAGATGGAGGCGTCACGCCTACCCGCGCTCGAGGCCGCTCGGCAGCACCTGCTGGATGGCATCGCCAAGGGTCGGCCACTCGCGGTCTCGGTCAAGCTCCGGCCGGACCTGTTCCCGGCCATTGACCAGCTGCTCCTGGGCGCCGGTGAAGGATACGGGACGCTCGGCGATTCGCTGCGGCTGCTGTCCGAGTACCACCTCAACGATTTCAATCGCCTCGCTCGCGTCCGGGGATGGCTCGGCACGCCGATCGCGCTCGGCGTGGTTGCCGCATTCGTGATTCCCTATCCGCTGCTCTGGGACCGGGGAACGCCGTACTACTCGGCCGCGATCATCGCGTGGGTCGTGGCGATGTACTCGTTCGGCGGGATTCCCGTTTCGCTCGTGTATTCCCTCGCGCAGCGGATGGAGAGCATCCGACGCGCGCGATTCGCCTGGACGCTCGCGGTCGGCCTCGAGGGCGGCTTGACGTTCGCCGGCGCGGCGCGCTTGGCGGCGACGATGGGTGATTTCCCCCGCATCGGCGCGCACCTCGACTCGATTCCCGGCAAGACCCTGAAGACCATGTCGCTGACCCACATGCTGGAGACGTCCGGCGTCTGGCCCGCCATGCTCGCGCAAGTCAAGCAGGCCGACGCGGCCAGCGAGTACTTGAGCACGCTTCGCGTATTTGCCGCGAACCTGGAGTCGCACTCCTGAAGCCCCAGCGCCGCGAGCTGGCCGTCCCCGAGCTGGGCCCCGCCGTACCGCGCGAAGGCGGAGCGGTGCTCCGGGCCGTGGGACGCATGGCCATGCGCCTGCTGGGCTGGAGGTTCGCGGGCGACGTACCGAACGTGGCCAAGGCCGTGATCATCGTGGCGCCGCACACGTCGAACTGGGACTTCTTCATCGCCCTCGCCGCGCGGCTGGCGCTTGGGCTTCGCGCGTCGTTCCTCGGGAAGTATTCGCTCTTTCGCGGGCCGGTCGGCGCCTTCATGCGGCTCATCGGCGGGGTGCCGGTGGATCGCTCGTCGCCGCACCACGTGGTGGACCAAACCGTCGCGGCTATCCGCTCGGCGGATGCGATGCTGCTCGCGCTCTCGCCGGAGGGCACGCGCAAGAAGCTCCCCAAGTGGCGCACCGGATTCTTCCACGTCGCACACGGCGCAGGCGTCCCGATCGTCCCGGTCGCGCTGGACTACTCGACGCGAACGGTGAGGTTTTTCCCCGCTGAGGATCCGGGCGAATCTCCGGACGAGGCCCTGACGAGGTTCGGGGCCCGTTTTTCCGCCAGCATGGCGCGGTATCCCGAGCAATACTGAGGCCCAGCCGGTCGCCCCGGGACTGGAAATACCGCCGGACGCATGTATTGTGTTCCCATGGCGCCGGACAGGGGAACCTTGAGATCGAGCGGCGGAACAGCCGGACCCAGCGGTGCCCTCCCGCATTTCGGGGCGCAACGGCCCGACCACATCAAGCCGGAACTCCTCGCGGACGATGAACTGAAGCAGTCCATCGCCTCGCTCCGACGCAAGCGCCGGTCGCCGAGGACAAGGAGCGCGCGATGCAGTCCGGCATGAACGACTTCGCGACAAAGCCGATCGAGCTCGACGGCCTCAAGCGCGTCATCGCGCGCTGGAGCGCCGCGGCACCCGCCGCCGGGGCGGCGAACTGATGCGCCTGCTCGACTGGAATCGCTCGCCGTTCGCCACGAACGTCCCGCTGCGCGTGGTGACGTACTACGCGCTTGCCGGCACGATCGCATGGCTGCTCCGGTCCTACGCGCCGTCCGCGTGGGGCGCGCTCGCCACCACGGACGGCGCCGCGCTCTCGGACTTCCTCCTGTCCGGCGGGTCCCGCGCGGACGCGAGCGCCGCGGCGGACGCGCCACCCCCGCCGACGGCGCTTCCCGCCATCGTCGCCATGGTCACGGCGTTCGTCACCGCACTGCCCGTCGCCTGGGTGTACACGCTGACCCGCAACAAGAAGGGGTATCAGCAGTCGGTCGTGCAGACGCTGATCATCCTGCCCTTCACCGTCGCGGGCATCGTCGTCCTGGTCAAGCATTCGATCGCACTGGCGTTCTCGCTCGGCGGGATCGTCGCCGCCGTGCGCTTCCGCACGACGCTGGACGACACCAAGGACGCCGCCAACATCTTTGTCGTGACCGGCATCGGCATGGCCGCCGCCGTGTCGCCGCCCGTCGCGTGGGTGCTGTCGATGATGTACAACGCCCTCGCGGTCTGGCTCTGGCAGAGTGATCTCGGCCGCATGCCCGCCGCGCTTGAGGGTCGCCGCGCCGAGAAGTCGCTCGAACGCGCACTGGAGACCGCGAACCGCACCGGCATGTTCGTCGCAAAGCTCGACGAGGAAGTGCTCGACCAACTCGCGCCGGAACAACTTGAGGCGCTCGCAGACCGTGCGTGGCGCCGGCGCAAGCGCGTCGCCGAAGACATGGGTGACGAGGCCATGCCGCTGGCCGAGTACATGCTGCGCCTCCGCTGCACCGAAGTGGACGCGACCCGCAAGGCCGCTGAGCCGCAGTTTGCCGGACTCTTCGCGCGCTGGAAGTACCTCGGCAAGACCAAGGAGAGCGACGGGACCCGCGTCCTCGAGTACTCGGTCGCCCCGCTGGAGTCCGTGACACCGGGCGTGATCAAGGAGATCCTGCGCGCGGTGCCGGGCGGACTCGTGCAAAATGTGGAGATGAAACAGTAGAACCCACGAAGGCCTGATGCCAGCCGGACGTTTCGCCGCACCAACCCTGTCGCTCGCGATCGCCGCGAGCATGCTCGCCGCCGCGCCGCCGGCCGATGCCCAGCGACTCTTTCGCTCGGAGGCGCCCGTCGAGGTGACCTTCACGACGTCGCTCCGCTCGCTGGTCCGCGAACGCGACTCGCTCAAGCTGAATCCGCACGGCGCCGTGATGACCTACAAGGACTCGGCCGGCGCGGAGGTCAACGTCCCGGTCACGCTCCGGGCGCGCGGACATTTCCGCCGCCAGCAGCGCAACTGCGACTTCCCGCCAATCCGCTGGGATGCGCGCACGCGCGACGTGAACAACACGCTCTTCCAGGGATTGCAGCGCCTCAAGATCACCACCAGCTGCAAGCCCGGAAACGCCGACTACGAGCAGTACATCCTCGCCGAATACGCGGCGTACAAGGCCTACCAGCTCGTCAGTCCGCTGCACTTCCGGACGCGGCTGGCGCGGATCACCTACAAGGACTCCGCAAAGGCCACACCGGACGTGACGTCGTGGGCGTTCTTCATCGAGGACGACGATGAGATGGCGCGCGACAACAAGCTCAAGATCTTCGAGCAGACCGGCGCGCTCTTCGACGACGTGGACCAGAAACAGCTCATGATCAGCATGCTGTTCTCGTACATGGTCGGCAACACCGACGCGTCGATCGCGGGGCTGCACAACATCGTGCTGATGCGCGACTCCACCAGCCAGGCGTTGTACCCGGTGGCGTACGACTTCGATTGGTCGGGCCTCGTGAACCCACGATACGCGTTCCCCGATGCACGGCTTCGGATCAAGCGGGTGACCGAGCGACTCCACCGCGGGCCGTGCAAGCCGGTCGAGGAGTGGAAGCCGGTGTTCGCCCTGTTCCAGGCCCAGCGCGCGAAGATTGACGCGATCTACGACAACATCCCCGGTATCGCGCCCAATCGCGTAAAGTCCTCGCGCGAGTTCCTCAACGATTTCTGGAACACGATCGCGGACGACCGACGCGCGAAGCGGGAAATCTCGGAGGAGTGCCAGCGACACGGCATGTAGCCGTCACGATGACACGGCCCCTGCCGCGCGGCCTCTACGGGCCTCCGCGCGGCAGGGGCTTTTGTCCGCCCTACGGCCGCGGCGGGACGAACGGCGCGGAAATGACGTTGGTGGGCGACACGTTTCGCTTCGACTTCGCGACCATCTTCTCGACCTCGGTCATCAGCTTGGCATTCTCGATCACGATGCCGTCCTTGATCGTGTGCACGATCCCCGTGGTGCGCACCATCTTGCCGGCCTTGTCCAGCATCAGGTCGCCGAACGAGTACAGGAACTTGAGGTTGTAGATCGGGTTGCCGTCCACGATCGCGAGGTCGGCCAGGTACCCCGGGCGAACCAGCCCGAGCCGCGGCTCACCGAGCGTCGCCGCGCTCGCGCTCGTCGCCGAACGCACGACTTCCAGCGTATGCATGCCCGTTTCGCGGAGCAGCTGCAGCTCGCGGACGGTGGAGAAGCCCGGCGTGGCCCAGATGTAGTTGTCATCGGTGCCATAGGCCACGCGCCCGCCTCGCTTGTTGAACTCGAAGATCAACTTCCCCCAGAGCTCATACTGGGCCTGCCAGTAGTACTCGTCGTCACTGGTCCAGTCGAAGTGAAACGCCCCGTGGAACGCCGGGTTCGGGTAGTTCCAGTTGAGCAAGGCCTGGTGCGTGTACTTCTGGTGCCACGGCAGGCTGGTCGCGCGGACCACGTCGCGGTTGGCCTCGTACACCACGCGTGTCGGCAGCATCGTCACGCCACACTTCACGAGTGAATCCACGACCGGGCCCAGCAGCCGCTCGCGATTCGTCTCGGTCCACACCTTGCCCGCGTACCGAAATCGCATGTTCTCGTTGCCGAACTCATACTCGCGACCGAAATCCTGCGTGGTCCGGTCCAGGGCGCTCTCGGCGTACCCGTAGTGGTGCTCGATCATGGTGATGCCGAGGCAGGCCGCCTTCACGGCATTCACGACCGCGATCGTCGAAGGCGGGATGTGAAAGCTCGTGATCATGCCGTTGGCTTTCGCCGCCTTCGCGATGGCGCCCACCAGCTCGGCGTTGAAGCCCCAGGCATCCATCGAGATCACGCGCAGCCCGGCCTCGCGCATCGCCCGCGCGACCTCCATCGCCCGCGAAGGGTCCTCGAGCACCTCACGCGGGAACCGTGTCGCGCTTCCCCACGTCGTGAGCGGAAACATGCGCGGCGCCAGGATCTTGTTCTCCGCCGAGAGCCGCGCCTGCGCCAGGGCACTGTCCACGCCTCGGTCCGCCGCGTTGACCATGGTCGTGACGCCGTGGGCGAGCTTGAGATAGTACGGGTACTCGATCTCCATCGGCTGCGTACGGATATGCGCGTGGAGGTCAATCATCCCGGGCATGACGTACTTGCCGGTCGCGTCAATCACGCGGTCGCCCGTCGGCCGCTGCGTGTTGCCGCGCCGTTCGGCCGCGACCGGGTCGAACGGGATCATCTGCGTGATCGTGTTCCCCTCGATCACGATGTCGTACGGACCGGCGACCGGGCCGCCGTGCCCGGGAATCACCATCGCGTTCTGGATCACGAGGCGGCGGTACGGGCCGGCGGCGAGTCCGTTGAAGTTGAGGGGCGTACCCGCGGTCGCTGCCTGCTGTGCCACCGACGGCGCCGCGGCCACCGACAGGGCGACGGTGACGGCGGCGAGAAGATGTGCAGCGGCAGGGAATGCGATTCGTCGCATGAGTGTGGCTCCAGTGGGTTTCGTGCGCCCTCACGTTACACTTCGCGCGGCAACCTCACCAGCACATCACTGGAGAACCGACCGCATGCCCGTTGGCCGCCCATTCATGGAACACCGCGTGGTTGTCGCCGTCACGCTCGCCGCCATCGTTGCCGCCAGCCTGACGGCGTCGCTGCGCGCCGACGCACAAGGCGCTCCGGCCGCGCCAGCGGCGTGGAAGCGTGCCGGCACCGTGGACGCAGGCTTCGTGAGCTCCACCGGCAACACCGACGTCACGACCATCAGCTTTGGCGACAAGTTTTCCGCGTCGCGCGGCCCGTGGACGCTCAGCCAGGCGCTGGCGTACGTGTACGGCAAGACCAAGGGCGTGGAGAGCGCGAATCAGCTGCGCATCGGTTCCCGCGCGGAATACGCGTTCAACGGCCGCGTTGGCGCGTTCGCGGCCGCCACATACGAGCGCAATGCCTTCGCCGGGTTCAATCGCCGCACGGACGAACTGCTCGGCATCCAGTGGCGGCCCCTCTCGACGGGACCCGACACGCTCACGCTGGACGGCGGCGGTGTGTTGACCCAGCAAGTGAATACGGACGGCACATCGGAATCGTCACCGGCCGCGCGGGTCGCCGCGGCCTATCGCCACACCTTCAAGGCCAACACGTATATCGGGCAGAACGCCGAGTGGATGCCGAACCTCGAGGAATCCGGTGCGTATCGCCTGAACTCCGAGACCGTGCTCGTCGCCCCGATCTCGGCGCGCGTGAACCTCAAGGTGGCGTACCTGGTGCAGTACAACAGCCGCCCGCCGGCAAAGTTCGGCACCACCGACCGCGTGTTCACCTCGGGGATCCAGTTGTCATTCTAGCGGCCGAGGATTCGTCCCCTCCCGCTGGCGCGAATACGGCTTCGCTACGGCACCACGCTCGCCTGCGGGTTGGGCGGCAGGTTCTCCTTGAGGTACGTCATCAGCAGGTTGTAGAGGTGCGCGCTCGTGTTGCGCCCCTCGAAGATGCCGTGCGTGCGATTGGGGTACGCCATCATCGTGAACGGCTTGTTGAGCGACACCAGCTTGTTGATCAGCTGCTCCGTGCCCTGGTAGTGCACGTTGTCGTCGCCCGTCCCGTGGACGAGGAGCAACTTGCCCTTGAGTCCATCGGCGTAGTTGATCGCCGATGCATCGTGGTAGGCCGCGCTGTCCGTCTGCGGCAGCCCGACATAGCGCTCCTGGTAGATCGTGTCGTAGTTGCGCACATCGGCCACGGGCGCGACCGACATGCCGACCTTGAAGACATCGGCCGCGCGGAACATGAGGAGCAGCGTGGACGACCCGCCGCCGCTCCACCCCCACACCGCCATGCGCGTGGAGTCCACATACGGCCGCCGCCCGATGATCCTCGCGGCCGCGCTCTGCTCGCGCACGCGCAGCGCACCGATCTGCCCGAGCACCGCTTTGCGCCAATCGCGTCCCTTCGGCGACGGGGTCCCACGCTGGTCCACGCTCGCCACGATGTAGCCCTGCTGGGTGAGCATCGTGTGCCAGAGATACCGCGAACCCAGGTACATGTCCCGCACCGTCTGGTCCCACGGCTCTCCGTACACGTAGAAGAGCACCGGGTATTTCTTCGACGGGTCGAAGTTCCACGGCTTCATGAGCATGGCATCGAGCGGCTTGCCTACGCCGATGTCCACCGTGAAGAACTCGGTCTGCGCGTGCTTCAGCGTGGCGAGCCGGGCCTTCAGCGAGTCGTTCGAGACGATGGTGCGCGCGACGGCGTGCGACGGCAGCCGCACCACGTTCGTGACCGGCGGCGAGCCCCAGGCGCTCGCGGTGTGGATCGCCCACTGCCCGCCCGGCGAGACATCATAGTCGTGATTCCCGCCGACACCCGCCGGCGTCAATCGCTCGGCGCTGCCCGTGCCGTCCAGCCGCGTGCGCCACAGGAACATCTGCGTACCGTTCTCGGGCGAGGCGTGGAAGTAGAGCCAGCCGCCGGCCATGTCCACGCGCACGACCTTCATCACGTCGTACGCGCCCTTCGTGACGAGGTCCATCTTCCCGGTCCGGTCCACCATCCACGCGTGCCGCCACCCGTCGCGTTCGGTGACCCAGATGAACTTCGTCTTGTCCGCCGTCCAGTGCAGCGACGGCCCGGGCCCCCAGCTGACGTGATCGTCGTAGATGTCAATCCACGCGCTGTCGCGGTCCGCCAGGACGCGGCGCACTTCGCCCGTGCGCGCGGTCCCGAACCACAGCGTGTTCTCGTTCTGCCGGCGGTTCAGCTGCTGGATCGCCAGCTCGTTGCTGTTCGCCGCCCAGTCCATGCGCGCCAGGTAGTTGTTGCGCGGGTCGCCGGGAATCCGCATCCAGGTCGTCGCGCCGCCCGTCGCGCTCACCACGCCGATACGCGCCGCCGAGTTCGTGGTGCCGGCTTTCGGGTACTGGATCGGCGTGACGAACGAGTACAGCGAGTCCGTGTTGTTGAGCAGCAGGAAGTCGCGCACGCCGCGCGTGTCGAGCTGCCAGTAGGCGATCCGGGTCCCGTCCGGGCTCCAGCGGAATCCGTCGCGAACGCCCAGTTCCTCTTCGTACACCCAGTCGAAGGTGCCATTGATGGTCGTCTTCGACCCGTCGCGCGTGAGCGCGAGGATCGGCCCGCCCGCCGCCGGTTCGACATAGATATTGTTCTCGCGGAGGTAGGCGACGCGGCGGCCATCCGGTGAGAACTTCGCGAACTGGAGCGTGGACGGCTTCGCCTTCGCGGCGGGGCCGCCAAGCTGGCGCAGCGATTTCGTCGTGAGGTCCAGCACCCAGAAGTCGCCGCGCGTGTTCCCGCGCCACACGCGCGCGCTGTTCGTGAAGATCAACAGCTTCGAGCGATCGGCATTCCACTCGTATTCCTCGATCGCAAGCGGTTCCTTCGCGCCGGCGGGGGTCACCATCGCGTCGCTGACCAGCATGCTGCCGCGGCCCGTCGGGGCATGCACCGACGCGAGCGCGGCGCCGGGAACGCCGGCGGTCTGGCCGTCCGTCGTGTAGGTACTGTCGTCGAGCCACCGCACGGGCCCGAACCCCTGCCCGCGGAAATCGCGCGTATTGAAGATCCGCTCCACCGTGAGCAGCGAAGGATCCGACTGGGCCTGCGCCAGGTTGGCGAGCGACGTGACCGCGAGGAATACGACAGCGACCGAGCGGCGAGTGAGTGTCATGGCGTGGTTCATGAGTGGATTGATTCGATTAACCTATTCGGATGCGGCCCGCCCCGACGATTCGCCCCGTCCGCGACGGCGACTTCCCGGCCATCGCCGCGATCTACGCACACCATGTGCTGCACGGGTCGGCGTCGTTCGAGCTCGAACCGCCCGCTGAGCCCGAGATGCGCCGGCGCGCCGCGCATGTCGCCGACGAGGGTATGCCGTACATCGTTGCGGAACTCGATGGCGATCTCGCAGGATACGCCTACGCGACCGTGTACCGTACGCGGCGCGCGTATCGGTTCACGGCCGAAGATTCGATCTACGTACGGGCCGATTTGGTTGGTCGGGGCGTCGGACGCGCCCTGCTCGCCGCACTCCTGCACGAGTGCGAGCGCATCGGCTGCCGCCAGATGATCGCCGTGATCGGCGACAGCGCCAACGCGGCGTCCATCGCGCTGCACGAGCGCGCGGGTTTCACGCACGCGGGCGTGCTCAAGTCCGTCGGCTGGAAGTTCGGCCGATGGCTCGACAGCGTGCGCATGCAACGCGCGCTCGGCGCGGGCGACACGACCGCACCCGAGCCTTAGATCCGCGCGACGGTTCGCGTTCGTACACCGTTACGGCGCGAGCGCGACATGTACCGGTTACCCCGCAAACGGCTACACCAACCGGAACTGGCGTTCGGCGACCACGCGCCCATTGACCTGGATCGCCAAGTGGTGCTTGCCGCGGTGCAGCGTGCGCGTGGTCATGCCGCTCCGCATGGGGTGGCGCTTCGCCACCCTGACCGCCGTGTTCCCCGCGAGCGCAAGCCGCTTGAGCTTGAAGACTTTTCGGCCCGCCTTCGCGGCCGGGCGGCCTGAAGGCCCGGCAAATGTGATGGCGTAGTCCACGATTGCATCGCCGGGTGCCGCGGCGCGCAAGGTGAATGAAAACTCCAGCGCGGAGTCGAGCTGCACGCGGGCGGAGACCTTGACGTCCGACACCCGTACCGCAGCGCCCGGCGAAATGCCCATGAGCGCCATGGCCCGGTCGTCGCCGGCCTTCACCAGCGTGCGCAACGCGTGGCGTATGATGAACGCCATCTCGTCCGGGGACTGCTTCCCCGACGCGCGCCAGCGCCGAAGGGTCTTCACCACCAGCGCCGGCTGCAGGCGCGAGATGTCGTTCAGGTGGTTCGCGACCGAGCGCGTGACAAATCGCGTCCGGTCTGCAAACAGACGGTCGAGCACCGGAATCGTGTCATCGGCGCCAAGCCCGATGCTCCGTGACCAGGGCAGCCTCGGTCTCGTACCCTCACTGCAGAGCCGCCGGACGTGGTAATGCGGGTCGCGCGACCATTTTGCGACCGCGCGCATCGTCTCCTCCGGAAATGCATTCAGGAACGCGCGGATGGCGTCCTCGGCCGAGAAGCGTTGGGTCAGCGCGTGGAGCGCGTTGAGCGAAACGTCGAGGTGCGGCCGACTGCACCCATTGACCGCCACGAACTCGTTGTACGCCGCATAAATGAAGTCGCCGAAGTCATCATCGCCCAGCGTCGGGTCATTGGGGGCCGGCAGCGCACGCAAGATGAGAGCGACGGCGTCGGGGTATCGCGGCGGCAGATGGCTGCGGAGCACCTCCGCGATCCACGCGATGCGCGCCTTGAGTTCGAGTTCCGGGAATCGGCGGACGACCTCGCGCACAAAATCCGCCTGCCGGAACGCGGGGTGGACCGCCGCCAGTTCGCCGGCGAGCTGCTCGACCTTCGCGCGGTTGAAAAGGAGGTCTTTGAGCAGGACTTTGGTGGGCACCAGCTCGACTCTAGTGGGGCGCCGCGAAGCGCGATTCACCTCATAATGCAAAACGGGCCCGCCGGTCGGCAGGCCCGTTGAACTCAACTCCAAGTTGCCCCTCCTGGGATCGAACCAGGACTCTTCTGATCCAGAGTCAGACGTGTTGCCAGTTACACCAAGGGGCAAAAAAACGGCCAACGTGCACGACGTGTGCGCCCGGCCGATGGCCTGAAGATACGAAACTCAGGACGGCCGTTCAAGGAACCGGCGACCTGGCGCCAACACCAGCCTGCGGTTGACTCATGGGCATGAGTCATTCATACTCATGCCATGACAACCCGTCTCCAGGTCCTCTTCGAGGACGACGAATTCGCCGAGATCAAGCGTGTCGCCAAGCGCCACCGCATGACGGTTGCCGAATGGGTGCGCCAATCCCTCCGTCACGCCCGCAGGAACGAGTCCGGCAAGGATCCGAAGCGCAAGCTGGCGGTGCTGCGGGAGGCCGCGAAGCATCGGTTCCCGGCGCCGCCGATCGAGCAAATGCTCGCTGAAATTGAACAGGGTTATCTCAGCGGCGTCGGTCCATGATTTTCATCGACGCGAATATCCCCATGTACATCCTCGGGGCCG
>VGVM01000039.1 GCA_016874035.1 Gemmatimonadota bacterium
TGGCGGCGGCGGCGCAGGGGCCTGCGTCTGTGCCGGCGGCGGCGGAGGCGGCAGCGGGGCCGGCGTGCTGTCGAGGCACGGGCCATTCTTCGCCTGCCCGCCGAAGAAATGCGTCAGGCCGACGCGGAGACTCCACGTGGTCGTGCGGCTGAATGCCGGCGCCTGGTCGGACGGGTCCTTGAAATCCGCCAGCGCTGCGCCAAACCACGACCAGTAGTCATTCACGCAGTACCGGAGGCCGAGCAACCCGTTGAGACCGGAGTCGTATTCGTCCTTGTCAATGTCGCCGCGGAACTGCGACCCGGTCCAACCGGCGCCGAGCATCGCGCGCCACTTCGTGTTGAGCGGATGATTGTAGATGAGGTCGAACCGGTTGTTTAGTACGGTGAGGTCCGAGCCGTCAATGCCGCTGTGGCTTGACGCCACATCGAGCGAGTACTGCACCGACAGCCGACGCAGGAGGTACACGTCAACGTGCCCGCCGATGCCGAGCCCGTTGTCGAGCTTGGTCACAGCGTCGAACTTAGTGAAATGGCCGAAAACACCGGCTTCGTACGCGACGCCGCGCTGGGCGTTTGCTGGTGCACTGGCGATAGCGCACAGTGCGAGGGTAAGGAGTGCCTTTTTGATAGTAAGAGAGAGGGAATGGCTAACCCTGAATTCTACCAAGTTCAGTGACGACGGAAAAGAGACCGGCATCACAGATCGCGGCAACTGACGCGATTCGTGACAGTGGGGGACACACCCAGCTGTCTCGGTTCGTGGCGCACCTGGCGGAGAGCGGGACGGGCGCGCCGGACGCCGCGGCTCCGTATACGGCCTGGCACCGTTGGTCCGGTGACCAACGCGAGGAGTTCTGGGGGGCTTGGCTCGCGTACGCGGCGGTCCAGTGGGAAGGCGCCGCCCGCCCGGTGGCAACAGGGGGGCACGCGATGGCGCCGGTTCAGCGCGGTGGCCCGCGCTGGTTTCCAGGGGTGCGCCTCAACTTCGCCGAAAACCTGCTTGCCGGGGCCGACGCGGATCGCGTGATGATCGCGCGGGATGAACGCGGACGGCGCCGTGAGTTGGCTCGCGGCGAACTTCGTGCGTCGGCGGCCGCGTTCGCGCGGATGTTGCTCGACCTGGGCGTACAGCCCGGCGATCGCGTCGCCGGCTACCTGCCCAACATCCCGGAAACCGTGGTCGCGATGCTCGGTACCGCGTGGGTTGGCGCGGTGTGGACCTCGTGTTCGCCCGACTTCGGCGTGCAGGGAGTCCTCGATCGGTTTGGCCAGGTCGGCCCGCGGGTGCTGGTGTGTGCGGATGGGTATCAGTACGCGGGCAAGTCCATAGACATCCTGCCGCGGGTGAAGGCGGTCGTTGCTGGGCTGCCGTCGGTCGAGCGGGTCGTGGTGGTGCCGTTCCTTCGTGACGTAATCGGCGATGCCGAGCTGGCGGGAATCCGTGGCGCCGTGCCGTGGGGGTCGGTGGTCGCCGGAGCCGGCCAAGCCGAGCCCGCGTTCGAGCGCCTCGTGTTCGACCACCCGCTCTATGTCATGTATTCGTCCGGTACGACCGGGCTTCCGAAGTGCATGGTCCACGGCGCCGGCGGTACGCTGCTCCAGCACCTCAAGGAGCATCGGCTGCACTGCGACATCACGCCCGGCGAGCGCGTGTTCTACTTCACGACCTGCGGCTGGATGATGTGGAACTGGCTTGTCACCGCGCTCGCGTCCGGGGGGACGATCGTGTTGTACGACGGTGCGCCGTTGCCACCGGCGGAGCCCGGCTTGCTCTGGCGCATGGCCGCCGAGGAGCGCGTCAATGTCTTCGGCACGAGCGCGAAGTTCCTCGCGGCGTCCGAGAAAGCAGGGCTCGCGCCGGGCGCGTCGGGGTCCCTGCGCCTCATCCTCAGCACCGGCAGCCCGCTGGCGGACTACAGCTTCGACTACGTCTGGCGCGAGGTGAAGCCCGGCGTGCGAATCGCGAGCATCTCGGGCGGCACGGACCTGATCTCGTGCTTCATGCTGGGGCATCCCACCCTGCCGGTACGCCGCGGCGAGCTGCAGTGCGCCGGGCTGGCCATGGCGGTCGAGGTGTGGGACGACCAGGGCCGGCCGCTGGGCCCAGGCGACGGACCGGGCGAACTCGTCTGCACGGCGCCGTTCCCGTCCATGCCGGTGGCGTTCTGGAACGACCCCGACGGGTCGAAGTACCACGACGCGTACTTCTCCCGATTCCCCGGTACATGGCGTCACGGCGACTGGGTCGAGATCACCGCGAGCGGCGGGTACGTCGTGCACGGGCGCAGCGATGCGACGCTGAATCCGGGCGGCGTGCGGATCGGCACCGCCGAGATCTACCGCGAGGTCGAGCAGGTGGACGGCGTGGTCGAAAGCGTGGTGGTGGGGCAGGAGATGCCCGATTCACGCGGCGCAACCGACGTGCGGATCGTGTTGTTCGTGCGGCTCGCCGACGGCCGCGTCCTCGACGACGCGTTACGCGAGGCGATTCGCGCGCGCCTGCGCGCGAACGCGAGCCCGCACCATGTGCCGCGCGTGATTGCGCAGGTGCGGGATATCCCGCGGACGATCAGCGGCAAGATCACCGAGATCGCAATCCGCGAGGTCATTCATGGCCGCCCCGTGAAGAACACGGAGGCGATGGCGAACCCTGAGGCGCTGGAGGAGTTCCGGGGGCGGGAGGAACTGCGGGTTGCCAACGACTACGACAAGTGATGGGTGGTCGGTGGTCGGTCATCAGTGTTGGTGACCACAACTGACCACCGACCACTGAGCACCCACCCCTCGCCGTTTGCTCCACAGCTAGCTTCCGGCATGACACTCGTCACGAT
The DNA here is from genome assembly GCA_016874035.1 of Gemmatimonadota bacterium. Classification (GTDB taxonomy): domain Bacteria; phylum Gemmatimonadota; class Gemmatimonadetes; order Gemmatimonadales; family Gemmatimonadaceae; genus Fen-1231. Next base: position 2,834 of record VGVM01000039.1, read on the forward strand.
CGACGCCGTCCGCGCCGCGAGCCAGCTCATCCAGGGTCGTGTGTACCGCACGCCGATGGTGCACTCGAAGAACCTCAGCGCGCGGTTCGGCGTCGAGGTATACCTGAAGCTCGAGGCGATGCAGAAGACCGGCTCGTTCAAGGTTCGGGGCGGCATCAATCGCATCAACTCGTTGACGGACGACGAACGGAAGCGTGGTGTGGTCGCACTGTCGGCCGGCAACCACGCGCAGGGCGTGGCGTGGGCGGCGACGAACGCGGGCGTCAAGTCCACGTTCGTCATGCCGGCGAACGCCGTACAGTCGAAGGTCGAGGCCACGCGGAACTATGGCGGCGAAGTGATCCAGACCGCCGGGGACCTGATGTCCGTCGTGAAGCAGCTGCAAGCCGAACGCGGGCTCGCGCTCGTGCACCCGTTCGACGATCCGCATGTGATCGCCGGCGCCGGGACCGTGGCGAACGAAATCTTCGATGACCTGCCCAACGTGGACGCGATCCTGTTCGGGATCGGCGGCGGGGGCCTTGCGGCCGGGACGGCGGTGGTCGCGCGCGCGCGTCGCAAGGCCACGCGGGTGATCGGCATCGAGCCGGATGGCGCCTGCGCGATGCGGCAGAGCCTGGACAGCGGGAAAGCGGTGTACCTGGACCCGCCGCCCCGAACGGCCGTCGTGGATGCGCTCGGCGCGCCGTTCGCCGGTGCGCTCACGTTTGAACATGTGCGCGACCTCGCCGCCGAGGTGTATGTGCTCCCCGACGCGCTGTTCGTCGAGGCGATGTGGCTCATGATGGAGCGATGCAAGGTTGTGACGGAGCCTGCCGCCGCGGCCGGAATCGCCGCACTGATCGCGGGCTGCGCCCAGCCGGCTATTGAACCCGGCTCCAGCGTCGCGATCGTGGTCTCCGGGGGCAACGTGGACCGCGCGCGCCTCAAGGCGCTGGCCTGAGGGCATATATTGAAGGCGGTTTCCGACCCCCGAGGGGCGTGATGCGGAACGGGACAATCTGGCGGGACAACACCGTGTGGGGGCGCTGGTGGACCAGCGCACGCACGGGTGCGCGCGGGGCCTGACTTGCGGTGGCTGGCTCCGGCGCGCCGTTGGGCGCCGAGCCACGTTGCGCTTGCCGGTCTGCGCCGCAGCGCGCAGGCGATTCCACTCACAACCGCCACCTCACGATCCCCATGGCAACCATGACCGCCCCGGCCGCCGAGGCCGCACACGACACCTTCCCGATCAACGGCACGGACTACATCGAGTTCTGGGTCGGGAACGCGAAGCAGTCCGCGATGTACTACCGCACCGCCTGGGGCTTCACGCTGGAGGCGTACCGCGGCCCTGAGACGGGCGTGCGCGATCGTGCGAGCTACCTGCTCACGCAGGGCAAGCTGCGGTTCGTCCTCACCACGGCGCTCGCTCCGGACCACGAGATCGCCGAGCATGTGAAGCGCCACGGTGACGGCGTCCGCGACATCGCCTTCTGGGTGGACGACGCTCGAGACGCCTACGCAAAGGCTATCGAGCGTGGCGCGGTGTCGGTGCAGGAGCCCACGGTGCTCAGCGACCCCGACGGCGAAGTGGTGATCGCGGCGATCCGCACCTACGGCGACACCATCCATTCGATCGTCGAGCGCCGGAACTACCGCGGCCTCTTCCTGCCGGGCTTCCGGGCGTCGCAGTCACCGTTCAAGGAGCAGCCCGTCGGCCTCAAGTACGTGGATCACTGCGTGGGCAACGTCGAGCTCGGCAAGATGAACGAGTGGGTCGGCTTCTACTCGCGCGTACTCGGGTTCTTCAACCTGCTCAGCTTCGACGACAAGGACATCTCCACCGAATACTCGGCGCTGATGTCGAAGGTGATGTCCAACGGCAACGGCCGGATCAAGTTCCCGATCAACGAGCCGGCGACCGGCAAGAAGAAGTCGCAGATTGACGAGTACCTCGATTTCTATCGCGGTCCCGGCGTGCAGCACATCGCGATCGCGACCGACGATATCATCAGCACGGTCCGCGCGCTCAAGTCACGCGGCGTCGAGTTCCTGATGACGCCGCCGTCGTACTACGAGGAACTCGCGGGCCGCGTCGGCACGATCGACGAGCCGATGGAGCCGCTGCGCGAGCTTGGGATCCTCGTGGATCGCGATGACGAGGGCTACCTGCTGCAGCTCTTCACGAAGCCCGTGGAAGACCGACCGACGCTGTTCTTTGAGATCATCCAGCGCAAAGGCGCGAAGAGTTTCGGGAAGGGCAACTTCAAGGCGCTGTTCGAGGCGATCGAGCGCGAACAAGCGGCGCGCGGAAACCTCTAGTCGGCGATTCGCCACACCTCGACTTCCATGCCATTCTACCACACGCTCGGAAAGATCCCACGCAAGCGGCATATCGCGTTCCGCAAGCCGGACGGCGGACTGCACCATGAGCATCTCGTCGGAAACGAGGGCTTCACGGGTCCATCGTCGCTGCTGTATCACCTCCACCCGCCGACGACCGTCAAGAGCGTGAAGCGGCTGCGGGAGTGGAAGTACGAGGGCGAGCCACATCGGCTGTTGAAGCACCGCCACTTCCGCACGAAGCCCGTCGCGCGCGGCGGAAGCCCGACGCTCGACCGCAAGCTCGTCATGTATAACGACGACGTCGCGATGCTCTATGCCGTGCCGGACCGCCAGGACGAGCATTTCTACCGGAACGCCCAAGGTGACGAAGTGGTGTACGTCGCCGAGGGCGAGGGGACGCTGGAGACGCAGTTCGGCGACCTGCCGATCATCCCCGGCGATTACCTGGTGATCCACCGCGGCATCCTGCACCGCTATCGGTTCACCAAGCCCGCCCGACTGCTGGTCTTCGAGAGCCGCGGCTACGTGCGGCCCCCGAGCCGCTACCTGAACTTCTACGGCCAGGTCGTGGAGGGTGCGCCATACTCAGAGCGCGACATGCGCGTACCCCGCGAGCTGCGCACGCACGACGAGCGTGGCGACTTCCAGCTGATCGTCAAGCAGTTCAACGGGCTCAATGAGCTCGTGCTCGACCATCACCCGCTCGACGTCGTCGGCTGGGACGGCATGTTCTACCCGTGGGCGTTCAACATCCACGACTTCGAGCCGATCGTCGGCAAGGTGCACCAGCCGCCGCCGGTGCACCAGACATTCCAGGGCGACGGGTTCGTGATCTGTTCATTCTGCCCGCGGCCGTACGACTTCCATCCGGAAGCGATTCCCGCGCCGTACAACCACTCGAACGTGGATTCCGATGAGGTCCTATTCTACGCCTCGAGCGAGTTCATGAGCCGGAAGGGCATCGAGTACGGATCGATCACGCTGCATCCGGACGGCATTCCGCACGGCCCGCACCCGGGCCGTATGGAGGCCTCGATTGGCGCCAAGGCGACGAATGAACTCGCGGTCATGATGGACTCGTTCCGGCCGATGAAGGTCGCGCGCGAGTTCCTCGAATACGAGGACGAGAAGTACCAGTTCTCGTGGCTGGAATCGGGCGACGGGTTCGCGCCGCCGACGTCGTAGGCCACGCATGCCGAAAACCGCTCCGCGCCTGGCGGCGCTGCCGCCGTATCCGCTCGCGCATATCCCCCAGCGGAAGCGCGAGTTGCTCGCGCGCGGCGTCGATGTCATTGACCTGGGCGCCGGCGACGCCGACCTGCCGCCCCCGCCCGCGGCGATCGAAGCCTTGGCTGCGGCGGCCCGTGAGCCCGCCATGAGCCGCTACGGGTTCGGACTCGGCTACCCGCCGTTTCGCGAAGCCGTGGCGGCGTTCATGCAGCGGCGTTTCGGCCAGGCGTTCGACCCGCTGAACGAGGTCGTGCCGCTCATCGGGTCGAAGGAGGGGTTGTCGCACCTCGCGCTCGCCTACGTGGGGCCCGGCGACACGACGATCATCCCGGACCCCGGCTATAACGCGTACCGCGGCGGCACGCAGCTCGCGGACGCCGAGCCGCATCTCTACGCCGTCACACCGCGCACGCAGTTTCTCGTCGAGCCGGACGAGATCCCGCCCGACGTGATCCGGCGGGCGCGCATCCTGTACCTCAACTACCCGAACAACCCGACGGCCGCCATCGCGCCGCGCGAGTACCTCGAACGCATGGTGCGCTTCTGCCGCGAGCGGGACATCGTGCTCGTGTACGACAATGCGTACTCGGAAATGACCTTCGACGGCTACGTGGCGCCGAGCATCTTCGAGATCGACGGCGCCCGCGACGTGGCGATCGAGTTCCATTCGTTCTCGAAGACGTTCAACATGACGGGCTGGCGCTGCGCGTTTGCGGTGGGCAATGCGTCGGTCTGCGCGGCGCTGGCCAAGGTGAAGTCGTTCACCGACACGGGCCAGTTCCAGGCCGTGCAGCGCGCCGCCATCGCGGCGTTGGAAACATCGCGCGAATGGCTGCCGGGAAACCTCGATGTGTTTCGCGAGCGACGCGACGCGGCCGTCGCCGCGTTTCGTGAGGCCGGCTTCGCCACGGAAACCCCCAGGGCGACCATGTACCTGTGGATCCCGTTGCCTGCCGGCGTGGCCAGCGGGGCGTTCAGCGATGCCCTGATGGACGCGGGGGTGGTGACCCTTCCCGGCGCGGGACTGGGCGCTGGGGGCGAGGGCTTCTTCCGCGTGTCGTTCATCACGAGCCCCGCGCGGATCGCCGAGGCCGCGCGGCGCGCCGGTCAAGTGCTGCGTCGCCTGACAGGAGCGACCTGACGCCGCCGCGGCTCGCAGCCCTCGCGCTTCTCGTCGCACTCGGGTGCACCGGTTCGCCGCCCGAGGGTGCCCGGCCGCCCCTCCGTTGGGGGGGTGATGCCGAAGGCGGAGCCCCGTTCGTCGAGGCCGATCCCGCTGACCCGACGCGAGTCCGGGGCTTCGATGTCGAAGTCGCCGAGATGATTGCCACCGGGCTCGGGCGCGAACCGCGGTTCGTGCAGGTGCAGTGGTCGAGCATCGAGCCATCCGTCGAGCGGGGCGACTTCGACATGGGGCTGTCCGGCGTGGAGGACCGCCCCGAGTTGCGCGCGCGCCGCGCGCTCTCAGTCCCGTACTACGAGTTTCGCGAGGTGCTCGCCGTTCGCAAGGCGGACACGGCGCGCTTTCGCACCTTGGCCGACCTCGCGGGCCGGCGCGTGGGCACCTTGGGCGCGACGCTGGCGTACCAGATGCTGCTCGACGAGCAGCAGCGCACGGGTCTCGTGCCGGTGTCGTATGAGAACGACAACCACCCGTATTCCGACATGCTGGCGGGACGCGTGGATGCCGTCCTGCTCGATCATATCGTCGCCGAGCGGTCGCTGCGGCGAGTCGGCGGATTCGTCATCCAGCCGGTTCCCGCCGCCACGTCGCACTACGTCGTGATGTTCGCGCGCCGCGACACCTTGCTCCGCGATTCGGTGGACGCCGTGCTGCGCGCACGGATGGCGGATGGATCGCTCGAAGCGGCCTATCGCCGCTGGAATATCTGGGACGAGGGCCAACGCTCGCTCTTTGCACAGGTGGTCGGGGCCGACAGCGCGAGCCGCACGGTGCCTGTCGTCGGTGGCGCATCCGCGCCGCAGGGCCCGACCACGGTGGGATCGTACGTGCCTGCGTTGCTGCAAGCGGCCGCGATCACGCTCGTCATCTCGGTTGCGTCGATGCTGATCGCCATCGGGTTGGGCATCGCGATCGCCGCGGGCCGCGTGTACGGCGGCGCGGTGTGGCGTTCGGCACTCGCCGTGTACGTCGAGGTGATGCGCGGCACCCCGATCCTGCTGCAGCTCTTCGTGATCTACTACGGCCTGGCGGAAGTGGTGCGCCTTCCCGCGCTCGCGGCGGCCATCATCGGCCTTGGCCTGAACTACGCTGCCTACGAGTCGGAGATCTATCGCGGCGCGCTGCAAGCGGTGCCGCGCCTCCAGCTCGAGGCGGCGCGCACGCTCGGCTTCAGTGAGTGGCAGGCGTTCCGGCTCGTGCGGGGTCCGCAGGCGGTGCGTTTTGCCCTTGCGCCGATGACCAATGATTTCGTCGCGCTCCTCAAGGATTCTTCGCTGGTGTCCGTCATCACGGTCGTGGAGCTCACGAAACAAACGGCGATCTACGCCGCGAATATCGGGAGCTGGCTCGTGCCGGGGATCCTCTGCGCGGTTGTGTACCTCGCCATGTCGCTGCCGCTCTCGCGACTCGCGCGCCGGCTCGAGCGGCGGCTGGAAGTTCGGTGATGGCCGACCTTGCGGTCCGCGGCCTCGTGGTGGAGCGTGCCGGGCGCCAGATGGTGCGCGGCGTGGACCTCGACGTGGCGCGCGGCGAGGTGTGCGTGCTGATGGGCGAGTCCGGCGCAGGGAAGACGACCATCCTGCGCGTCGTGGCGGCACTGGAACCGTTCGCGGCCGGCATTGTGACGGCGGGCGAGGCGCGGCTCGCGCCGGGCCCGTTGCCGCCTCAGTCCCAACTCCGCGCGCTCCGTTCCACCGTCGGGATGGTGTTCCAGTCGCACGCCTTATTCGAGCATCTCTCGGCCACCGACAACGTGACGCTGGCCACGACCCACGTGCTGGGCTGGGAGCCGTCCCGCTCGGCCGCGCGCGCGGCCGAGTTGCTCGAGCAACTCGGCGTGGCGCATCGCGCCGACGCGCGCCCGGGCCAGCTGTCGGGCGGCGAAGCGCAACGCGTGGCAATCGCGCGCGCCCTGGCGCCTGACCCGATGCTGTTGCTGATGGACGAACCGACGGCGGCGCTGGATCCGGCGCGGCGCACGGCGCTGGCCACGACGGTGCGCGACCTCGCGGGCGCGGGGCGCGCCGTGCTGATCTCCACGCACGACGAGGAGTTCGCGCGCGCTGCGGCCGACCGCGTAGTGCGCCTGGTGAACGGCGTGATCGCGTAGCGACACAGGGAATCGAGCCCCGCGGTCCGGCACTGACCGGCGCGAAGCCGGCGGCTCAGCCCCTAGGGGCCGGCTGGCGCCTTTCGTGCGGCGATCCGGCAGACCACGACGGTCACGTTGTCGCTGCCGCCGCGCTCCAGCGCGAGGTCCACCAGTGCGCGCACGGTTTCTTCCGCCGATTCGTCGCGGCGGAGCCGGTCGCCGATCTCTTCGTCGCTGACATGCTTCGTGAGCCCGTCCGTGCAGAGCAGGTGCCGGTCTTCCCGCACGATATCGAGCGGGGTCACGTCGGGCTTCAGCTCCTCGTTCCCGACGGCGCTCCACAGGACATGCTTGAGCCGCGACTGCTCCGCGCGTTCGCGCGTGAGCGCGCCGCTTTCGATCATCGCCTCGGCCATCGTCTGGTCCTTGGTCAGCCGCTCGAGCCGGTTGTTCCGAAGCCGGTAGTAGCGGCTGTCGCCCGCATTCACGATAAAGACGCGCGGCCAGAACCCCGCGAACATCGTGATCGTCGTGGCCGGTTTCCGGCCCTCGGCGGTGCCCTTCGCGACCAGCTTGGCGTGCGCCTCCATGACGGCGTCGCGAAGCTGGGTCACGGCGTCGTCCTCGCTCATCAGGACCAGCGTGGACGTCAACTCCGTGGCGTGGAGCAGGTGTTGCACCATCGCCTTGACCGCCTCGGCACTGCCTTCGCCGGCCGTGGTCGCGCCACCCACGCCATCCGCGACGACCATCATGAACCCGCGGTTCTGCGTTTGCGTCGGCCCGATGTCTTCGGCGATGCTCGTGTGGTGTACCTGGATCGCCCGGTGGAAGCTGGCAACCAGGAAGTGGTCGGCGTTGACCTTGCGCACCTTGCCGGGATGGGTGAGCCCAAACACGTCCACCTCGCCCAGCTCAGGACGCGGGTTGTGTGCGAGCATCTCGGCGGTGGTGGTCATCACGGCAAGCGAAAGTTAGGTCGCCAGGGCCTGTGTGCTGGAGTCGGGTAACCGAAACACGACCACAGCCGCAGCCAGGAAGAATGCCGATGTCAGGCCGAGCGCCGCCACGATCCCCACGCCGGGGACTCCCGCCAGGACGCCCATGACGTACGGCGCGGCGGCGCCCGCGAGGCGGCCGGAGTTGTAGCCAAGCCCCTGTCCCGATGCGCGCACGGCTGTCGGGAACAACTCCGAGAGCAGCGGACCGAGCATGGACCAGTATCCGTGCCCGACGAATCCGAGGATCGGACCCAGGACCAAGAGGGCCACGGGGGTCGTCATCATCTGAAGGTACAGCGGCACGATGACTGCGGCCGTTACAGTGAATCCCGCGAATGTGCGCCGCCGGCCGAAGCGATCCGCAAGCGGGCCGAACGACAGATAACCGATGAACGCCCCGATCTGCATCGGGATGATGTAGCCCATGCTTTTGACGATGGTCATTCCGGCGCCGCCCGATTCGACGGGCGAGGCCAGCAGGTTGGGAAGCCAGGTGAAGAGTCCCCAATAGGCGAAGAGGAGCAGGGAACTGAGCGTACACGCGAGGAGCGTACGCGCCCGCAGCTCCTTCCCGAACAACACGCGGTACGGGTTGCCGGCCAGGCGTCCGGCGGCGTGGTTCTGCTTCCACACCTCCGGCTCGTGCACACGGCGGCGCACCCACCAAGCGAGGATACCCGGCAAGGCGCCCATCGCGAAGAGCCAACGCCAGCCTTCGTCTCCCAACGGAAGCACGTCGAGGAATAGCGCGGCCAGTCCTGCGGCGAGGATCGCGCCCAGCGCCCATGTTGACTGCATGAGGCTGGTCGCCCGGTTCCGGAGCGACGGCGGCCACGTTTCCGCGACGAGCACGGCGCCGGCCGCCCATTCGCCACCCATGCCGAAACCGAGCAACGCCCGCCAGATCGCAAGCTGCACGACATCCTGCGACGTTGCGGCGCCGACGGAGCACACCGAGTACACGATGATCGTCAGCGAAAGCGCACGGACGCGGCCGATCTTGTCCGCTATGACGCCGAAGGCCAGCCCGCCCGCGGCGGCGGTGACGAGCGTAACGGTCGCGAGCAGCCCGGCCGTGGCAGCGCCGAACCCGAAGTATGCCTGAAGCTTCCCGATCGCCATGACGTAAAGCAGGAAGTCCATCGAATCGAACATCCAGCCCATCATTGCAGCGGCGAGGGTGCGCCACTGCGCCGGCGTGACGTCGCGGAACGTCGCTTGTGCGACGGGAGGGGGTCCCGCGACGTCAGCCGATGCGTGGGTCATGCGAGGTCAGTGTAACCGTTGCGTCAAACCTGCGCCCTTAGCGGGGCCAGAGCCAGCCGAACGCGCCGGCCGTGAGCAACGCATAGATGAGTCCGTCAGCGGACGAGGTCAGCATGTAGCGCAGCGACTTCCCCCACCAGATCCAACCCTGCCACAGCGCCAGGACGTAACTGGCGAACGCCACCGTGCCCGCAATGCGGAATACCGCCATGTACTCCGCGCCTTGGCCGAGCGCGCGGCCGGTGACGTAGGCCGTGAACACGCTTACGACCAGGCAGTAGACGAACCAGAGGCCGAGCTGCTTGCCCATGAAGTTCATCTCGTTCGGGCGCACGGTCATGAAGATCACCGGACCCTTCTTGACTTTCTCCAGGTACGCGGGCTCGCCCATTTCCTTCATTGAACCCGCGCGCGGCATCATGTAGTCGCCGGGGGGGATGTTGAACGGCCGGATCGCATCGGCAAGCGCATCCTGCTGGGGGGGTGCCGGGTTTTCGCTGTTGTGCCAACCAAGGGCCATGTGGATGATGGAGCTCATGAAGAACACGAGCACGCCGGCGAGCAGGATGGGCATCCAGAGACCGGAGAGACCGACCATGCGACCTCCTTATGATTGGGGATTAACCACATGACGCTGCCGCCATCGGGAACCTGACGCAAGGGGGCCGGGCGGATTTACAGCGATGACAGGATCGCATCCACGGCGGCGATGGTCGGCTCGATCGCGATGGGCGCGTTCGCGCGCGCACTGCCGCCGGCGTGGTACGCCATCACGGTGTCGGGATCCTTGAGCAGGTGTCCGGTGAGGACCGCGACCACGGAGTCGTCGGCGGCGATCAGTCCGCGCGCGCGCGCGGCCCGCACGCCGGCGACGCTCGCCGCGCTCGCGGGCTCGCAGCCGATTCCGGCCGCGTCCACTGCCGCCTTCGCGTCGAGGATGGCGGCGTCGTCCACGGCGAGCACGACGCCGTTCGTGTCGCGAATCGCGCGGACGGCGCGATCCCAGCTCGCTGGCGCGCCGATGCGAATCGCGGTGGCGACGGTTTCCGCGCGCACGGTCACGCGCTCGCGGAAGCCGTTCGCGAACGCCGCGGCAAATGGCGCCGCTCCGGCCGCCTGGACGACCAGCAGGCGAGGTACGCGGTCAATCAATCCGAGCGCGCGCGCTTCGGACAGCGCCTTGCCGAATGCCGACGTGTTGCCAAGAGCGCCACCAGGCAATGCAATCCAGTCCGGTGCGCGCCAGTCTCGCTGTGCAAGCAGTTCCCATGCGATCGTCTTTTGCCCCTCGAGTCGCCATGGATTGACCGAGTTGGCGAGGTACACGCCGAGCGAGTGGCTCGCTTCGCGCGCGAGCGCGAGGCACGCGTCGAAGTCGGCGCGCACCAGGAGGGTGCGCGCGCCGTACGCGGTCGCCTGCGCGAGCTTCCCTGACGCGACATTCCCGGCCGGCACGAACACGAGGGCCGGGAGCCCGGCCCGTGCCGCATAGGCCGCGAGCGAAGCGGCGGTGTTGCCCGTGCTCGCGCAGGCAACGGCACGCACGCTGCCCCGCGCGCGGCGGGCCACGGCGTCCGTAATCGCCACGGTCATGCCGCGGTCCTTGAAGCTTCCGGTCGGGTTCATGCCTTCGTGCTTCAGCGAGAGATTGTCCAGGCCGGCGAACGCCGAGAGTGCCGGCGAGGTCACCAACGGCGTGTCACCCTCGGGCCACGAGACGGGCGTGCGGCTCGGGTGCACGAGCGCTCCGAAGCGCCACACGCCTCCAGCCGCCCGGGCCGCGGCCGTGTCGAGCGAATCCGCCAGTTCGCGGCCGGTGCAGCCCGGTCGTTGCGGTACTATCGCCAGCAGCCCGCCGCACGCGACACACGTGGCGTGATTCGGTACCGCGTTCACATCGCCGATCGCGTCGCGCCTCGCCCCGCAGTCGTCGCAGGCGGCGAACGGTGTCTCGCCGAACGGCAGCATGCCCAACGGCATCTCGCCGGCCGGCGTCACGCGCGGCCGCCGCGGCTATGCACTTGTCGCGTCTTCCGGCAGGTCCATGGCGCCCGATTGCGCGATATGCGTGACCCGCGCCGTGCAGCCGATCTGCAGCGCGCCGTAGCTTGCCCGCACGGCGTCAATCACGCGCCGTGCCGTCACGTCGTCACCGGCGAGCCAGAAGCTGCTGGGTCCCGCGCCTGAGATCGAACCGCCCAGTGCGCCGGCGGCCATCGCGGCCTCGCGCGCCTCGGCGAAGCCCGGCAAGAGCGGCGTGCGCGCGGGCTCGGCGATCTGGTCATCCATGGCTCGGCTGAGCAGTGCGAAGTCGTCCGACTCCAGCGCCGCGACGATCGCCGCGACGTTGCCCATCTGGCGAACCAGCATCGAGCGCGCGATGAACTGCGGGAGTGCCGCCCGGGCGTCCGCCGTGCGCAACCGCTGGTCCGGGTGCACCATCACGATGCGCAGCGCCGACGGGCTCGCGAGCTGCACGACATCCATCGGCTCGATCGAGCGCACGAGCACCACGCCGCCGAGCAACTGCGGCGCGACGTTGTCGGCATGCCGACCGCTGACGACCGATTCAGCTTCGACGGCGCACTCCAGGAGCGGGGCGATGTCGAGTGGCTCGCCGAGCAGCCGGTTGGTCGCCACCGCGGCGGCGACGGCCGATGCCGCGCTGCCACCCTGGCCGCCGCTGAGCGGGAGTCCCTTGTGCACCCTGATGCGCACGCCGACGTCAACGCCGGCGCGCTGGAGCACGTGAGCCGCGGCGATGCCCGCCGTGTTCGCGGTCGGGTCGGTTGGCAGCTCCGGGTGTCCCGGGTCATCAATTACCACGCCCGACGAACCATCGCGCGTCACCGTGACGCGGTCGCCCGGGCCGGCGACGGCGACGCCGAGCACGTCGAGCCCCGGACCGAAGTTCCCGATGCAGCCGGGCGCGAGCGCGGATGCGGATTGCCGCGGCGACCCGACGGTCAGGCGCGTGTTCGAAGTCCGGTCGCGACACATGGAGGCAAAGTTTACTGGCGTACGCCAAGGGCGCTACGGCGCCCCGATACGCATTATTAACGAATGCGCGGGCTTTCCGTCCATCAGCGTATGAGTCGCGTATCCGCGTTCGGCGCCGTGGCGCTCTGCGCGCTGCTCTCCGCATGCCGGAAGGAGCCGACGTCGCCCACGGCGGATCCGGACCGGGACACTCCGTCCGTGCAGACGGCGCAGCAATACAACCCCGATTGGACCGACGCGACGCACGGCAACGTGCCGCCGAACTACGCCGCGGTGTTCCCGCAGTCGTCGGTCAACACGATCGAAATCACGATGACCGCGGCGCAGTGGACCGCGATCCGCACCAACATGCGCGCGCTGTGGGGGTTTGACTTCGGGGTGGGTGGCATGGGGCCAGGCGGCGGCGGGTTTCCGTCCACCGACCCGGACTACCAGGGCGTCACGCTTCGCTTCAATGGCAAGGCGTGGAAGAACGTCGGGTTTCGCCTCAAGGGAAACTCCAGTCTCTCCACCGCCTGGCGGCAAGGGAACTACAAGCTCCCGTTCCGGCTGAACTTCGACAAGTTCGAGGATCAGTTTCCGGCGACGACCAACCAGCACTTCAACGGGTTCAAGGAACTCTCCATGTCGCCGGCATGGGCTGACAACTCGCTGATTCGCGAGAAGCTGACCGCTGACATCTTCCGCATGGCCGGGATCCCCTCTGCCCAGACCGCGTTCTACCGTGTGTTCATTGATTTCGGCGCTGGACTCAAGTACTGCGGCGTGTACACGGCGGTCGAGGTGATTGACGACTCCATGGTGCAAACGCAGTTCGGCAGCGATGCGGGAAACATCTACAAGCCGGAGTCCCGGTTCGACACCTTCGTGCAGGCCCAGTTCGAGAAGAAGAACAACGAGGCCGCCGCCGACTGGTCGGACGTGCGCGCGGCGATCACCGCCCTGCAGTCGCCGCTCCGGACGACCAATGCGGCGCAGTGGCGCACCGCGCTCGAGGCCACGTTCAACGTGGACCACTTTCTCCGGTGGCTTGCGATCAACAACACGGTCGTGAACTGGGACAGCTATGGGGCGATCGCGCACAACTATTACCTCTACAATCACCCGACCAACAAGCTGACCTGGATTCCCTGGGACCATAATCAGGCCATGACCGGGACGCCCGGTGTGACGGGGACGGCGCTGCCCGCCGGCAATACCGGGCCGAACACGCGCGGCCTCTCGATGACCATGAATGAAGTCGCCAATAGCTGGCCGTTGCTGCGCTACCTCGCCAATGACTCGGTGTACTTCGCGCGGTACAAGGCGCACGTGCGCGCATTTGTGGACGGCGTCCTCACGGACGCCCGGCTCACGCCGCTGATCGACCAGTACACGGCGCTGATCTCGCCGTTCGTCGTCGGCGCCAACGGCGAACAGCCGGGGTACACGTACCTGGCCTCGCCGAACGCGTTCCTCAACGCGGCGGCGACGCTCAAGGCGCACATCACGGCGCGGCGAACGGTGGCCAACACGTTCCTGCAATGACCGAGCTCGACGTTGATCTTCCGGCGGCGGGCCGTGACATCGGGCTGGCCGCCGCGGGCTTCGGCGCGACCGGGATCGCCGAAGCCTCCACAGCCGCGCAGGCGGACCGCGTGGATTACCGGTATGTCGCGACGGTGGCGGACGCCGTGGCGCTGGTCGGCACGCTGACGGGACACTACCGCGCCCTCGATGTCGGCGGCTCCCGGCTCCGCGAGTACCGCACCACATACTTCGACACGCCTGCCTTCGGGTTCTACACGGCGCATCACAACGGGGTGCTCCCGCGCCTGAAGGTGCGGCTGCGCTCGTACGCCGACAGCGGCGAGTCGTTCCTCGAGGTCAAGCAGAAGACGGGCGGCCGCCGTACGGTGAAATCGCGGGTCCCGTTCACCGAGTCGGACGCCTTGCCGGCAGGACGTGAGGTGCCGGGCCTGCATCTCCCCTTGCCGGCCGAACTGCACGAGTCACTGCGGACCACGTTTCACCGCCTGACGCTGGTGCGCGCTGACGCACATGAGCGCGTGACGATAGACGTCGGGGTGCGGTTCTCGGTGAACGGCGAAACGGCGGCTTTTCCGTCGCTCGCCGTGATCGAGGTGAAGCAGGACCAGCGCGCACCGTCGCCGGTGATCGAACACCTGCGCTCGATCCACGGCACGCGGGCGATGATCAGCAAGTATTGTGTCGGCATGGCGGCCCTCCGCCCCACGCTCCGGCAGAACCGGTTTCGCGCCGCGCTTGCGCGACTGGCCCCCTATCGCACGATATCGGCGGCAACATGACGTTCATTTCTCCATTCGCGCTCGACTTCCTGACGCGCGTCGCGCTCGACCTGCTCGCACTCTGGGCACTCGTTCGCCTCGTGTATTTCCGGCGCCACAAGCACGTGGACCCGCTGTTCACCTTCGTCGCGTGCAACGTGGTCATCTTCCTCATCGCGTTCCTGATGGGGCGCGTGGAGCTGACCATGGGCGCCGCGTTCGGCATGTTTGCCGTGTTTTCCATGCTGCGGTATCGCACCGAAGGCATCTCGGCGATCGACATGACCTATCTCTTCCTGTCCATCGGCCTGGGCCTGCTCATGGCGGTCGGCACGCTCCCCGTGCCCGGGCTCGCGGCGGTGGCGGCAGGCCTGATCCTGACCGCGACGGTGCTCGAGCACGGCGTCCTCGGCAAGCCGCAGTCATCACAGCACATCCGGTATGACCGCGTGGACCTGGTGGATCCTTCGCGACGCGACGAACTGATCGCCGATCTCCGGAAGCGAACGGGCCTCGCGGTTACCCGCGTTCACATTTGGGACGTGGACCTGGTGCAGGACTCGGTGCACCTGACGGCGTACTACGACTCGTGACATACCGGGCCGCCATCATCTGCGTCTCGTGCGTCGCCGTGTCGGCGCAGGTGCTGGGCGCCCAGGCGTCCCGCAGCGACCCGTCGGACACGCAGGCGTGGTACAGCGCGGGCCTGACGTTGGACCTTCCGCGAAAGTGGGAGGCCTCGTTGCGATACCGGCAGCGCTACGAGGGGAACGCGCGCCTGTACAAGGGTGCCTACGTCACGGCCGAAGGATCGTGGAACGGGTGGGCGGGCGCGACACTGCTGGCGTCGTATCGGCGTTCGTCGGTGGACGGCGGCACGTATCACCGCATCGCCGTCGGTGCGGAGCGCGACGCGTCGGTCATGGACTTCGACCTGTCGTTGCGTGCGCTGCTTGCGAACCAGCTGGCCAACGGGTCCGATGACGACGAGATCGCCTCCGACGCGAAACGGTTCGTGCGGATCCGCGCGCAGGCCAAGCGTGAGCTGGCCGGCCGGCTCGACGCCTACGCGTCGGTCGAGCCCTACATCGCGTTCGGGGCGGACTACCTGATCGACAACTGGCGCAATACAGTCGGGCTGAAGTTCGAGTATGCCAAGGGCCGCAAGCTGGACGTGTTCTACATCTACCGGCCCGATTACGCGAAGTCCTACAACCGGACCTATCACGTCCTCGGCGTGGACTTCGACTTCACCGTCAAGCTGCCGCGCCGCTGACGGGCGGCGTCCGAGGGTGGTGACGGTCGCGCGCCGCGCGTAGAATCCCCGGGTGACGTCCGTCGCCGAAACTCCACGCGCGCCCGCCGCGAGTCCCGCCGCGAGTCCCACCGCACCTCCGCTGACCTTCGATGCCGCCGCGGCGCTCGCGCGCGCGCTCGACGAGCAGATCGGTGCGCAGATCATCGGGCAGCACGAGGTGCGCCGCGAGATCATGGCCTGCGTGCTGGCCGGCGGGCACTGCCTGCTTCGCGGCGTGCCCGGCCTCGCCAAGACGCTGTTGATCAAGTCGCTCGCCGACGCGATGCACCTGCGGTTCAGTCGCATCCAGTTCACGCCTGACCTGATGCCGTCCGACATTGTCGGGACCGAGGTGATCGAGGAGGACCTCGCGACCGGCAAGCGGTCCGTGCGATTTATCCCCGGTCCCGTCTTCGCGAACGTGATCCTCGCGGATGAGATCAACCGGACACCGCCACGCACGCAGTCGGCGCTGCTCGAGGCCATGCAGGAATACCAGGTCACGATCGGCGGGGTACGCCACGCGCTGGACCGACCGCTCTTCGTCCTGGCCACGGAAAATCCGATCGAGCAGGAAGGCACGTATCCGCTTCCGGAGGCACAACTCGACCGTTTCATGTTCAACGTCGTCATCTCCTACCCGGAACTCGAGGAGGAGCGGCGCGTCCTCGCCGAGACAACGGGCGAGGCGGCCGCGCCGGCGCGGCCGGTCGCGACGGGCGAGCAACTGGAGGCCGCGCGTGCCCTCGTGCGCGCAATGCCGGCGGCGTCGAACGTCGTGGATTACGCACTGCGGTTGAGTCGCGCATCGCGCCCTGGTGATCCCGCGGCGCCGGAAGTCGTGCGCCGGTTCGTCCGGTGGGGTGCGGGCCCGCGGGCCGGCCAGTCGCTGCTGCTTGGCGCGAAGGCCTGGGCGTTGCTCGACGGTCGTCCGGCGCCGGAACCGGCTGATGTCACGCGCGTCGCACTGCCGGTGCTGCGGCATCGCCTGCTCGTGAACTTCCAGGCGGAGGCGGACGGCGTGACGCCCGATGACGTCGTGCGGCGACTGGTGGCCGCGGTGTCCTCGATGGTCTCGGCGTAGCGCGCGGACGCTGCGCATGGCGGGCCAGGCCACCTGGGAACAGGCCGCGCTGCACGAAGGCGCGAACGCAGGATCGTCCCTTCGCGCGGACGTCGTCGCCGCCATTGACGACCTCGAACTGGCCGCACGGTTCGTCGTCGAGGGGCTGCGAACGGGCGGCAACCGCAGTCCGTTTCACGGCTTCAGCAGTGAGTTCCGCCAACACCGGGCCTACCGTGCCGGTGACGACCTCAAGTACCTGGACTGGAAGCTGTTCGCCCGAAGCGGACGACTCTTCACCCGCCAGTTTCGCGAGTCCACGAACCTGCCCCTGATGCTGGTGCTCGATACCAGCGCGTCCATGCGCGTCGGTGCGGCCGGCGAGGCCAAGTTCCGCTACGCGCAAGTGGTCGCGGCGGCGTTGGTACACGTCGCCTGCGACCAGGGCAATGCCGTCGGCATCATGACGCTGCAGCAAGACGATTTGCGCTACATCGCCGCGCGCGGCGGTGTCCCGCATCGCCGCGCGCTGATCGCCGAGATTGACCGGTTGCGACCGGAGGGCCGGTGGGACCCGGGGCGGGCGATCGACCGCTCATCCCAGCTGCTTGGGCGGCGCGGGATGCTCATCGTGATCAGCGATTTCTACGATGACGAGCCGGGAACCTGGCAGGCGTTGCGGCGGGCGGTTCGCCACGGACACGACGCGACCGTGCTGCAGCTCATGACGCCTTCGGAGCTCGACCTTCGCACCACCGGTGCCGCGGAACTCGTGGATGCGGAATCGGGTGCGCGCGTGGCGTTCGGCGCCGATGTCGCCGCCGAGTATGCGCGTACGGTCTCGGCGTTCGTGGAGGGCGTGCGTCGGCAGGCGACGGCCGAGGGAATCGACTCGGCGCTGATGCTGACGAGCACGCCGCCGGCGGCTGCCTTACGCAGCTGGCTGCACCGTCGCGGCGGCACGCGCGTGGTGGACCATCCGCACCGGCCACTGTCACGATGACCTGGGGCGCCCCCTTCGCGCTGTTGGGCGTGGCCGCCGTCGCGCTGCCGATCCTGATCCACCTGTTCACGCGGCGCCACACCCGTCGTGTGACGGTGCCCTCGCTCCGATTCGTGCGCCCGGCGCTCACGCCACCGCGACGCACGGCGCGCCTCGAGGACGCGCTGCTGCTCGCCCTGCGCGCCGCGGCGTTCGTGCTCGCCGCCCTCGCGCTCGCCAGGCCGACACGCATTGGTGAGCGCGATGCTCAGCCGGCTCGACCGCTGGCCATCGTGATTGACACCAGCGCGAGCGTCCGGCGAACCGTGGTCGAGTTGCGTGCCACGGCGGATAGCGTGGCCCGCGTACGCCGCGAAGCGATCGGTGTTGCTCTCGGTGCTGCACGCGAAGATGGGCTCGTGTTGGAAACCGGATTGCCGCGCGCGGGTGTGCGGATCGCGGCGGCCTGGCTGGCTGAGCGCGGTGGCGTCGGTGAACTCGTCGTCCTCTCGGACTTCCAGTTCACGTCGCTTGCGCCGGCCGATCTCCGCGCGCTGCCGCCGGGTGTCACGGTTCGGCTCCTGCCGCAGGCCAGTCGCGTTGCGACGCGCGGTGGTGCTGGGTTGGCGCTGCCTGGGCTCGCGCACCTCACCATGCGTGTTGCTGAGGGCACGCCGCAACGGGATCGAGCGCTCGCGGCCCTGAATGTCGCGGAAACGATGTTCACCCCGACCACCACGCGGACCGAGAGCCCGGATTCGGCGCCATCGCTGACGCTGGTGTTCGCCGACACCCCGGAGCGCGACACATGGATCCGCGATCGCCGGCCGCTCACGGACGTGTTCCTCGCGCGACGGGTTGCAGCGGCGCTCTCCGACTCGACCTTCCTGGAAGATTGGCCGAGTCAGCTCCCGCCGATCGTCGTCGGCAATGCGGCAACCGGCGCACCGTTCATCTTCGCGCCCGTGGTGGCGACGTCCTGGTCGGCGGTGTCGCTTGCGGCCGCACTGTATCGCGGCGGGGACGCGCATGTGGCCGACGCCGAGGCCGACCCGCGACGCTGGAGCGCCGCGCAGATCGCGCGCGCGCTCACCGAGGACACGAGCGGAACCGGTCCGGCCCGCGGGAATGCGGCTTCGGTCGGGGCGGCGAGGGACTCCCCCGGCGGCTCAACGGTCGCCTCACATGGCGATCCGTCGCGCCTTTCACGCTGGCTCTGGGGCGCGGTGCTTGCGGTCCTTGCCCTTGAATGGATCGTGCGCCGTCGCGCGCCAATGCAGGTGCAGGCATGATGTCCCGCGCAGCCTCGCTCGTGGACGCCACCGCCGCGCGCATGCGAATACGGCGTGCGCTGTTCGGCGTGGCGATCGGCGCGGGGTTGGCCGCCGCGTTCGTCGCGAGCGGTGCGCTCGCGGCCTGGGTTGGGCCGGAGCACGCTGCGCTGGGACTGTCCGCCGATGCGTCGCGCTCGCTGATCATCGTTGCCGCCCTCGTGGTCGGCGCCGCGGCCGCTGTCGCGGCGGCCATCGCGGCGCGTCACCGCGTGGACCGCGTCGCCGCGGCCCTCGCCGTCGAGGCCGCTGTGCCCACGTCGCGAAATCTCGTGCTCACCGCGGTCGAGTCGCCGGCCGCCGGTTCGGTCGGCGCGCTGCGCGACTACGTCGCCGGCGAAGTCGCGCGTCGGGCCGACCTGGCGGTCGCGGGCACGCTGCCCGGAGCGATCGTACCGCTCACGCGCGCCTCACTGCTCGCCGCGACGTCCGTGCTCGCCGCGATCGTCATGGCTGCGCGTGCGGGCCGCGTGGAAGCCACCGTCGTGGCGGGTTCAGGAGACGCACGGATCCTTGCGATCCAGGTCACCACGGCGCCGCCCGCATACACCGGCCGCGCGCAGGCGACGAGCCGAGACCCCGCACGCATCGAGGTGATCGAGGGTAGTCGAATCGAGTTCGCGGTCAGCGTGAGCGGCGGGGCGACGGGCGACTCGGTGCGCATCGTGCACGGCGGCGACACCACGCGCCTGCCCATCGCGCAGGCGACGGCTCGCGGTGCAGTGACCGCCGACCGGCCTGGTGACGGGGCGGTCATGATCCAGTATCGCGATGCCGCAGCGTTCGTCGCGCTCACCGTCGCGCCGGACGCGCCGCCGCGCGTCACGATCGAAGCCCCGGGACGCGACCTCATCGTTGCGGACGGCGCACGGACACTGCCGGTCCGCATCCGCGCCACCGACGATATCGGGCTGGCGTCACTCACGCTGCGCTATACGCGCGTGCGAGGGTCGGGCGAGCGCTTCAGTTTCGACGATGGCGAACTGCCGCTCACCGTGCAGGCCGAAGACGCGGCGACGTGGCGCGGCGATGTGCGCTGGGCGCTCGGCGCGCTGAACCTCGAGCCGGGCGACATGGTCGTCTATCGCGCCGTGGCGGCCGACACCAGGCCCAATGCGCCTCCGGTCGAATCCGACGCCGCGATCATCGAGGTCGCTGCTCCGGGAGGCATCGCACTTGGCGGGTTTGCGCTCGATCCGGACGAGGATCGCTATGCGCTCAGCCAGCAGATGATCGTGCAGAAGACCGAGCGGTTGATCGCCCGGCGCGCGACCGTGTCCGCCGACAGCGCGGCGGCGGAGGCCGCGAACATCGCGGCCGAGCAGCGTCGCGTGCGGGCCGAGTTCGTGTTCATGCTGGGCGGTGAAATGACGGAAGTGCTCACCGACACGTCGAGCATGACGGACCTCGATGAGCAAGCGCATGCGGAAGCCGACGAGGACCTGCTGGCGGGGCGGGACGTGAACAGTGGTCGCCAGGCGCTCACGCGGGCCATTCGTGCCATGAGTCGCGCGGCGCGGGCGCTCGACGACGGTGATCTCGCCGCGGCGCTGCCCATGGAACGCGCGGCCGTCGTGGAGATCGAACGGGCGTTCGCGCGCGGCCGCATCATCCTCCGGGCGCTCGGGGATCGCGAAGCGCTCGACCCCGCGCGCCGACTGACCGGCGACCTCTCGGATGCGACCCGTGCGCTCCGCGACAGCCGACGTCCGGACGCGGAAAGCGATCGCAACGCCGCCATTCAACTGTTGCGCGACATCAGCCGCGCGAATGCCGCGCCGAACGTCGCCGAACCGTCGCCGGCGGCCCTGCTCGGTTGGTCCGCGCGCGCGCTCCAGATCAAGGCGCTCGGGGCGGCGAGAAACGCCATTGGCGCTGCGTTGGTCGAGTCGGCTCGAGCGCAGCCGCGGGAACGTCGGCAGTGGCTGGACAGCGCTACGGTGCGATTGAGCGCGGCGCTGGCCGCCGGACGCGCCGGGACCGGCCGGTTCCGCACGGATCCGCGGTCCGCAGAGCTCCGCGGTGCGGTGACGGATCGCTGGCGCGGGCGCGGGCGATGAACTGGCTCCGGCTGGAACAGGCGTTCCGGATCGCCGCGCTGATCATCGCCGTGGCGGCCCTCGTGGATCCTGAGCTCATACGCACCCGCGCCGACGGTGCGCTGGTGAGCGTCGTGGCGCGCGATGCGACCGCGGACTCCGTGCTCCTGAAGGATGTGCGCGCACGGCTGTCGGCGGAGTTCACGATCATCGCCGAGCCGAGCGATGCGGCGCGTGCGACGGTAGTGGTCGGGGCAGGCGCTCCGTTGGGGTTCGAACGCGCTGGTGGCCCGGTATTCCGCGTGGTCGCGGACCTGGGCGCGGACGACGCGCGAATCCGCGACATGGACGTGGAGCCCGAGATCGGCCCAGGCGGCAGCGCAAACGTGCGGATCACGTGGATCGAGCCCGAACGCACTTCGGCGCCGGTTCGCATTGCGTTGCGAAGCGGCGGCGTCCTCGTGGCGAGCCAGGACGGCGGCGCGGTCCTGCCGGAAGGCGATGCGCTGGAGGTCGCGATGCGCTCCGCGCGCCCCTCGGCGGGTGTGGTGACACGCACGGCTACGCTGGCGGTGGTGCCGCCCGACACGGGCCTGATACGGCTGACCGTCGAGCTGGAGCGGGGTAATCGGGTGGTCGCGGCGGCCGGCACATACACGCGCGTCACCGCAAGGGCGATCCCGGTGCTGGTGTATGACGCCAGGCCGTCCTGGATGTCGCGTTTCGTTCGCCGCGCGCTTGAGTCCAGCCCGACACTGGACCTCGCGAGCCGCGTGAACACCAGCCGGGCTGCGTCCAGCGACGCCGGCACCGCGCGATCGCTTCCGCGAACCTCGTTGGCTGGCGACCCCGCGGCGCTCGACCGATACGCGGTCATCGTTGTCGGAGGCGCCGATGCGCTCGGCACCGGGGACGTTGCGGCGCTCGACCGGTTCATGCGGAGGCGTGGAGGCAGCGTCGTGATGGTGCTCGATTCCGTGGTCTCGGGCCCCGCGAATCGCTTGACGGGTGTGGTGGATTGGCGCGTGGACCGTCGCCGCGACACCACGAGCCTCGCGTTGACCGCGGACCGCGCGGCTCCCGCGTTGCGCGCGACTGCGCTGGCGGCGCCACGCGCACTTCCGCCGGGCGGAACGCCACTCGGTCCGGCGCGAGCGTCGTCCGCCACCCTGTGGGATTCCCCTGTCGGTCGCGGTCGCCTGATCGTGACCGGCGCGCTGGACGCCTGGCAGTTCCGGGAGGTCGACGGCCCTGATTGGGCGGACGTGTGGATTGACATCGTTACCGGCGCGGCGGCTTCCGCGCGGCGCGTTGGCGAGCTGCAGGTCGAACCCCAGTACATCCACGTCGGCGGCGACGTCGAGGTCCACTATGCCATGGAACAGGAAGACGCGGCGGACGCGCCTGCCTGGGCCGTGCTTTCGACCGGCGATTCAATCGCACTCACGAGCGGCCAACGCCCGGGTTCGCGTTTCGGGCGCTTCCGTGCCCCTGCTTCGGTCGGCGCCTATTCGATCGGCGTCCAGCGGAACGCCGGTGCGGGCCGATTGACCGTCGTGGACCGCCGGCGCGTAGCCGAGGGCAGCGGCGGTCCTGCCGTGCAAATGCTCGCCGCCGCGACCGGCGGCGGCGAAGTTTCCGCGGGGCAACTGCGGGATCTCCCGGGCCGTATCCGGGACGCGCACGGCGACGCCGGGCGACCGAGGCCGGTGTATCCGATGCGGTCACCGTGGTGGATCGTGCCGTTTACGCTGTTGCTCGCCGTGGAATGGTGGCTGCGCCGCAACCGAGGCGCACGCTGAACCGCACACCCGTAGTTGCCGCGGTCACGCCCCAGCGGCTAGCGTATCCACGCACGCGTATCACACCCATACACCTGCGGACCTCATGATCACCCGCGACGAAGCGAAGGCGTTGGTCGAGAAGATCATCAACATGGCGAAGGCCGACGCGGTCGAGGTCAACCTGACGGCGGGCGAACGCAGCGGCACGCGCTGGGCCAACTCCTCGATCACGACCAATCTCGTACAGTACGACCGGAATGCCACGATCACCGTCCGACTCGGCATGAAGGTCGGGAGCGCGACGACGCGCGATTGGAGCGACGCCGGGTTGCAGAAGGCCTGCGACGAGGCGCGCGGCGAGGCCGAGAAGGCCAACGATGCCACGTCGTTGCCCGATTTGCTCGGCGCGCAGGAGTACATCCCGGTCGAAGGCGCGACGACGGAAGGCATCAACTTCGGGCCGCTCGAACGCGCACGCCTGGTCCGCGACAGCATTGATACCGCGCAGCGCCGCGGCGTACTCGGCGCCGGGTTCATCCCGAAGAACGACATCGCGACCTGCAACGCCAACTCGAAGGGACTGTTCGCGTACTACCGCACGGCCGACATCGGGTTCATCCTGACCTGCCGCATGCCGGACGGCAGCGGTTCGGGCTGGAGCGGCACGATGGGCATCAAGGATGCGAAGTCCGTGGATGCGAAGGCCCTCACGGAAGTCGCGGCGCAAAAGGCGCTCAGGAGTCGCGGTGCGAAGGCCATCGAGCCCGGTCGCTACACCGTGATCCTTGAACCGCGCGCGAACGCGCGGTTTCTCTCGCTGATGACGGGGATCTTCAATA
>VGVM01000040.1 GCA_016874035.1 Gemmatimonadota bacterium
CGTGGCGCGTCGGCGGCCCCCAACCCGCGCGATCCGGGCCCGATTGGCGCGGCCCCTGCGTCATCGCGGCGCCGAGCCTCCGATGGCGCCATGCTCGAGCCCGCGTCCGACGGATTCCGCGCGGAGTTTCCCGAGGTGGATGGCAGGCTCGCACCGCGCATCGTGTACCCGCCGCGCAACTACCTGATGCCGGCCCGCGATTCGACCTTCTTGCTCGGTTCCGTGGGTTCCGGCCGCGCGCAGCTGACGATCAACGGCGCGCCGGTTTCGGTAAATCCAAATGGCAGTTTCCTCGCTTGGCTGCCCGTGCCGTCGCGCGAGGCGCCGCGCTATGAACTCGTGGTCACGCGCGGCGCGGACTCCGCCCGCCTGGTGCATGACATCCGCTTCCCCCAGCCACGGCCTGCGGACGCGCCGCCGCCGCGGCTGCCGCCCGATCCGCCGCGCTTCATCGAACTGCTGAACGCCAACGTGGACGCGAAGAGCGATACCGACGCAGTCGCGATCCTGCGGCCGACGGCGGCCGGCACATACAAGTGGTTCCTCTTCCCGGGCACGGTCCTCGAGGCCACCGGTGCGCGCGGCGCGTTCGTCCGCGTGCGGCTTGACGATCAGCTCGAGGCGTGGGTGGACTCCGCCATGGTGCGGGCGGAGACGCGCGCCGCGAATCTCGGTCAGCGAACGGACATCCCGCGAAAGACCGCCGGCAACGCCCGCGTGATCCGCGGCGCGCGCTGGAGCGACCTGCGCATTCCGGTGGGCGACAAGCCCGCGTACCTGGTCGAGCAGGCGCCCAACGCGCTGATCCTCACGCTCTACGGCACGGCGTCCAACCTCGACATCATCAACCTTGCGACCCTCGACCCCACCGTTCGCGACGTGACCTGGGAACAGGTGACGAGCGACCGACTCCGCGTGACCGTTCACCTCCGCCAGGGCCTGAACGGCTACCTCACCCTGTGGGATCGCGGCACGTTCGTGCTGCGCGTGCGCGACAAGCCGGTGGTCAATCACGCGCGCCCGCTGGAAGGTCGCGTGATCGCGGTGGATGCGGGCCACCCGCCGATCGGCTCGACGGGCCCGACCGGCTTCTACGAAGGCGAGGCGACGCTCGCGATCGCGAACGCGCTCAAGCCGATGCTCGAAGCCGCGGGCGCCACCGTGGTCATGACGCGGACCACACTCGCCGCCGTCGCGCTCGGCGACCGTCCGATCATGGCGCGCCGCGCCGATGCCGACGCGCTTGTGAGCATCCACCTCAACGCGCACCCCGACGGCGTGAACCCGTACCGTACCAACGGCACGGGCACCTACTACTTCCACCTCCAGTCCGAACCCCTCGCCCGGGCGATCCAGCGCGGCATGGTGCGCTGGATGGGGCTGCGCGACCTCGGCATCAACTACGACAACCTGGCCCTGGTGCGCCCGACATGGATGCCCGCGATCCTCGCGGAAGGGGCGTTCGTGATCCTCCCCGATCAGGAAGCCGCGCTCCGCACGCCGCAGTTCCAGTCGCGCTACGCGATCGGGATCCTCGAGGGGCTGGAGGAGTATTTCAGGTCACTTGCACCCGGAGTTCCGTGATGCGCGGTCGACTGCTCGCTCTTGCATCTCTCCTCGCGGTCGCCGCGCCGTGCGCGGCGCAACTCGCGCCGAACCTGCATTGGCAGACGCTGATGACACCGCATTTTCGCGTCACGTTCTCGCCAGGGCTCGAGGAAACGGCGCGGCGCGCCGCGGGATCGGCCGAGCGGGCGTACGCGGCGCTTGCGCGCGAACTCCACCCGCCGCGCGGCACGATCGATCTCGTCGTCGCCGACAACATTGACGATTCGAACGGCTATGCGATCGTGGCGCCGTCGAATCGCATCGTCGTGTACGCGCGGCCGTCGATCGAGGGCGGCGCGCTGCGATACTCGCCGGACTGGATTGACCTGGTCGTCACGCACGAACTCGCACACATCTTCCACCTCGATCGCACGCGCGGACTCTGGCGGCTGGGGCAGTACGTCTTCGGTCGCAACCCGCACCTGTTTCCGAACACGTACTCGCCGAGTTGGCTCATCGAGGGCCTGGCCGTGTACTACGAGACCAAGCTCACCGGCGCGGGTCGGCTCGCGGGCACGGATTTCGGCGCGACGATTCGCACCCACGAACTGTTCGGCGCGCCTCCGAAGTTGAACGCGCTGTCATCCGCGAGCCCGAACTACCCGCTGGGCAACGTGGCGTACACGTACGGCGCGCAGGTGATCGAACAGGCGGCCCGGACGGCGGGCCCCGAGGGCATGAAGAAGTTCGTCGAGTCCAACTCGGCATGGTTGATCCCCTTCATGCTGAATACCAATGCGAAGCGCGGCTTCGGCATTGCGTTCGATTCGGCGCACGCGGTGTGGACGGACTCGGCGCACCGTGCGGCGCAGCTTGCACTGCGGCGAGCCCCGGGGCCGACTCCGATCATGGATCGCGGCTGGTTTTCGGGCACGCCGCGCTGGGCCGACGACTCGACGTTGCTTTTTGCATCGGCATCGCCGAGCGCGCTGCCGTCGCTCAAGCGCGTGGGCGTCAGCGGCGGGCAGCCGGCAGTCGTCGCCGTCCGAAAGACGAGCGGCGTGACCTCGCCAATCGCCGGCGGCTGGCGCGTGTTCGCGCAGCAGGACTACGTGGACCCGTACACGCGCCGCTCGGATCTCTTCCTGGAGCACTCGGGCCGCACGTGGCAGCTGACGCGCGGTGCGCGCCTGATGCAGCCCGATGCGCGCCGCTGCGATGCAGGCGGCCCGCCGGCCGGTGGTGAAGCGCAACTCACCATCGATCGGCTCCCCGACGACGCGCCGGCGCTCTGTATTGCCGCCGTCGAGATCGTGCCGGGTGCGAGCCGGATCGTGCAGGTCCGGGTGCAAGCGAATCGTGTGCACGTGTCGCCGATGACGGCGTCTTCACCGGCCGAACACTGGAGCGAACCGCGCTGGTCGCGGTCCGGCACGCAGGTGGCCGCGACCCACTGGCTCCGCGGCGGTACGATGGAGATCGCCCTCGTCGGCGGCACGGACGCCGTGCGATCACTTGGACGCACGCGCGCGGTCGTCGGCGCGCCGTCGTGGGGGGCCGGTGACTCGACGCTGTTCTTCGTGAGCGATCGCAGCGGGCGCTCGGCCGTGTATCGCGCGAATGTGCAAACGGGCGAGATCGCCCGGATCGCCGACTCGCCGACGGCGCTCGAGGATGCCGAGGTGTCGCCCGACGGCCGGCGCGTGGCGACGTTCGTGCTCCGGGCCGACGGGTACAACCTGGCGCTCGTGGACGCGAACACGCGCGGCGTCGCGGCCGACTCGACCAGCGTCCTCGCACCGATTCACGCCTTCAGCGTCGCGACCACCGATGCGCCGGTAGGGAAGTACTCGGCGTGGCGCACCGTGCTCCCGCGTCACTGGCTGCCGACCGCTGACCTGAGTGACGAAGACCGGCAGACCTGGGGATTCCGGACGAGCGGGAGCGATGTCGTCGGCCGGCACGCGTGGGAGTTCCGCGCGGCGCTCGAACCCGAGCGAAACGAACCGAGCTGGCGAGCCGACTACGCGTTCGCGGGGCTTGGCATGCCGGTGGTGCAGGCGGGCGCCGAGGAGCTCTGGGAACATCTCGCGCTCGTGGATTCCACGCGCCGTCGCGTCGGGACGCTGCAGCGGCGTCGCGTGTTCGCCGATGGTGCGGTCTCGTTCACGCGCCGTCGCATCGACAACCTGAGCAGCCTCGCAGTGGGTGGTTCGATGGAATGGCGCGATTTCGGCGTGGATCCGATTTCGCTTGCGCCGCAGCTGTCGCCGACCCTCAAGCGCCAGTACACGTATCCGTCGTACTTCGTGTCGGCCCGGTTCAGCAACGCGCGAGTTCCATCGCTTGCGCTCGGCCCGGAAAACGGCGTCTCACTCAGCGGCACGGCGCGTGTGCGGTGGCGCAGCGACGCGCCGGCGACGACGCGCGCCACGACGTACTCGGGCGCCGTGACGCTGCACCGCGCGTTCGACTTCGGCGCTCGCGTGCACCATCTGGCGGTGCTGCGCGGTGTCGCGGCGATGACGGACATCACGTCGGCGACGGAGCTGCGCGCCGGCGGTGGGAGTGGCGGCTCGGTGGACATCGTGCCAGGCGTCAGCGTGGGCGAGAGCCGCCGGACGTTCTTCGTCCGCGGCTTTCCGGGCGGCGTACAGTCCGGTTCGCGTGCGGTCGGGATGAACGCCGAGTACCGGTTCCCGCTTGCCTTCCCGGCGCGGGGCCTCTGGAAGTTCCCGTTGTTCTTCCAGCGCGTGTCCGGCGTGTTCTTCGCCGATGGCGCAGCGGCGTGGTGCCATGCCGGTGCGGCCACTTCGCCGATCTGCCCGCGGGCCACGCCTCGCACGTACATCGCGAGTGCGGGCGCAGAACTCCACTTCGACACGGCGCTCCAGTACGACTCGCCGTATCGCTTCCGGCTTGGCGCCGCGGTCCCGACGCGCGGCTCGGCGAGCTTCGGCGACACGCGCCCGAACGTGTACTTCACGGTCGGGCTTCCGTTCTGACATGGCCGACATGACGGCATTCATTCATCCGGCGGCGACGGTACTCGGCAACGTCACGCTCGGTGCGCGCGCGAGCGTGTGGCCGGGTGCAGTCCTCCGCGGTGACAGTGACCGGATCGAGGTCGGCGATGAGACCAACGTGCAGGATGGCGCCGTGATCCACTGCGACGACGGGATCCCGTGCATCATCGGCAAGCGGGTCACGATCGGGCACCGGGCGGTGGTGCACGGCGCGATCGTCGAGGACGGCGCGCTGATCGGGATCGGCGCGATCGTGCTGAACCGGGCGAAGATCGGCGCCGGTGCGCTCGTCGCGGCGGGCGCGGTAGTCGCCGAGGGCATGGAGGTGCCGGCGCATTCCCTGGTGATGGGAGTGCCGGCCAAGGTGCGCGGGCCGCTGTCGGACGAGCAACGCGCCCGGGTGGCGCACGGCTACGCGGCGTATGTGGACCTCGCCGCGCGGCATAGGGCCGGGGAGTTTCCGCCGCTGAACCGAAACGAGGCGCGATTCGGCGGGTAGTACAAGTATGCGGAACACACTCAAGTGTGCGATTGCTGCGGCTGCGCTGATCACCGGATCCTGCAGTTCGTCCACGGAGCCTGACGGCGTGGTCTGCACGGCCATCGCGGTGGCCGGCGTCAACCTGACCATCGTGGATTCCCTGACCAATGCGCCCGCGGCGTTCACCGGGCTCTGGGCGCGCGCGCGCGAAGGCACGTATGTGGACTCGACCACGTTCATGTTGACGAATCCAAGCACCGGCGCCGTGACGACCGCGCTGGCGTACGAGCGCAAGGGTACGTACGTGGTGACGGTGAAGGCCAACGGCTATCAGGAGTGGACAAAGTCGGGCGTCACGGTAACGTCCGACGTATGCCACGTGATCCCGGTTCAGCTGACGGCGAAGCTCGTGCGGTGACGCCCGGCGGGAAGTCGCCCGACGGCGAATGCACCGGCTGTGGCGCGCCGCCGCGACGCGATGGCATGAGTGTGCTCGTCGTCGCCGCGCTGCTGGGCCTCTGCCTGCTCGCGCTGGCGGCGTGTTCGTTGCCGACCGAGTCGGAACCGGCGGAACCCGTGTCCATCCAGATGTTGCTCAGTGGCGTGCCCGTGACGAGGCAGGCGAGCGTGGGCATGTTGCCCGGCGACTCACTGCGGTTCGATGCGCGGCTGCGCGATGCGGGCGGGCGTACGCTTTCATCGTTGCGGCCGACTGTCTCGTCGCGGAATCCGGCCGCGATTTCGCTGGATGCAGGCGGGACGATACGCGTGGTGGGTCGTGGCGCGAGCTGGCTCGTCGCGGGCTACAACTCGGCGACGCGCGGGCTGATCGCCGATTCGCTGCAGGTGTCCGTGGTCTGCACGACGGAACTGCGGGCCGGCATTTCGCTCAGCGTCACCGATTCGATCACGGGCCGGCTCGGCGACGTGCGCGCGCTGTCCATCGTGGCGCGCACCGCGGCGATTCGCGATTCGATCTTCATCCCAGTCGTGCCCGCCGGCACGCTGATGCACAACCAGCTGCTCGCACTGGCGCGGCCCGGCACCTGGGACATCACCATCACGGCCGACGGCTACCGCACCTGGAACCGCGGCGGGATCGTGGTGACCACGGACCTGTGCCACGTGATCACGGTGCCGATCACCGCGCGGCTGGTACGGAGCTGAGCCAGGCCGACCTCGTCACGGAAACGAACCGGGGCCGGACCTCAGGTGAACTGAGATCACGGCCCCGGCGCGGGCACCTGCGAAGCGTGTGATAGGTACATCGGCTGTTCGTGCAGATCAATGGCGACTCGCCCGTGCCCGCGGCGGGACTCGAACCCGCACGGCCGAAGCCAAGCACTTCGCAGGTGCTCGCGTCTACCAAATTCCGCCACGCGGGCCCGGGTTCGTAACTGGAATCCAGTTGCCGAACGACGCTGAGTGCGAACCTCAGCGCTGCGAGTCGCGGGTGGGATGCGCCGTGGCGTGGCTGAAAGCGTTACCGAAAGCGCGCGGGAGTGAGCGTTTCCTTTCGCGCTTGTCCCGTTACCCGCCGCTCCCTAGCACAGTCCGTGTATGCAAGCAACGGCTACCGCGGCGCGACGGGCTGATGTATCCTTTCTCCCCCTCACTCGCCCGCGAGAAAGCCGTACGAGACGGCCGGACAGCGCGGACTGAAACAGCTCCCCAAGTTGTTGGGGGACAGAGGGATAGGGAAAACCGATCATCGGACGCGATGCTGGCGGGATCAGGGCGCGGACTGCGCCAGTAACCCCTCAGTACCGTGCAGACTGTCAAGATTGAGCACTGTTTCTTATCTGTGACTTTATAGTGGAAAGCTGTTGTGCTGCAACGAGTTACGTGGCGCTGGCGTGGTTTCACGAGCACCCGTAGCTTGACGCCCCTGCACTGAATCGGCTTTCTCGCCGCCGTTTCTGCTTCGCTCATTGTCGTTCACCGTTTAGCAACAGAAGTCGCCAACATGCCTCAGACCACCCCGCCAAACTCGCCTGCGTCACTCTCCGCGAACGCCCGCATCGTTCTCGAGAAGCGCTATCTCGTACGCGACAAGGCGGGGCACCCTACAGAAACAGTAGAGGAGATGTTCTGGCGCGTGTCCACCACGGTCGCCGAGGCGGATCGCCGCTACGGCAAGACCGAGGAAGAGGTCAACGCGACGGCGACGGCGTTCTATGAACTGATGACGCAGCGTCGGTTCGAGCCGAACTCGCCGACCCTCATGAACGCCGGCCGTCCGCTCGGCCAGCTCTCGGCCTGTTTCGTGCTCCCGGTCGAGGACGCGCTCTCGAACGGCAGCGCGGGCATCTACGACACGCTGCGCTCGATGGCGCTCATTCATCAGAGTGGCGGCGGTACCGGCTTCTCGTTCTCGCGGCTGCGCCCGCGTGGCTCCATGGTCCGCTCGACCACGGGCGTGGCCAGCGGCCCGATCAGCTTCATGAAGCTGTATGACGCGTCCACGGACGCGGTGAAGCAGGGTGGCACGCGCCGCGGCGCGAACATGGGCATCCTGTGCGTGGATCACCCGGACATCATGGAGTTCATCACCTGCAAGGAAGACCTCACGCAGGTGGTCAACTTCAATATCTCGGTCGCGGTCACCGACACGTTCATGAAGGCGGTGGACGCCGACAGCAACTACGACCTGGTGGACCCCGTCACCAAGCAGATCACGGGTCAGCTCCGCGCGCGCGACGTCTGGACGAAGATGATCGAGGGCGCATGGCGGACGGGCGAGCCCGGCGTGTTCTTCATTGATGAAGCCAACCGCTACAACCCGGTCCCGCAGCTCGGTAGCTACGAGGCGACGAACCCCTGCGGCGAGCAGCCGCTGCTCCCGTACGACGTCTGCAACCTCGGGTCGGTGAACGTCGGGTACTTCGTGAACAACGGGAAGATGGACTGGGATGCCTTCGCGAAGGACATCCACCTCTCGACGAAGTTCCTCGACAACGTCATTGACGCGAACAAGTACCCGCTGCCGGAGATTGACTCGCTCTCGAAGCGCATCCGTCGCATCGGACTCGGCGTCATGGGCTTCGCCGATGCACTCGTGCGGCTCGGCATCGCGTACGACACGCCCGAGGGCGTCGAGTTCGGCCGCAAGGTGATGGAGTTCCTCGATGTCGAGGCCAAGCGCGAGAGCGCACGGCTCGCCGAGGAGCGCGGACCGTTCGCGGAGTGGTCGAGCAGCATCTGGGGGCCGGATGCCACGTGCTCGCGCGCGCCGGACGGGAAGCGTATCCGCCCGGAGATGAAGCTCCGCAACTGCAACGTGACCACGGTTGCGCCGACCGGGACGATCTCGATCATCGCCGGCTGCTCCAGCGGGCTCGAACCGCTCTTCGCCGTGGCGTTCATGCGGAACCAGGCGGGCGTCATGATGCCCGACGTGAATGAGGATTTCGTCGCCATCGCGAAGCGCGAGGGCTGGTACACGCCCGAGCTGATGGAGAAGATCGCCAAGCAGGGCCACGTGGACTTCCCGGAAGTCCCTGTTAAGTGGCAGCGCGTGTTCATCACGGCGAACCACATCGCCCCCGAGTGGCACATCTGGATGCAGGCCGCGTTCCAGGAGAACTGCGACTCGGCGATCAGCAAGACCACGAACTTCGCGCACACGGCGACGCAGGAAGACGTGCGGCGCATCTATGAGCTGGCGTACAAGACGCACTGCAAGGGCGTCACGGTGTACCGTGACGGCTCACGCGACAACCAGGTGCTCTCGACCGGCGCGACCGAGAAAGCAGCGGAAGTGCGCAAGACCGGCGAGATGCGCGTGGAGACGGCGGACCTGCACGAGTCCATCACGAACCTCACGGCCGAGAACGATCGGCTGAAGAAGCTGTTGTTCGATGCCGAGGCGGAGAACCTGCAGCGGCGCCAGAAGCGCGCGCGCCCGGACGTGCTGCGCTCGACGAGTATCAAGAAGGAGACCCCGCTCGGCGTGATGTTCGTGCACGTCAGCGAGGACGACAAGGGACAGCCGTTCGAGGTGTTCATCAACCTGGGCAAGGCCGGCGGCAGCGCCATGGCCGACGCCGAGGCGATGGGCCGCATGATTTCGCTCGCGCTGCGCTCGGGGATCCCGCTCCCGCAGGTGCACCGTCAGCTGCGCGGCATCTCCAGCGACCGCGCCGTCGGGCTCGGGCCGAACAAGGTCATGAGCGTGCCGGACGCGATCGGCCTCGCGCTCGAGGAATGGATGCGCGCGAAGCAGGGGATCCAGCAGGAACTGCTCAACGTGCCGGCGCCTGCCGCGGCGGAAGCCCCGGTCTTCCAGACCGCTCCGGTGGTGGTCGGGTCAGGCGGCGAGGCGATGGAGCTCGACCGCAAGAGCGGCGACAGCCACCTCGTGGGCGCGTGCCCGGACTGCGGTTCGCAGATGGAATACGCCGAGGGCTGCGTGAAGTGCCATGTGTGCGGGTTCAGTGAGTGTGGGTGAGTAGGTCCCGGCCAGTCGCTTGAACTGACGCCGCCCCGGTCCTCGAGAGAGGGCCGGGGCGGTTGGCTTTTGATCAGTCGGCGCGGTACATACAGGCTTCCCTCCCCACACCATCGTCGCCCGTGCACTCGCCGACGCGCTGGTCCCTCGCCCTCGCCGCTACCGGCCTCACCGCCGGGGCCATCGCCTTCTGGGCCTTCCCGCGCGCGTTCCCCACGGTCGCGCTCGAAAACCGGCTCACGCAGGAGTCCGCGCTCGCGAAGGCGGACTCGTTCTTTGCGGCGAACCTGCTTGCTGATTCGCTGCCCCGGCGCGCGGTTCGCTTCAGCTCCGACGATTCCACCATCACGTTCCTCGATCTCGCCGCCGGCGGCGCGGACTCGATCAACGCGGTCGTCCGGCGAGGCGAGACTGCGCTCTACCGCTGGAGCGTCCGCGCGTTCGAGTCGCAGCAGGTGCGCGAAGCGCGAGTCGAGTTCGCGCCCGACGGCCGGCTGATCGGTTTTCGGCGCAGGCTCGCGAACTCCGACACGCTGCCGAACGTCGCGGCCGACTCGGCGCGCCGCCTCGCAACGCTCGCGCTCGCGAATACGCTGCGTGCGGACACCCTGACGTGGCACTTCATCAGCACGAGCTACGAAACCCGACGCGAGAGCGGACGCGTGGACCACTCGGTCACGTTCGAACGCGCCGGTACACGAATCGGCGGCGCACCGGTACGGCTCGAGGTCACGGTATCCGGGGACGTCGCCACAGGGGCGCGCCCGTTCGTCTATGTGCCGGAGTCGTTCCTCCGCCGATACGCCGAGATGCGGACGTGGAACGACCTGCTTGCGGTCTTCGCGCAGTTCGGCCTCGTCGCGCTGATCGGTCTCGCCGGCTGGACGATCTACCGCTACTCGCGCCAGGGCCAACTGCGTTGGCGCGGGCCGATCGTGGTCGGCAGTGTCGTCGCGGTCGCGCTCGTCGCCGCGGGCGTCAACGCGCAGTCGCTCGGTTGGTTCGACTACGACACCACGCTCCCCGCCGAGTTCTATCAACTGATCCTGGCGATGGGCGCCGTGAGCGGCGGCGTCGCGACGGGCGCAATGGTCGCGCTCACGCTGGTGGCCGCCGAGGCCGCGGCGCGCCATGCGTTCCCGGCGCACGTGGATTGGTGGAAGCTGTGGAGTGCGCGCGGGACGAGTACGGTCGCCGGGCAGGTCGCGGGCGGCTACGTGGTCGCGGCGCTCGCGCTCGCCTACGTCACGACGTTCTACCTGATCACGCAAAACGTCCTTGGCTGGTGGGTGCCGACGTCGCTCGTGGACGATCCGAACATGATCGCGACGCCCGCGCCGTGGATCACGGGCGTGGCGATTTCACTGCAAGCCGGGATCTGGGAAGAAGGCCTGTTTCGCGCGCTGCCACTCTCGCTGCTGTCGCTCTGGGTTGGGAATCGGCAAAACCGTACGCAATGGATGATCGGGGGCGTGGTCGCCACGTCGCTGGTCTTCGGCTTCGCGCATTCGAACTATCCGTCGTGGCCGGCCTGGTCGCGCGGCGTGGAACTCCTCATTGATGCGTCGTTCTGGGCGGTGGTCTTCCTGCGATTCGGCCTGCTGCCGGCGGTGATCGGCCACTTTGCATACAACCTCGTCCTGTTCAGCCTCTTCACCGCAACGGGCGACGCGCCGGTGTATCGGACGGCATTTGCGGTCTGCGTCACGGTGTTGTTCGTGCCGGCGCTGGCGGTAGTCGTGCAGGTCGTGCGCCAGCGCGGCCTCAGGCCGCTGCCTGACGACATGCGGTTCGGGGCGGCGGCCGGCGTCGTCGAGACGATGAGCCCCGCCGCCGTAAGCGAACAGGCCAGCACGATCACGATGACACCGCGCGTCCGGCAACTGGCGGTGGCGCTGGTAGCGGTCGCTGTCGTGCTGCCGCTCACCACACCGCGGCGCCCGACACTCGGCCCCGCGTACACGGCGACAAGGGCAAGCGCGATCACCGTGGCCGATTCGATGCTCGCGGCACGCGGCGTGAACCCGGACGGTTGGCGCCGCCTCGCGACCACAGCGCGCGACACGCTGACCTCGTGGCCTCGCTTCCTCGCGAAGCGCGGACTCGACTCGCTCGCACAGCCGATGGCGGCCGCGTATGTCGTGCCCGCCTGGTGGGTCGTGCGTTACGTGCGTCCGGACCTATCGGTCGCTGAGCGCGCCGAAGAGTGGCGCGTGCGGGTGTACCCGGATGGCCGAGCGCTCGACGCGCGGCACATCCTGCCGGACAGCATGCCGGGCGATTCGCTTACCGCGGATGCCGCGCGCGTGGCGGCGCGTCAGGCGCTCTTTGCAGCCGGTGTGGACTCGGCGACGCTCGTGGAATCGGACTTCGCGGAGACCAGTCGTCCCCGCCGCCGCGATGTCACGCTCACGTGGACGGATACCGCTGTCCACCTCGGGGAAGGGGCGTCCGCCCGCGTCTGGGTCTCGCTGGCGGGCGCCGATGTGCTCGCGGTCCGGCGCGGCGTGCAATTGCCGGAGTCCTTCCTGCGCGAGGAGCGCGAGCAGGTACTGAAGAGTGCGGTCATGGGCGGCGTATTCGGCACGCTGGTGATGGCGCTGCTCGTCACCATGATGATCGTGGCGGTGAAGCGCGTGAGCCCGCGCGTCACCGACTCGACGTTGCACGGCAGGTCCGGTCGCATCGCAGCCGTGCTGCTGTTCGCTGCCGCGCTTGCCGGCACCGCGAACGGTTGGGCGGATGGACTCTTCAGCTACGACACGGCATCGTCTTGGGGCAATCACCTAATCACGCAGGGCACATTTGCGTTGCTCGGGCTGCTGGGGCCTGTCGTCGTGATCCTCATGTGGCGATTGATGGAGTCCCTCCGCCGGCGCGCGGGGATTGCGGTGCGGCCGAGCGGACTCGATGCGGCGGCGAGCGGGCGCTGGATCGCCGATGCGGTGCTCGCCGGCGCGGCGATGGCATCGGTGCGGCCCGTGACCGGCGCGATTGCGAGCTGGTTTGCCGACCCGCCGCTGCCGGGTGCGCCATCCACCTCGTTCGATCAATCACTCCCGTGGGCGGCATCGTTGATCGGCGTGCCGCTGGACTTGACGGCGCCGATCATTGCCGTGGCGATTCCGATCCTGGCACTGTGCGCGGCCGTGGAGCGCGAGCGCAACCGCTGGCTGATACTGGTCGGCGTCACGATCGCCGGCGCTGCGATCGTTGGTCCGACCGTGCGGGCGATGCAGGTGCATCCGCTGGGGACGGTTGAGTTGATCGTGAGCGGCGTCGGAACAGTCGCCGTGGCGTTCGCCGTGCGTCATTGGGCGCGCTGGGGCCCGATTGCATGGATCGCCGCCGGCGCGATGCTCTCCGCGCGCGCGTCACTGCGCGCGATTCGCGTCGCGGATGGTGCGAGCGAGGTGATTGCGGCGGGGCTCGCGCTGGTCGGTGTCGTCGCGCTGACGTGGTGGGCGGCCCGGGCGATAGGGCGGGGCGAGGCCACTCACGCGGCCGGTTGACCCGGCGAGCGGGACGCCGGTCATGACGCCCCGCTCGCCGCCTTACCTCGGATTGGTCACCGCACGGGTAGCGACACCCAGATCTTCTTGCTCGACGCTGTCCCGCCGTTGAAGCGGAGCGCCGAGCTGGGCGCGGCGATGATCGTGGATGTGGTTGTCCGATCACCACCAGACGCTGGCGACACAACCTCGACGCGGTCGCCGAACGTCATGCAGTCGGAACCGCCGCACGTGGACTGTGCCGCGAAGTGCACGGTCATCCCCTTCGAACGCCACGAGAGCCCGAACGTCGGCGTCCATTCCATCCAACTCTCTTTCTGCGTGCGGAACGTACGGAGCACGTTGTTCTGCTGGCCGAGCGTGTAGTTGATCGAGTAGAGGCCAAGGCCGAGCTGAACGCCGAGTCGCGATGCGCTATCCTTGCCGATCGCAAACTCGCGGGCCGCGCCGATCCGCAGCAGCGTGTTGCTGAACCGGAAATCGTTCTCCACGGTCTTGAACCCGGCCCGGATAATCCCGCCACCGGCGATCGTGGTGTCCTTCGCCGCATCCGCCCAGGTGTTGGCCCACATCGGCTCGAGGATCAGGTCGGCGCCGACCGTGACGCCGCCCCGAACTCGCGCCACACCGATCCCCGCGTTCACACCGACGGTCGAACCCGGATCGCGCGGGATATTCTGGAGCACGTAGTTGGGGATCTTCGGGTGGGAGAGGGCATTCACCGTGCCGATCCACCCGATCCTCCAGCCGTCGTTCCCGACCGGCTTCGTGAACTCCGCATGCGCGCCCCAGATGTTCGTGCGATCGTCGTTCACTTCGCTGCGTTCGGTCGTGATGGGTCGGCGCAGGCCCTGGTCCCATACGGTATTGGTGAAGTGCACATCGTGCGTCATCTCGAACCGATTGTGTAGCAGGATCACGTCGAGGCTTGCGCCCCGGTCGAAGTCTTTGGTCAGGCCGACGCGAACATCCGCCGTGCTTCCCGACTGAAGGATGCGGTCACTCCCACCGTAGAGCAGGTCCACGCCATCCACCGCGTTGAGCGCGGAGAAGGACGCGCTTGCTCCGACCGACACCCCACGCGGCAAACGGCGCGCGGTGGTCAGCGAGAGATACTGGTTGGTCGCCGTGCGGTCGCTGTTGTTCGCGGCCCAGCTCATGACGCCACCGCGGTCGAGCTGTTGCAGGGCGAACGTGCCGCCAAAGGTCCACGCGCCGCTGGCCCCCATGCCGCCTAGCGGCAGCGTGCGCCCGCCGCCGCGATCCCCCGTAATGCCGTGGCGGAACGGCGCCGCGAACATCGAGCCGACGCGAATCCGCGCGGCCTTGGCCGGGTTCACGAATGCGTCGGGCAGCGAGTCATCGAGCGCAATGGCGACCCCACCCATTCCCGCGAGCGCGGACGGGAGGATGTCGAACTGCTGGTTTTGGAACACCGGGACCGTGCGTGGGGTGACGAGTTGTGCGTGCGCGGCGCCTGCGACGAGCCCGATTCCTGCCGCCACGGCCAACGTTCGAACAAGGTGTGTAACCATGCGGACCTCCCTGATTGCGGGTGAGACTGCACCTGCCCTATCAGGGAGTACCCGCGCCGGGGTGGGTTACATCACCGTGGGCGCCCGGCGAGCGTGTCAGCGATTGTAGTACAGGCCAATCAGCGGAATGAACGTCGTCGCCCACATGGCGAACATCCACCGCATCTGCGTGGTGAAGCGCTGCTCCATCTTGACCTCAAGCGCGGCAATCTTCGCGTCCATGCGCGCCTCGAGCTCCACCAGTTTGCGGTCGATCCGGGCCTCCAGCTCCACCAGCTTGCGATCGAACCGCGCCTCAGACTCGACAAAACGCTGCTCCAGCTTCGCGTCAAAGCGCGCGAAGTTGAGCTCGTTCATCTCCCGGAGGTCTGTGCGGTACGTGAGATCCACCTGGTTGAACCAGTCCACGAGTTCGTTGGCGACCTGTTCGCCCATCCGATCGTAAAACGCCTTGGACAACCGCGCCGTCACCGGCATCCTGAAACCCCACGCTGGAAATCCCGGGACCATACAACGTACGCTCGGCGAATCCCGTGCCGAAACCCCACCGGTGACATCGTTTCCCCTCCGCCGTACCTTCCTGCCGTGAGCCAGACTACGCCGCTCGACCCGCTCTTCCTGGAATTCCAGCTGGCGGTCGCCGGGAAGTACTCGATTGACCGCGAGATCGGCCGCGGCGGCATGGGTGTCGTGTACCTCGCCCGGGAAGTGCACCTGGATCGCCCGGTGGCGATCAAGCTCCTCCCGCCGGAGCGTGCCCGCGACACCACCCTGCGGGAACGTTTCCTCCGCGAGGCGCGGCTGGCCGCGAAACTCTCGCATCCGAACATCATCCCGATCCACGCGGTCGCCGAGGCGGGTGACTTCGTGTTCTACGTGATGGCCTTCGTGGATGGCGTGACCCTGGCGGAACGCGTGCGATCGCGCGGGCCGATGTCGGCATCTGATGGTACGCGCGTGCTGCGCGAGGCGGCCTGGGCGCTCGCGCACGCGCACGAGCAGGGGCTCGTGCACCGTGATGTGAAGCCGGACAACATCCTCCTGGAACACGGCTCCGGGCGCGCGCTGGTCGCCGACTTCGGCATTGCGGCCGCCGTCGGCGCCGCGTCCACCGACGGCGTCAGCGGGACGCCGGAGTTCATGAGTCCCGAGCAGGCGCTCGGGAAGGACCTCGACGCACGCAGCGACATCTACAGCCTCGGCGCGACGGCGTTCTACGCGTTCAGCGGTCGACTGCCCTTCGAGGGGCGCACGCACACCGAAGTCCTCGCAAAGCAGATCACCGAACCCGCGCCGGCGCTGGCGTCGCTCGGCCTGGCGATCTCGCGCAAGGTCGCGCTGATCGTGGACCGCTGCCTCGCCAAGGACGCGAACCACCGCCCCGCAAACGCAAACGTGCTGGCGGAGCAGTTGGGCGTCGCGCTCGAACAGCGGAAGGAACTCCCTGTTGCGCTCCGCGTGTTCGTGAAACGCAACGGGCGGCTCGACGGCGGCGCGTCGCTGCTCTACCCGGTGTTCCTGCTCAGCGGCTTGGTGTTCCTCGCGTCCGTGTACGGAGGCTGGGCTGGGTGGACGTCGTTCGCGATCGGGATGACTACGGTGCCGTTCGGCTATTTCGTGACGGCGGCCAAGAAGTTCCTGAGCCATGGCTTCGCACACCAGGATCTCGCCCCTGCGTTCAAGGCGGAACTCGAGAACGCTCGCGAGGAGTTTGCGGTGCAGCACATGGGCCCTCCCGGCGTGATCGAGCGCGGCCTCAAGGTGGTACTGGGCAACCTCGCCACGGCATCGGCGCTGGTCTGGGGCGGCTCGTTCGCGACCTTCGTGTGGATGCTCGGTGCGAATCCGCGCAGCCCCATCCTCGAGCTCATGGCGCTGATCTTTGCGTTTGCCGGCGGTGCGGGCCTCATGTTCACGATCGGATACCTGATGGTCCTCTCGCGTCGACGTGACACCGACACCGAGATCTGGAACGGCATCTGGACCGGCCCGATCGGGCGCGCCGCGTTCGCCGCGGGCCAGAAGCTCCTGGGCGCGAAGGCAGCGACCACGGCGATGACGCACCGCGCCACGGAGCTCTCGCTCGGCATGGCCGCCGAGCAACTCTACGATGCGCT
The DNA here is from genome assembly GCA_016874035.1 of Gemmatimonadota bacterium. Lineage (GTDB taxonomy): Bacteria > Gemmatimonadota > Gemmatimonadetes > Gemmatimonadales > Gemmatimonadaceae > Fen-1231. The sequence goes on from VGVM01000040.1 coordinate 16,670, forward strand.
GCCGCGCGACACACGCGCTGAGCTTGGCGACCTGCCGAGCGTGCTGAAGCGGCTGCAGCAGTCGGCCCATGACCTCCGCCGTCGGCACGATGACCTCAACGACGCGCTCACGGACGCCGGCGATTCTGCCGCCAGCGCGGAGTACGCGCCGGTGCGCGCGCGTCGGGACGAGCTGCAGGGCAAGCTCGGCGAGGCCGTGGGTGCGCTCGAGACGATCCGCCTCAACTTGCTCCGCCTGCACGCGGGCTCGGGCTCCGTCGAGGGGCTGACGACGCACATCGGGATCGCGGCGGAAGTATCCGATGAAGTGCAGCGCCTGCTTGCGGCGCGCGCGGAAGTCGAACAAGCGATCGCCTTCCCGCGGGAGACGGTGCCGACACCGGTGTAGCGGCGCGCGGCTGGGGCGTGGCCTGGTGGCTCGCACGGGACGGCGCGGCTTGAGCGACCCTGTACATTTGGCGGCATGCGCACACTCCTTATCGCATCCGCTGTTTCGCTCGTTACGTCTGTCGCGTGGCGTCCCGCGGCAGCCCAGTCGCTCACCGACCAGTACCGGGCCACGACCGATCGCATCATCCAAGCCGCGCTCTCCGACAGCGCCGCATGGAACCGCGTTGCCGAACTGACCGAACGATTCGGCGCCCGTTTCAGCGGGTCGCAGTCGCTCGAACAGGCGATTGACTGGATCATCGTGCAGATGAGGGCGGATGGGCTCGACAACGTGCGCGGCGAGCCGGTCATGGTGCCGCGTTGGGTGCGTGGCGCGGAATCGGCCGAGCTCGTAACGCCGCGTGCCGCCCAGCTGCCGATGCTCGGACTCGGCGGGAGTGTCGGGACACCGCCCGGCGGCATCACGGCCGAGGTCCTGGTCGTGAGCTCGTTCGATGACTTGAAGGCGAAGGCCGCCCAGGCGCGCGGCAAGATCGTGCTGTTCAACGCCGTGTTCACGGACTACGGTGCGACGGTGACGTATCGCCGCGAGGGTGCGGTCGCCGCGGCGCGCGTCGGCGCGGTCGCTTCGATGATCCGTTCGGTGACGCCCTACTCGATGCGGACTCCACACACCGGCAGCATGACGTATGACTCGACGGTAACGCGCATCCCGCACTTCGCGATCACGCCGGAGGATGCCGACATGCTTGCCCGGATGGCGGCGCGGGGCGAGAAGGTGAGCGTGCGCGTGCGGATGAGCGCGCAGATGTTGCCGGACGCACAGTCGCGCAACGTGATGGGCGAACTGCGCGGGCGCGAATTGCCGAACGAAATCGTGGTGATGGGTGGCCACATTGATTCGTGGGACGTCGGCCGCGGCGCAATGGACGATGCCGGCGGCGTGGTGGTCGCGTGGGAAGCGCTGCGGATCCTCAAGCGGCTCGGCCTGCAGCCGCGGCGCACGATTCGGGTCGTGGGCTGGACGAACGAGGAGAACGGCATGCGCGGGGGCAATGCGTATCGCGACACGCACAAGGGCGCGATCGACCAGCATGTGCTCGCGATCGAATCGGACGGGGGCGTGTTCCGGCCGATGGGCTTCGGGTTCACCGGTAGCGATGCGGCGTTCGCGACGGTGCGGCAGATCGGTCCGCTGCTCGAGCGAATCGTGCCCGGCGCGGGCGCCATTACGCGCGGCGGCGGCGGCGCCGACATCGGCCCCATCATGGCCCTCGGCGTGCCCGGTGCCGGCCTGAACGTGGACGGGACGAAGTACTTCTGGTACCACCACACCGATGCCGACACGGTCGACAAGCTCGACCCGAAGGAGGTCGCGCAGTGCGCAGCGGTGATGGCGATCTTCGCTTACGTGGTGGCGGACATGCCGGGGCGGCTCGCGCGGTAGCCGCCGGGAGATTCACGCATGCGCCCGACTTCTTGCCTCGCGATTGCTCTGATGTTGGCGGTGCCGACTAGCGCCGCGCCGCAGGCCCCGGCCGCCTGGCCGGCCTTCGCCCAGCAACTCAGTACCTATGCCGCCGCGGATTCGATCGTCGGCGCGTCCGCGCTCGTCCTGCGCGACGGCAAGGTCCTCGCGCAGCATCACGTCGGGTTCGGTGACCGGGCGCGCGGCGAGCGCGTGGACTCCAATACGATCTTCCACTGGGGCTCGATCACGAAGACGCTCACCGCGATCGCCGTGATGCAGCAGGTCGAGGCCGGGAAGCTCTCGCTGGACGCCAAGGTCACGCAGTACATCCCTGAACTGCGTTCCGTCCACGCGAGCTCGGGTTCGATAGACGACATCACCGTGCGGATGCTGCTTTCGCACACGTCGGGGTTCCAGAACGGCACCTGGCCCTGGGGCCGCGGGCGTGCGTTCGAGCCGTTCGAGCCGACGACATGGAACCAGCTCGTCGCGATGATGCCGTACAGCGAACTCGTGTTCAAGCCGGGGGCCCGCTACGGCTACTCGAACCCGGGGTACGTGTACCTCGCGCGAATCGTCGAGCAGGTCACGGGTGACCCGTGGGAGGCGTATGTCGCGAAGAACATCTTCGTTCCCCTCGGCCTCACGCGCAGCTACTTCAACGCCACGCCGCGGCACCTCGCGCGCTACCGATCCAACAACTACACGGTGGAGAAGGACTCAGCGGGGCGCATGAACGTCCGCGAGAACGGCCGCGACTTCAACCCGGGCATCACGATTCCCAACGGTGGTTGGAACGCGCCACTTGGCGATCTCGCACGCTACGTCGCATTCATGACGGACGCGGTGGACGGAGTCGTGACCCGCGGTGAGCCCGCTCCTCGCGACGCGGCCGCCACGCGCGCCCTCTACGAGACCATCCTCCCGCGGCGCCTGCTCAGCAGCATGTGGGAGCCGGTTGCAGCCATGTCGGCGGATCCCAATGGCGAATCCATTGGGCTCGGTTTCTTCCTCGACCGCACCGGTGGTGCGGCGCTCGTCGGGCACACGGGAAGCCAAGCCGGGTTTCGCTCGTTCACCTACTGGAACCCGGCCAACCGTACCGGCGTAATTCTCGTCGTAAATACGAGCAACTCGGCGGATGGGCGCGCGTCCTCCGAGGGGTTCCGCCGCCTGATCGCTTCGGCGAAGGCGATGCTCAAGTAGATTTCGCGCGTTGTTCACCATCCGGAGACTCACTGTGCATCGAACCATCCGTGCGGCGACTGCCGTCGCCGTCCTTTCGCTCGTCCAAACTGCCGGCGCGCAGGGCGCCGGTCCAGACTGGTCGCTATTGGAGCGGCCGCGCACCAACGCGCCCAAGCCAACCGCGACGGCGATCACCGTCGAAGACCTGCGCACGCGGGTGTTCCGCTTTGCCGATGACTCGATGGGTGGCCGTATGGCCGGGGAGCCAGGCAACGCGAAGGGCGTCGAGCATATCGCGGCGGAGCTGAAGCGACTCGGCGTTGAGCCGGCTGGCGAAAACGGGACCTACTTCCAGAACGTGCCCGTCGTGACACGCACGATCAACGAGGCGTCGGTGGTGCGCATCGGCGACCAGTCGCTCGAGATGTGGAAGGACTACATCGTGCGCGACCAGGGGTTCGGTACGCGCGCGATTGACGGCGTTCCCGTCGTGTTCGCCGGCGTGTGGGGTCAGCAGGGCAAGATGATCAGCCGCGATGCGGCCGACGGGAAGCTGGTCGTGCTCGCCGTGACGTCCGATGAGGCCGGAAGCGGAACGGCCGGGCTTCCGAACCGCCAACAGGTCAATGCGTATTTCGCGAAGGCGGCCGGCATCGCCGTCGTTGCGATGGAGAAGATCCCGCCCGCTTCGTTGGCGATCTATCGGCAGCCCGCAGGTGGCTACAAGACGTCGTTCCCGACGCCGGTGCCGATGTACCTCTACATCACGGATCGCATCGCGGGCGCGCTGCTCGGTGGGGACCTGGCCGCGATCGCCCCGGGCACCGCCGGCCGCAGCTTCAGCGGCACGCCGCTGTTCACCGAGACGCCGTCGGCAGTCCCGATGCGCAACGTGATGGGTATCGTCCGGGGCTCCGATCCGCAGCTACGCAACCAGTACGTCGCGATTGGCGCGCACAACGACCACGTCGGGATGACCAACGCACCGGCCGCGCATGATTCGGTGTACATCCTGAACCACTTGTTCATGGAGCAGGGCGCGGACTCGCCCGACCCCGAACTCAAGTCGGCCGACATCGCAAAGCTGAACGCGACGATCGCCGAGGTGCGAAGGAAGACGAATGGCAAGTCCGCCTTCGTGGACAGCATCTACAATGGCGCCGACGACGACGCGTCGGGCTCGATGGCCGTGCTCGAGCTGGCCGAGTATTTCGCGGGGCAGCGGGAGAAGCCGAAGCGCTCGTTGCTGTTCATCTGGCACGTGGCGGAGGAGCTCGGCTTGTTCGGTTCCGAACACTTCTCGGATCACCCCACCGTTCCGCGCGAGTCCATCGTCGCGGCGGTGAACATGGATATGGTCGGCCGTGGCGCAGCGTCCGATGTGACCGGCGCCAGCAAGGACGGCAAGCTCCTGCGCGGCAACGAGAACTACGTGCAGTTGGTGGGTTCCCGGCGCGTGTCCACGGAGTACGGTGACCTGGTGGAGCGCATCAACAAAGACATGAAGCTCGGCATGCTGTTCGACTACGCGCTCGATGCCGACGCGCACCCGCAGAACATTTACTGCCGGAGCGACCACTGGAACTACGCGCGGTATTCGATCCCGACCGTGTTCTTTACGACGGGCGGCCACGCGGACTACCACCAGCTCACGGATGAGCCGCAGTACATCGACTACGCGAAGATGCAGAAGGTGACGAACCTGGCCAAAGAACTCGCGGTCGCCGCGGCGAACGCAAACCGGGTGAAGATCGACAAGCCCAACGCGGACCCGCGCGGCCCCTGCCGCCAGTAGGAGTGAAGTCGGTAGGCCGGCGTTCGGCAGTACTCGCGGCGTCGCTGCTCACGGGGTTTCTCGGGGCAGCGGCGCCGCCGTCGTTTGCGCAGGGCGTGTCCGCGATCCACGTCGGCGCGGACAACGACGCGTTCTCCTTCTGGATGCCGCCGTGGGCGCGAGGTGACGCCGAGTACACGAGCGGTGTCCGCGGGATGCTCGAGTACGCGGGCGAGTCGCGCTGGCTGGCCCGTCCGGCGCGGGCGTTGCGTGCGATCGGTGCGCGCGGCCGCGTGTCCGAGCCCACGGTAACGACGCGCGCGTTCGGCATCGGCCAGGCGATCTACACGGGAGCCGTTCCCGCGAGCGCGCTCGTGGCGACCACCGCACCTGGCAACGCTGCTGCCGGCTCGACGGTCGCGGGCACGTTTCCCGCGGGCAGTCCCGAGCCAACGACGCGCCTTAACGCCGGCTGGCTGTTCGCCTCGGCCATGCAACGCGATTCGACGGACGAACGGCAGACGGAGCTACGCGTGGACATCGGGGTCGTCGGCCCACCGGCGCTCGGGGAGCCGATGCAGCGCTTCTTTCATTCGCTCGCGCCGGAGTTCAACCGGCCGATCGACTGGGCGCGGCAACTGCCGTTCGAGCCTGCGTTGGTGGCGCGCTGGTCCGACACGAGGCGCGTCATGGCGCGCAGCAACGGCGGGCGGCTCGAAGCAGCGTCGCGCCTGCAGCACGAGGTCGCTGCCGGCACCATCCTGATCGAGGGCGCGGCCGCGGGCGTCATGGATGGTCGCTTCACGCCGCATCGGCGCGCGACGAACCGCTGGGTGCCCGCGCTCGCGGCGTCCGTGGGGCTGCGCGGCCGGGTCATCCTCCGGGACGAGTTCCTCGACGGCACGTTCTTCCGGCGCAGCGACTGGGAACGACGGCGCTGGGTGGTGCCGGACCTCGCCTTCACGCTGCGCGCGAGCGCGGTGGCGTTCGACCTGTCGTACCGCGCGATCTTCAGCGGCAAACAGTCACTCAAGCAAGTCGAGTCGGCGAACTGGGGGAGTCTCGACCTCAGGTGGTTTCCCGGCCGCCAGCCGTAGCCCCGCAGGTCGTAGATTCCGGGATGAGCACAGTTCGTCTCGCGTCCGCATTGCTTGCCCTCGCCGTCTGCAGCCCGGCGGCCTCCGCGCAACTCACCCGGCCTGAACAGGCCATCGCACAGGCCGTTGACCGCCGCAATGCGGAGTCGCTCGCGCTGCTCGAGCGGATCGTCAACATCAACAGTGGTTCGTTCAACCTTGCCGGTGTGCGCGCGGTCGGCGACGTGCTGCGGCGCGAGTACGATGCGCTCGGCTTCACCACGGAGTGGGTTGACGGCGCTCCCTACGCCCGGGCGGGGCATCTCGTCGCAGAGCGAAAGGGAACCGGCCCGAAGATCCTGCTGATCGGGCACCTCGATACGGTGTTCGAGCCGTCGAGTCCGTTCCAGAAGTTCGAGCGCCTCAATGATTCGACCGCGCGTGGCCCCGGCATCATTGATATGAAGGGCGGGAACGTGATCATCCTGCAGGCGCTCAAGGCGCTTCGGGATGCGGGCCGCCTCGCCACGATGCATATCGTCGTGGTCCTGAATGGGGATGAAGAAGAGTCCGGGGACCCGATGATGGGCACCCGTTCGACGTTGATCGAAGCTGCCCGAGGCGCCGCAGTCGCGATCGGTTTCGAGGATGGCGCCGGCGACCCGAAGACGGCCGTGATCGGGCGACGCGGCACGACGATCTGGAAGCTCACGACCACCGGGCAGGCGGGCCATGCGTCGCAGATCTTCCGGGCCGACCTCGGCGCGGGCGCGCTGAACGAAGCCGCGCGCATCATCAATGAGTTCTACCAGACGCTCGCGGGCGAGCAATATCTCGCGTTCAGCGGCGGTCTGGCGCTCGGTGGGAGCGGAGTGAAGCTCGATTCGACGCTGACGCTCGGCAGCGCTGAAGGGAAGACGAATGTGATTGCGCAGCAGATGGTGATCACGGGTGACATGCGGACGATTTCCGCTGAACAGCTCGCGCGCACCAAGGAGCGCATGCGCGAGATTGTCGCGCGGAACCTCCCGAAGACGACCGCGACGATCGAGTTCATTGAGGGATACCCGCCGCTTGCACCCACCGATGGAAACCGCCGACTCCTCGCGATGTATGACCGAGCGGCGCAGGATCTGGGGACGGGGTCCGTGGCGGCCGTGGACCCTTCGCGCGCCGGGGCGGCGGATGTGTCGTTCGTCGCCGGGATCGTCCCGATGATCATTGATGGCGTTGGATTGTCCGGGCGCGACGGACACAGCGCCAGCGAAACGGCGGACTTGAATTGGTTGCCTCGGCAGGCGAAACGGGCGGCGCTGCTGTTATCCCGGATCACCGATCAGCAGGCGGCGTTGCCAAGGCCGTAACGGCAACTGCCTGGGCGGGGAAACGGCGGAAACTGCGGATCGGTGCGGATACGATAACGGCAACTACCTTTTCTTGGGAACTACGCGCTTGGCGAGAGGCGGCGCCGTACGCACGGCCGGGCGTAGTTCCCAAGAAGTAGCAGTTGCAGTATCAGTGGTTGTCAGTCGTTTCCGCAGTTTCCCTGCAAAGGCAGTACGACTCGGAGCTCGCCAATGAACTTGCGTCGTGCAGCGATGATGTTCGCTATCCCGGGATCCCTCGCCGCGCAGGAGCCGGCCTCCTGGCGCGACTCCCTCTACTTCCACACCTTCTCGATCGCCGCGATCGACCCTCGCACCGGCGAGTCCGGCGTGGCGGTGACCACACGCGTGGCCTGCGTCGGCAACGGTGTGCCCTGGGTACGCAAAGGCGTCGGTGCCGTCGCCACCCAAGCCAGCACGCGCACGGAGTACGGCAACGAACTCCTGGACGCCCTGCAGCGGGGCGAAGCGCCGGCGGATGCGCTGAAGCGCCTTCTCGCTGCGGATAGCGGATTCCAGGCTCGCCAGGTCGGCGTCATCGCCATGGACGGGCGTTCCGCACAGCACACGGGGACGGGGCCAAACGCCTGGGCCGGTCATCGCGCCGGCAAGACGTATGTCACGCAAGGGAATATCCTCGTGGGCCCGGAAGTTCTCGAAGCGGTCGCGAAGTCGTTCGAAGCCAGCGAAGGCGCGCCACGCCACCTCGCCGATCGCCTGATTGACGCGCTCAACGCCGGTCACGTGCTCGGCGGCGACAAGCGCCACGGCAATCGCCAGTCGGCGGCGGTGGTGGTCGCGGATCCGCGCCCGGGTATGTCGCGCCGCACGGACGGCCAGACGGTCAACATCAACGTCTGCGAACATCCCGAGCCGCTCGAGGAGCTTCGTCGGATCTACAACTCCGTCTCGCAGACGCTGGGCTATCGCACGCTGCAAGTGTTCTCGGGCGGCGATGTGTGGCAGCTCAAGATCATGCTGCATGCGCTCGGGCACTACAAGAAGGGCGAGCCGACCCTCACGCGCGACCGCGACGCGAACCTCTACAACGCCGAGGCGATCGCCGCCGTGGACGCGTTTCGCGGCGCCGAACGCATGGGCACCCCGCAGGTGGGCGGCTCGCCGTCCGGCTTGGTGGATGACGAGCTGGTCGCTCGCCTCTGGGCCGCACTCGAGAAGGCAGGGAAGGCCAACGACGTCCGCCGCGCCATCCTCGAAACGGTGATGATCCGCCGATGACACGCTCAATCGAACGCCGCGACTTCCTCGCCGAGCTGGGCGCGCTCGCCTATCTCACTACGGGTGCGCCGAATGTGTGGCGCATATCGTCCACCGCCCGCATCCAGTCGGACCCGTTCACGCTGGGCGTCGCGTCGGGCGATCCGACCGCCACGGGCGCCGTCATCTGGACGCGGCTCGCGCCGCAGCCGCTCGAGCCGGACGGCGGGATGTCCGGGCAGCGGATCAACGTGGACTGGCAAGTGGCGGAAGACGAGCAGTTCGGCAGGATCGTCCAGCGTGGTCGAGTGGCGGCGGTGCCGGAACTCGGGTTCTCCCTTCACGTAGATGTGTCCGGGCTGCAAGGCGATCGCTGGTACTGCTATCGCTTCATGATTGGTAACGGCGCGAGCCCGGTCGGGCGGCTGCGCACGGCACCGGCCGCCGGTGCGCAGGCCGCGATGACGATGGCCTTCGTGAGTTGCCAGCACTGGGAGCAGGGCCTGTACACGGCGTACGATCACCTGTCGAAGGAGGACCGGCTCGATCTCGTCGCGCACCTCGGCGACTACATCTACGAATACGGGCCGATTGAGGGTCGCACGCGCCGGTATGCGAGCACGGAAGTGCGGACGCTCGACCAATACCGGGCCCGCTACGCGCAGACCAAGAGCGACGCGTTCCTGCGGGCCGCGCACGCGCGGGCGCCGTGGATCGTGACGTGGGACGACCACGAGGTGGACAACAACTACGCCAACCTCGTCGGCGAGAACGTGATGGAGTCCGAGGAGCAGATGCGACTGCGTCGCGCGGCCGGCTACCAGGCGTGGTGGGAACACATGCCGGTGCGCGTGCCGCGAGCCCGCAATTGGGCGGACCTCAACATCACGAAGCGACTCGATTGGGGCGCGCTGGCGAGCTTCCACGTGCTCGATACGCGGCAGTACCGCAGCGACCAGCCGTGCGCGGACGGCATCAAGGACACTCCCTGCGGCGAGTGGGGCAATGCGGCCCACACACTGCTCGGCGCGGAGCAGGAGCGCTGGCTCGACGCCGGACTCTCGGGCTCGCCGGCGGGATGGCAGGTCCTGGCGCAGCAGATTCGCGTGGCTCCGTACGACGAAAAGCCGGGCGCCGGCGAGCGGTACTCCATGGACCAATGGAGCGGCTACCCCGCTGCGATCGGCCGGCT
>VGVM01000041.1 GCA_016874035.1 Gemmatimonadota bacterium
TGCCGGACCGTCGCCGCTGAGGTCCGCCGGGCACTTTCGGATGGCTGTGTGCCACTCGTGCTTGGCGGCGACCATTCGCTGGCGGCGGGCTCCGTTGCGGGCGCCGCAGCACACTTGGCCGCACGCGGCGAGCGCCTTGGCGTGGTATGGGTGGACGCCCACGCGGACGTCAACACGCCGGCGTCGTCGCCATCCGGGAACATCCATGGTATGCCGCTCGCGCATCTCCTGGGGCGTGGCGATGCCGCCCTCACGGGCATCGCCGGTACCACAGCGGCCCTCCGGCCCGAGGACTGCGCGGTGGTCGGTGTACGCGACCTCGATGCGCCCGAGCAGCGGCACCTGAAGGAATGGGGCGTGAAGACGTTCACGATGCGCGACATTGACGAGCGCGGCACCCACGCCGTGATGGACGAGGCGCTCGAGACGGCATCGAAGCACACGAGCGGTACCTGGCTGTCGTTCGACCTTGACGTGGTGGACCCGTCGCTCGCGCCCGGCGTCGGCACGCCGGTTCCCGGCGGCATGACGTACCGCGAGGCGCACCACGTGATGGAACTGGTCGCCGACTCGCACCGCCTGGTCGGCATGGACATGGTCGAAGTGAACCCCGTCCTCGACGTCCGCAACCAGACCGCCGATCTCGCGGCGCAGTTGATCCTCAGCGCCTTCGGGAAGCGGATCCTCTGATCGGCCGCCCTCGGGGCGCAGCCGATCAGGCCATCTTGGCCTGATGCGATCAGGCCGAGACGGACGGCCCCTTCGGCACCATCGAGGCATCCCACACGCCCTCCGACCGGGCGACGAACACGGTAGCGGACAGGTCGCTGGATACGTTGACCATCGTCCGCGTCATGTCGAGTATCCGGTCCACGCCGAGCACGATCGCAATGCCCTCGCCCGGCACGCCCATCATCGCGAGGATGCCGACCAGCAGCGGGATCGACCCGCCGGGAACGCCCGCAGCGCCGATCGCCGTGATGACCGACATGATGACCACGATCGCCATCCCGCCTAGCGAGAGGTCCACGCCGAACACCTGACACAGGAAAATCACCGTGATCCCCTCGAAGATCGACGTGCCGTTCATGCACATCGTAGACCCCAGCGGGAGGACGAAGCCGGCGATCTTCGGCGGGACGCCGAGATTCTGCTGCGCAGCCTGGAGTGCCGCCGGAAGTGTGGCGGAGCTCGAGCTGGTCGAGAACGCCGTCACCATGGCGCCCTTGATCTTCGTGAAGAAGGTCAGCGGGCTGATGCCGATGATGAAGCGAAGGATCAATGACAGGTTGACGAAGAGGTGGAGCAACAGCGCGGCAAGCACGACCGTGACGTAGCCGCCCAGGGGTTTGAGGAGCGTGAAGCCGAACTGCGAGGTCACGCCGAAGATCAGGCCAGCCACGCCAAATGGCGCGAGCCGCATGGCAAACCCCACGATTACGATCACCACGTCGTTGAGCGCCTGCAGGACGTCGATCATCGGCTTCGCCACGGTGGGGCTGAGCCGCGTCAGCGCAGCACCGAAGATGAGCCCGAAGAAGATGATGCCCAACATGTCGCCATCGGCGGCCGACTTGACCGGGTTTCGCGTGACAATGTTCACGAACGTATTGATGCCGAACCCACCTTGCTCCTGCGCGGTCACCTTGGCCGACGCATCGGCGGCGTAGGTAGCGAGCAGCTCCGTCTTCACTGCCTCGGGCAGACCGGACCCCGGGTCGAAGATGTTCACCAGCACGAGGCCGAATGTCGCGGCAAGCAGCGTCGAGAAGAAGAAGTAGCCGATCGCCTTTCCACCGACGCGTCCCATCTTGCCGAGGTCGCCAAGCCCTGCGACGCCAAGCGCGATCGAGGCGAAGACCAGCGGCATCACGATCATGAACAACATCCGGAGGAAGACCTGCCCAACGGGCCCCGCGAGATACTTGTTCACCCATTGAACGCCGGCGTGGTCACCGCCGAGCTGCGTGTTGGCCAGGATCCCCGCGATGCCGCCGACCAGAAGCGCCAGCAGGATCTTGGTGTGCAGCTTCATGCCCGTGCCGGTGTTGCCGATGGACTCTGCCATGTCAGGCCTCTGGTGATCGGGGCGTGGCCCCGCGGGTGAGCTTGGAATGCCGGTAACCGTAACCAAAGTAGATGACGAGACCAATGGCGAGCCAAATCCCGAACGCCTTCCAGGCGCTGGCCGGCAGCCCGAGCATGACAAACACGCACGCGAACACCGCGCCGCCGGCCACCGGGACGACGAACTTCACGCGGAACGGCCGCGGTCGATCCGGGTCGATCTTCCGGAGGACCAGCACCGCTGTCGCCACGAGCGCGAACGCGAACAGCGTGCCGATGTTCGTCAGGTCATACGTCTCGCCCGCGTCGCCAAGCATGGCCCCGACCGCAACGATGAAGCCGGTCACGATGGTCGTGACGTGCGGCGTGCGGTACTTGGGGTGAATCCTGGCGGCCCAGCCCGGGAGCAGGCCGTCACGGGCCATGGACATGAAGATGCGCGGCTGGCCGTACTGGAAGACCAGCAGGACGGCGCTGGTCGAGACCACGGCGCCAAGCGCGATCACCCAGCTGAATCGTTCCAGCCCCGACTGGTTGAACGCGGCCGCAAGCGGATCGTTCGCGAGCAGTTGCTGGTACGGGACCAATCCCGTCGCCACCGCGCCGACCGCCACATAGATGATGGTGCAGACCAACAGGCCAAGGAGGATGCCGCGCGGCATGGTCCGCTGCGGGTCCTTCACCTCCTCGGCGGCGGTCGAGATCGCGTCGAAGCCGATGTACGCGAAGAACACGATGGCCGCGCCCTGATGGATCCCGCGGAATCCGTTCGGCGCGTACGGCGTGTAGTTCGCGGTGTCGATGTGCTGTACGCCGATGCCGATGAAGATCGCCAGTACGATGAGCTTCACCGCCACCATCGCCTTGTTAACGCGGTTGCTCTCCTTCACGCCGATCACCAACAGCCAGGTGATCAGCATGACGATGATGAACGCGGGCACGTTCAGCAGGATCGGGATGCCACCGATGTTGGGCGCGTCGGTAAGCAGGTGCTTGATCGGCGAATCCGGCGGCGCCAGCAGCACCTCGCGGTAGCCATGCACCAGCCACTCCGGGAAGGTGATACCGAAGCCTGAGAGCAGCGACACGAAGTACCCGCTCCAACCGATCGCCACTGCAATGTTGCCGATCGCATACTCGAGGATCAGGTCCCAGCCGATGATCCAGGCGACCAGCTCGCCCAGCGTGGCGTACGTATAGGAATACGCGCTTCCGGCCTGCGGGATCATGGCGGCGAGCTCGGCGTAGCACAGCGCCGCAAGCGCGCACACCGCGCCGAGCAGCACGAACGAGAGCACCAGCGCCGGACCGGCCCCGTATCGGACCACGGTGACGCCGTCCGGAGCCATCTGCCCGGCCGCGGCTGTCCCGATGGACGAGAAGATCCCGGCCCCGATGACCGCGCCGATGGAAAGCGCCACGAGGTCGAGCGTACCCAACTGGCGCTTCAGCCCGACGCCCTCCTTCCCTTCAGGCACAAGCGCGGCGATCGGTTTCCGAGCAAAGAGCGAGTTCATGGCGGACGGCGAGAGGGTGGGCAAACCGCCTTCGACACGCACTACGGGCCCAGCGACAACCGGAAAACGCACCGAGGGCCGGCGATCGTCGCCGGCCCTCGGGAGTGAACTCTAGATGAAGAGCGGTGCCAACACCAGCGTAATCGTCGAGAGCAGCTTGATGAGCACGTGGAGCGACGGTCCGGCGGTGTCCTTGAACGGGTCGCCGACGGTGTCGCCGACAACCGCGGCCTTGTGCGCGTCGGATTTCTTGCCGCCGTGCACTCCGGTCTCGATGTACTTCTTGGCGTTGTCCCACGCGCCGCCGCCGTTGTTGAGGAACCCGGCCATCAGGATGCCCGCCACGGTCGCGATCATGAGGAACCCGGCGACCGCCTCGGCTCCCAGCCGCTCATCGGGTCCGCTGATCTGCTTGAAGAGCACGCCGACCACGACCGGGAACAGCACCACCAGTGCGCCGGGGAGCACCATGGCCCGCAGCGCGCCCTTCGTCACGATGTCCACGCAGGACCCGTAGTCCGGCTTGTCGGTACCGGCCATGATTCCCGGCTTTTCCTTGAACTGACGCCGCACTTCGGTGATCACGCTCTGGGCCGCCGCGCTGACCGCGCGCATGGCCAGTGAGCTGAACCAGAACACCAGCATCGCGCCGAGCAGCGCCGCCACGAACACCGGCGGCTTCGAGAGGTCCACGTGCAGCACTTGACCGGTGTAGTTCCGCACCTCGTCGAGATACGCCGAGAAGAGCAGGAACGCCGCCAGCGCGGCCGAACCGATTGCGTAGCCCTTGGTCAGCGCCTTCGTGGTGTTCCCCACCGCGTCCAGGCGGTCGGTCTTGTCGCGAATCGACTCCGGCTGCTTCGACATCTCGACGATGCCGCCGGCGTTGTCCGTGATCGGGCCGAACACGTCCATCGCGAGGATGTAGCCCGCCGAGCCCAGCATGCCCATGGTCGCGACCGCCGTGCCGAACAAGCCACCCGCCGCCTCGCCATTGACCATGATGCCGCTCGCCTTGCCGAGCAGGAAGCTCGAGACCAGTGCGATGCCGATCGTGATGACGGGCATCACCGTGGACTCCATACCCACCGACAGGCCCATGATGATATTGGTCGCCGGGCCGGTCTTCGACGCATCGGCGATGGTCTGGACCGGGCGATACCGGTACTCCGTGTAGTACTGCGTGATGAACACGAACGCCACCGACGTCGCGACGCCGACCATCGCACACAGGAAGAAGTACCACCACGCGTTCGGCGCATCCGGCGTCACGAGCAGCGTCTTGCACACGAAGAACATCGCGACCGACACCAGCGCGGTCGTGAGGTAGAAGCCGCGATTGAGGCCGTTCATCGGGTCCTCGTCCTCGCGGATGCGCACCGACATGATGCCGATGATGGACGCGACGATGCCGACCGCGCCGACCACGAGCGGGAACAGGATGCCCGCGACACCGAAGGACTGGAACAGGATCACGCCGAGGATCATCGCGCCGATGTTCTCAGCGGCCGTGGACTCGAAGAGGTCCGCACCGCGACCGGCGCAATCGCCGACATTGTCGCCGACGAGATCCGCAATCACGGCCGGGTTCCGCGGGTCGTCTTCCGGGATGCCGGCTTCGACCTTGCCAACGAGGTCGGCGCCGACGTCGGCGGCCTTGGTGTAGATGCCGCCGCCCAGCTGCGCAAACAACGCGACAAAACTCGCGCCGAAGCCGTAGCCGACGATCAGGAACGGGATCTTCTGCGCCCAGAGGCCAGCGTCGGTCCCCTCGGGGGCGAACATGGTCAGCAGGGCGAACAGCCCCCCGACGCCCAGGATGGACATGCCGACGGTGAAGAGCCCGCTCACCGCGCCGCCACGAAGGGCCGTCTGCAGGGCGTCGTTCAGCGTCCGCGTAGCCGCCGCCGCAACCCGGATGTTCGTGCGAATGGAGACCCACATCCCCATGTATCCCGCGATGCCGGATGAAAGCGCGCCGAGCAGGAACGACAGCGTGATGTACAACGCGAGCAGGGTCCGGTCGCTCACGGGGTCAGCGGGGATGGAATCACGGATCAGCCCGTAGCCGACCGCGAGAACCAGGGCGACCAGTACCGCGAGGATGGCGATGGTCTTGTTCTGCCGACGCAGGTAGGCCTCAGCGCCTTCCTGGATGGCGTCCGAAATCTTCCGCATTTCGGGCGTGCCGGTGTCGCGAGCGAGCACCCAGCGTGAGAGACCGACGGCGAAAAGCAACGCGCCCGCGCTGCCGCCGAGGACAATGATCAACAGGGTCGAAAGTGACATATCAGCAAGTGGGATCGAATGCGGCCAAAACGCGCCATGTCGTTATGGCGCATTGGTTTGCGTACAAGCTGTGAAAGTTACCCAGCCGGATCACCCGGGGGTAGGGTTTTGCCCTAGAGACGCGCCTCGGCGGTCACGGTGGTCGTATCGCGGACCGGCGTACCGTCGGCACGGACCGCTGGGCGGAACCGAATCTCCTCGAGCATCGCCCGGACCTTCTTGTTGTAGCCCGAGTCCTTCGTCTCGTTGAAGGTCAGCAAGCGGGCCTGGCCTCGCTCGTCAACCTCAAATACCGCGACCATCGTGTACGGGCGCACTTTCGACGGCACCGGCAACGGCAGCACGGCGAGGTGCGTGACGGTCGGCGGGTAAACCCGGCCCGGTCCGCCACCGGTTCCGGGACCTGTTGCAGACCCGCGGCCCGTGCCGACACCCGATCCAACCCCGCCGCCGCTTCCCGGGCCAGAGCCACCCGTACCGTCGGATCCGGTCCCACCGTTTCCCGTTCCTGTTGCGGCGGCCGCCGGCGGTGGCGAGGGTTCGGTCACCGGGTCCTGCTTCGGCTGTTCCGGTTTGGGTTCGGGTGGCTTGACGGGTACCGGTTGTGGCAGGACCGCCGGCTGCGAGCGCGGGGCTGGAGGCGGTGGGGTCATCTCGACGTACGAGACGCGCTCGGCGACGGCGCCGCCCCTGTTTCCACCACCACCACCGCCGGCCGGTCCGCGACCGCCTGCGGCCTGATTCTCGGTCAGGACCACCTGGCGAATGAAGATCGGCCCGATAAGCAGGAATACGATGATCGCATGCACGACAACCGACGCGAACGCGCTCCCCACGCTGTTCTGGTTCGGCGTGGGAATCCCGATCGGCGGTCGGTACTTCGGCCTGGGGCCGGCCCGAGGAGTTGGCGCGAGCGTCATGTCGTTAAATGATACGACCGGCGAACCGAAAAAGGTTCGCCGGTCGTTCAACTTCCGTGTGGCGACCTGCTACTTCGCGGCTCCCGCAGGTGCGCGTGGCGTCGCGCCGATAACCCGCACACCGGCGCCGCGCGCCTGATCCATCCCGAAGATCACTTCCTGGAACTTCACTTCGGGGTCGCCCTTCAAGAAGATGATCTTCTCGGGACGCGGATCGTAGATCTCCTTCAGTTTCGAGAACAACTGCGCCTTCGCGACCGGCGCCTTGTTGATGAGGTACTGCTCGCCCGGCAGGACCTCGAGCACGATCTGGTTCACCTTCTGGTTCGGCGGAGGTTTCTCCGCCGTGGGATCCGGGAGCTGCACGTCAAACGCCTTTCGCCCCATCGGGATGATCAGCATGAAGATGATGAGGAGCACGAGGAGGATGTCAATCATCGGCACCATGTTCGGTTCCGAGTTGTACCCCTTGCTCCCGCCGACGCTCATTCCCATTACGGACCTCCTTTCTTGGCGCCGCCGCCGATGCCGAGATCGGCGCCGGCGTTATCGGCTTCAATGAGCGACGTCGTGCCCTTGATCTGGTCGGTGATCAGCGCAGCGACTCGAGCGCCTTGATTGGCGGCGATTTCCATCGCTTCCAAGACGCGATCGTACTTCAGGCCCTTGTCGGCCTTGACGTAGATGATCTTGTCCTTCGTCCTCGCGTCGTAGATCGCGCGGATCGCCGTTGCGATCTCTTGATCGGACATCGGCTTCTTGTCCAGGTACAGTCGGCCATCCGCATCAATGCCGAGGACAACGTCATCGTCCTCGTTCGGATGCGGCTTGATGTTCTGCCCTTCAGGCGGGGTCGCAGCGAACCCGGCCAGCAGCGCCGGGATCACGATCATGAAGATGATCAGCAGCACCAACATGATGTCGATCATCGGCACCATGTTGGGCTCGGACTTGACGCCATCGGAGGAGACGGACATTCCCATCGGATACTCTCCTCGTTAGTGGGATTGTCGCCGGGTTAGATCTTGGCCGCGTTCTGCGCTGCCGTGTTGAACTCACGGGTGAAGCGGCTGCGACCGAACTCGCCGGACACGCCCTTGATGAGGTAGTCCACCATTTCCTTCGACGAGTAGGTCATTTCCGCCGTGATGTTGTCAACCTTCGTCTGGAAGTAGTTGTACGCCCACACCGCCGGGATGGCCACGAGGAGGCCGAAGGCCGTCGTGATGAGTGCCTCGGCGATACCGGCCGAGATCGCGCCAAGACCACCACCGCCCGACTGCGCCATGCCCGTGAACGCGTTGACGACGCCCATCGTGGTGCCGACGAGACCGACGAACGGCGCCGTCGAGCCGACCGTCGCCAGGATGCCGAGGCCACGCTTGATGAGCACGATCGTCATCAGCATCTCGCGCTCGATGGCGCGCTCGGCCGAGTTGATGTCCGCTACCGTGACCGAGCCATCGGCGATCAGCGGCCGGATGTCGGCGAGCGCGTTGCCCAGCACCCGCGCCACATGCGACTTCTTGTAGCCCTCAGCGAGCTTGATCGCTTCGTTGAGGTTGTCCTCTTCGAGGAATTGCGAGAACTCAGGCGCAAACTTGCGCGTTTCCGACTGGGCGGCGCGCAGGAACCACCACTTCTGCATCATGACGGCCAGTGACCACACCGACATGATCGCGAGCGTGTACACGACACCGCGCGCAAAGCCACCCATCGTGGCCCAAAGTTCAATAAGCGAAAGTTCCATGGTCTAGCGGTCTCCGAGACTGGTGAGGAGCAAGTGAGGGATTACTTCGCGATCGCGAACACAAACGGCTGCTGCACAAGCTGACGAACTCGCTTCTGGCCCACCTCGGCGGGAATGAAGCGCATGCCCGGCAGGGCGGAACGCACGGCGGCCGCGAACAGCTCGTGCGAGGTCTTGAGGACCTTGAAGGTGTTGATCTCGACGTGTCCCGTGGTGTCCACCACGAACTGGGCGAGCACTTCGCCTTCGACGCCGGCGGACTTGAGGATGTCGGGATAGCGCGGACGCTGCGTGTTTGACGACTCCGTCACGGGCTTTTCGACCATGAACTCGAAGTAGGGCTGATCGCCGTCCGGCTTCGCGACGGGACCCTGGCTGGCGACCTTCTGCTGGACGCCCTTGCCCGAAAAGTCGGCTTCGTTGGTGATGCGCGCCGTGAGGTCGATTTCCGGCAGGACGTCGGGAATGTTCACGGGTGCGGTGAGCACCTGGAATCCCGGCGGCGGCGGCGGCGCCTCCTGCGGCGGCGGCTTCGGCGGCGGCGGCTCGTCCTTCTTGACTTCGACGAAGCTCACCGACTCCTCGACGTTTTCCTTCTCTTCGTGCGCCTGGAGGGTGGCCTGCACAGCCAGATAGATCAGGACCGTGTGGAACACCATGCTGAGCACGGACCCGCCCGTCGAGCGCTGCTTTTGTGGCTTCGACTCCAGCAGATTGTTGAACACATGCACCTCGAACGTGGTTAGGACGCGAGAGTGATGCGACTGCGAACGCTAGAAAGTACAGGCCAGCTGATGATGGGGTAATGGGCCGAAGATTAAGAAATGCTTAAGCGGATGTTAGGTGTTCATCGCTCGGCAGCACGACGGTGAAGGTGGTACCGCGACCCAGACGCGACGACACGTCAATGCGTCCGCGGTGGGCCTGCGCGATCCACTGACAGATCGCCAGGCCCAGGCCGACGCCGCTGCCCTCGCTGCGGGACCGGGCACGGTCCACGCGCCAGAATCGGTCGAAGATGAACGGCAAGTCTGCCGCCGCGATGCCCATCCCGTTGTCCTTGACCGTGACGATGGCTTCCCCATGGCGACGCTCGAGCGTCACCTCGACACGCCCGCCGTCGCCGGTGTACTTCACGGCGTTCGTGACGAGGTTCAGGAGCAACTGCCGGAGGCGTTCGGCGTCGCCGGGGACGGTCACCGGCTCGACCAGCGGCGTGGTGACGGCGATGCGGCGCTCCTCGCCAAGCATCGCTCCCGTTTCCGCGACTTCGCGGATGACGGGTTCCAGCGGCACCGGCTCCGTGATCAGGTCAAACCGACCCTCGTCGGCCCGCGCCAGGGTCAGCAGCGATTCGACCAGGCCGGTCATGCGGGAGACCTGCTGCAACGCCTCCTCGAGGGCTACTGCCCGCTCGTGTGCATCGTCCGACGTGGTCATGGCGCGCTCGACGTCCGCACGAATCACGGCCAGCGGCGTGCGCAACTCGTGGCTGGCATCAGCGGTGAAGCGCCGAAGCGAGCCGAACGAGTTTTCCAGCCGTGCGATCATGTCGTTGACGGTCTGCGCGAGGCGGCCCAGCTCGTCGCGGGCGTCCGATTCGAGTACCACGCGCCGATGCAACGAGCGACCGTCGGTGATCGCCTCCACGTCGTTGACCATCTGGTTGACGGGAGCGAGCACGCGGCCGGCCAGGCCCCACCCGACCGCCACCGCGAGTCCGACCGCCAGCGGCGCCAGGGTCAGCGCGACGCCCAGGATGCCCATCGTGGACTCCGACATACGCCGCAGCGACTCGCCCACGACGATGCGTCGTACACCACCGCCGAGCGGGGAGTCGAACACCTGCGCCGTCAGCAGCACGTCGTCGAAGTTGAGCGTGACCCGCCGCTCCGTGGCCCCGGTCGTGCTCGAGTAGGCGATCCCGGTCAGCCGGTCCAGGTCCTGCCGCCATAACCCGCGCACGTCCGGAATCAGGGCCGGGTTCTCGGCCTGCGCCTGCATCTGCCGCACCGCGGCGGACCAGAAAAACACCTGTGACGAATCGCCGATGATCACGAAGCCCGGCAGTTGCTCGAGCAACGAGGTCACGGCCGGTGTGAACGGCGATGCCTGCACGGCCACCGTATCCACCGCGATGCCACGGAAACTCTGTCGTTCGATGATCGCGCTGGCCAGCCGCGCGGTGGAGCGGATGTCGTCGCCAACACTGCGCATGGCCGCGAGCCGCTGCTGCGCAACGATCGCTCCGGTGTACACCGCCAGGACGCCGATCACGGCAGCGCTGTACCCGACGGTCAGGCGCGATCGGACGCTCGCCATGGTGGCCGACTCAGCCCTTGATCAGGTAGCCCACGCCGCGCACGGTCGTGATCAACTTCTTCCGGCCGGCGGCATCCACCTTCTTGCGCAGGTGATTGATCACGACGTCCACGATGTTGGTCCCGGAATCGAAGTGATACCCCCACGCATACTCGGTGATGAGCGTGCGGCTCATGACCTTGCCCGCGTGGCGCGTGAGGTATTCGAGCACCAGGAACTCCTTCGGCGTGAGTTCGATCGGTTTTCCCCCCCGCGTCACCTCGTGCGAGTCGATGTTCACCTCGAGATCGGCGACCTTGAGGACGGCGGCCGCGATGGACTTCGGTCGCCGCGCGATCGCCTCGACGCGAGCGAGCAGTTCCTCGAAGGCAAACGGCTTCGTGACGTAATCATCCGCACCGGCCCGGAGTGTTTCCACCTTGGCATCCACGGCATCCTGGGCCGTCAACACCAGGACCGGTCGCTCGAACCCGCGCGCGCGCAGGCGCCGCAGGACATCGAGCCCGGGCCGTTTCGGGAGCCGGAGGTCAAGGATGATCAGGTCGTAGCCCTGGGCCGCCGCCAGGCGCTCACCCTCCTCGCCATCAACGACGAGATCCACCGTGTAGCGCTGTTCCTCGAGCCCGCGCTTGACGAAGCGGCCAACCGTCGGGTCGTCCTCGATGACGAGGACCTTCATCCGCCGGGGGATCCGTCGGGACGGCGGAAGCCGAACTCACGGATCTTTCGATACAAGGTCTTGGCCGAAATTCCGAGAGCGGCGGCCGCCTTCCCCTGATGCCAGCCCACGCGGGCCAGCACCGCCCCGATGTGTTCGCGTTCGACCTCCGCGAGGGACAGCCCGGCATGGGCGACCGGCGCCACGAGCTCGGCGTCGCCCGGCCCCAGCAAGGTCTTGGCGTGAATCACGCCACCAGAGGCGAGGCTCACCGCTCGTTCGACCACCGCGCGCAACTCGACCAGGTTGCACGACCACGCACGCTGCGTCAGGACACTGACTGCGTCGTCGGCCAGCGTAGGCGGACGGACGCCCCCGAACTCGCGCACCAGGGCCGCAGCGATGGCCGGAATGTCGGCCTCCCGTTCGCGCCGAGGCGGAAGCACGATGACGCGCGCCGAGAGCGCCCGCGCCAGCAGCGGATCGATCGCGCCGGCGCGAACCGCACTCCGGAGCGGCAACACGCTGGTCGCGACAAGTCGTGTGCACATTTCGGTGGCCGGCGCGCCGATGGCATGCAGTGTCTTTCCGCGAGCAAACGCGGCGCCGAGCGCCGCTTGCGCGCCGCGGTCGAGCGATTCGAGGCCGTCGAGGACCAGCGTCCCGCCAGCCGCCATCGAAACAAGCGGCGCTTGCCGCGCGGACCGCCTGAGGCCGTTGTCCTGGCCGAGCAGTTCGCCGGCGCCACGGGTGGTCAGCAACTCGCACGACGCCTCCACCAGCGGACGCTCGGCTCGCGGCGAGAGCGAGTGAATCAGGCGTGCGAGTTCGGGCTGGCCGCAACCGATTTCGCCGACGATGAGGACTGGGTCGTCCGTGGCGGCCGCCTCCTGCGCCGCGCGCACGGCGGCGCGCATTTCGGGTACAGCTGAGCGCAACACCGGCGGGAGCGCGGCATCCGGCGGCGGCGTGTGCCGGTAGCGCGGCGTGCGGCGGGCCCACGCCGCCTCCGCGCGTGCGAGCACGTCCGCGAACTGGTACGGCTTGGCAATGAAATCCGCGGCGCCAAGCCGCATCGATTCGACGGCGGAATCAACCGTCGCGACGCCGGACAGGACGAGGCAGGCGGGTGGGGCGGCATCGCGCTGCGACTCGCGCAGCAAGCCGAGCCCATCGCTTCCGGGAAGCGCAAGATCCACCAGGGCGACGTGCACCGGGCGCGCGCGGTGCGTCCGCAGCGCCGCGATCGCGTCCCGTGCGACCGCCACGGTGTGGCCGGCGTGCTCCAGGAACCGGCGGAAGGCATCCGCCAGCGCCGGCTCATCCTCGACGAGGAGGATGCGGAGTGCGGTCACGCTGCGGTTCATCGGTCGACGGTCGGGAGGATCACGCGGAAGACGCTTCCCTGACCTGGCGTGCTGTCCACCTCGATACGCCCGCGATGGTCCTGGATGATGGCGTAGCAAATGGACAGGCCGAGCCCCGTCCCCTTCCCGGCTTCCTTCGTCGTGTAGAACGGCTCGAAGATCTTGTTGAGTTCCGAACGGGCGATCCCGTGCCCCTGATCCACGACTTCGACGATCACGCCCTCACCTGGCGTGGGGCCGACCTTCGTGCGGATGGTGATGGTCCCCCGCTCACCGCCGCTTGCGTCCATGGCGTTCAACAGCAGTGCCATGAGCACCTGGACCAGCTGTTCGCTGCTGGCCTGCGGAACGCGCTCGAGCGCGGGCGCCAGTTCCCGCACGACGTGCATCCGCTTGAACCGGACGTGGTGCTTCAGGAGCAGCATGGTCCGCTCGACGACTTCGTTCATGTCGACGCGTTCACGGAGCACCTGCTTGGGCCGGCTGAAGTCGAGCAGGCCGTCCACGATCGCCTTGCACCGGGCGACCTCGTTATCAATGATCGTGAGGTATTCCTTCGTGTCCGGCGAAATCACCGCACCGGCCTTCTCGGCGTCCGCGAGCTTGAACTCGAGCCCCTCGGCGATCGCGGCAATCGTGGCCAGCGGGTTGTTGATCTCGTGCATGACGCCGGCCGCGAGCTGGCCGATCGCCGCCAGTTTCTCGGCATGCGCGAAGCGTGACTGCGCTTCCTTCCAGTCGGTCACGTCCTCGCCGATCGTGATGACGTGCGTGACGGCCCAGTCGCCGAGTCGCATGGGCACCTTGGAGATGCGGTACGTGCGCAGCTCGCCGGTGGCCATGGATTCCATCTGGTATTCGTGGATGCGGCCCGTGGCGAACACGTCATCGAACTCGCGGCGCAGCATCTCGCCGGGCTGCCGGTGCAGGATCTCGAAGATCGTCCGCCCGAGGGCCTCCTCACGCGAGACGCCCTGCATGCCGGTCTCGCGCTTGCGGTTCCACGCCTGAATCCGATACTCGCGGTCGATCACGTAGAGGCCGACCGGGAGCGAGTCAATGATCTTGTCGGTGAACCGACGCTCGCGGTCGATCTCGGCGGTTCGCACCTCGACCTCGACCTCGAGTCGGCGGCTCTTTTCCGCATGGGCCAGCTTGGGGCTGAGCAGGTTGGCGACCGCGAGCACCAGCTGCCGCTCTTCCGCCACGAGTCGCCGCCGCAGCCGAACGACCAGCGCGCCAGCGCCCCGGTTCGCGCCAGCAATCCGGGCCCCGACAATACCTTCGGCCTCGAATACGCCGGTGGAGAGCATGGCTTGCACGTCCGCCGCCCCGGTGTCGGACCCCCCGGTCGACCACGCTCGCGAGAGACTCGTCGCGGACGGGAGCCAGATCGCGGCCTCGTCGGCCTCGAGCACGGCGCGGAGCGACGCCAGGGTGGTTTCGATCGACGCTTCGAGCGGGCGCTCACCGGCGAGCTCGGCAATGATCGCACCGAGCGCTTCGAGCATGCGGCTCGGCGCCGCGTTCGGACCGGAGGCAGTAAACGCGGGCACCGTCATTGCCGGCACACGTCAGCGCGAAGGAGGGGCGGCGGTGCCCACATGGCGAGCGAGAAGGTACCGGCCGCCCACGGTCGGAACAAGCGGGCCCGTCACGCGCCGGACGGTGACGAACCGTGAGCCGCGATCACGGCAAACAACTCGCTGTCTTCGCGTCGCTGCCCGTTGTTCGCCTCGACGTGGCGCCAGCGCAGCACGCCATGGCGGTCAATGAGAAAATACGAACGGTTGGCGAAGAACCGCTCGTCATTCAGCACGCCGTACGCGCGCGACGCATCACGCTTGAAGTCGCTGAGCATATCGAGGCGGAGCGCGTGCTTGCGCTTGTACTCCCGCAGCGTGTCGGTCGAGTCCACGCTGACGGGGAGCACAGTCACGTCGGCGCTCGCAAACCGGTCGAAGTCCTCGGAGAACGCGCAGACTTCGGCCGTACACGTGCTCGTGAAGGCCAGCGGAAAGAACGCAAGCAAGACGGCCGACCGTCCCGAATACTCCGCCAACGACACGCGCTGGCCGGAGGTTGAAGCAAGTGTGAATGCCGGCGCCGGAGCGCCGATCTCGGGGAGCTTCATGCGTCCTCGGACGGTCCGGGGGACGTTGGGGCACCGCGGGTCCAGCGCCTGACGCTGAGCCCGACGACCAGGCTGCCGGCGATCAGCGCCACGACCGGAACGATGTAGGCGAAGAGGTTGAACCCGACCGGCTTCGGCGAGAGCAAGATCCACTCCCCGTACCGCGCGACGAAGTACTGGTTGATCTCCTCCGCGGACCGACCCGCGGCAAGTTGCTCACGGACCAGCCCACGCATTTCCACGGCAAGTTCGGCAGGCGAATCCTGGATTGACTCACCTTGGCACACCGGGCAGCGCAATCCTCTCGCGATCTCGGTGGTCCGCCTTTCGAGCACCGTATCCGTCGCGCGTCCAACCACCCTCCCGCCCTCGACGCCCGCGGCGGCCGCACCGGGCTGCGGCACGGGCTGCTGGCCCAGGGCCGAACCAGCGACGACTGCCATGCAGGCCAACGCCGAAAGTCGCGCGCCGCGGCGCACAGGCACGGACCCGCCCATCAGTCCGCCGCCCCGCGGTTCGCGATGAGGAGCGAGTCCACCTTGCGCCGAATCAGGGCTTCGGGAATCGGCCCGGTGTGCTTGTAGGCCACCCGCCCTGACTGGTCAATCACGAAGGTCTCAGGCACGCCGTAAAGGCCGAACGCGATCGCGGTGCGGGCGCCGGGGTCGGTGACCGATGGATACACCTGGCCGCCCATCTCCCGGATCCAATCGCTCCCTGCGCTTTCGATGTCGTTGTAGAGTACGCCGACGAACTGTACCGGCTGCCCCGCGTACGCCATCGCGGCGGCGGAAAGATCACGATGTTCGTCGCGGCAGGCCAGGCACCACGAAGCCCAGAAGTTGAGCACGACGACGCTCCCGCGGAGCCGGGCCAGCGCGAGCGTGTCGCCGAGCGGTCGCGCGAGTGGCGGTTCGCCGGGTGCGAAGACGGTGAGGGCGAAATCAGGCGCCGGGCGGCCGGGCAATGGCGAGACGATCTCGCGCGGATCTCGCGTCAGCCCCCAGGCGAGCAGCAGGATCACCGGTACCGCCGACAGCGCGGCGAGAAACGCCCGCCGCCAGTTCATGCCTGCACCTCTTCGCCGCCGCGCGATCGGGGCGGAATGACGCCGAACACCGCGCCCAGGCAGATGATGCCTCCGCCAATCCAGATCCACGGCACGAGCGGCTCGCGGATCATCTTGATCGTCGCACCCGAACCGTCCGGGCGGAACGCCACGAGGTTGAGGTACGTGTCGCCAAGCAGGGTGCTTCGCACGTCGGGCGTCGGGATCGGTTGCTGCGACGTCGGATAGAAGTTCATCCGGGGCGAGAGGACAGCGACCGTGTCACCGCCCCGCTCGATCGCCACCGTTGCGCCGATGACCTGGCGCTGCGGCTCCTCGCGGCCCCAGACCTCGCGCAACCGGGCCGTGATCCCGTCCACTTCCATTGACTCACCCAGCTTCAGGTTCGCCTCCGACTCGGTGCGGAAGGTCGAACTCGCCGCGATGCCGACCGCGAAGACCAGTACACCGATGTGGGCCAGGTAGCCACCAAACCGGCGCGGAGTTCCTCGCGCGACCCGCCAGATGGCGAGGTGGAGCGGCTCACCGCGCGCCGTCCGCCGGCCGCGGCCCCCGTGGACGAACTCACCGACGTTGGCGGCGACCGAGAACCCCGCAAACAGGAACGTGAGCACCGCGTACGGTGCGCGCGTTCCGAGTGCGATGGCCGCGACTGCCGCCGCGATGCCGAACCCGGCCGGAATCATGAGTCGGCGGCGAAGTGCCGCAGGATCACCACGCCGCCACGGCAGCGCCGGTCCGACACCCATGAGGAACAGAAGCAAGACCATCACCGGCAGCGTCATGCGATTGAAAAACGGCTCGCCAACGCTGACCTTCACGCCCCGCACGGCTTCGGCGACCAGCGGGAACAGCGTGCCGGTCAGGACCGTGAACATGAATACCGTAAGCAGCAGGTTGTTGACCAGGAAGACGGCGTCGCGCGAGAGCGGCGAGTCGAAGCGTCCATCCGTGCGCAGTCGTTCGGAGTTGCCGGCAACAAGCACGAGAGCCGCCACCAGGACGACGGCGATGAACGCGAGGAAGTAGTAGCCGATCGTGCCGGAAGCGAAGGCGTGAACCGAGGAAATGATCCCGCTGCGCGTGAGGAACGTGCCGAGAATGGTGAGGGCGAAGGTGCCGACGATGAGGTTGAGGTTCCACAGCTTCAGCATCCCGCGTCGTTCCTGGACCATCACGCTGTGCAGGAATGCCGTCGCGGTGAGCCACGGAATGAACGACGCGTTCTCGACGGGGTCCCAGGCCCAGTAGCCACCCCAGCCCAGGACTTCATACGACCACCACATCCCGGCGATGATCGCTGCGGTGAGCATCAACCATGCGGTGACCGTCCACCGACGTGCCGCCCGGATCCACTCGTCCGACGCGATCTGCCCGGCCAGGAGCGCCCCCACGGCAAACGCAAACGGCACGGACATTCCCACGTAGCCGAGGTATAGGAGTGGCGGATGCACCGCCATGAGGATGTGGTTCTGGAGAAGCGGATTCGGGCCCGGACCGTCCGCCGGTACCGGGGACACGGCATGAAACGGGTTCGCCGGCCCGACGAGCAACACGTGGAAGAACAGGGCGATCAGGAGCAGCACGACCCCGGTGTACGGAACCAGCAGGCCCTCGCGTCGGCGATTGATGTACACCACGGCGGCGGCGTAGAGGGCCAGCACCCACGCCCAGAAGAGAATTGAGCCTTCCAGCGCGCCCCAGAGCGAAATGGCCGTGTAGAAGGCCGGCGTCGCGCGGCTGCCGACCTGTGCGACGTACGAAATCGAGAAGTCGTGCCGCAGCAAGGCGACCATCATCGTGACTGTGGCAACCGTCACCAGGGCGAAGTTGGCGTACACGGCGCCCTGGACCACCGCGACCCACCGCAGGCGCCCACGCGCCAACGCGAAGGGCGCCACGACCCCACCCACCACGCTCGCGATCAGCGCGAACCACAGCGCGTCGAGGGCGAGGAGTCGCGTCACGGACCTGCGCCCTTGAACAACGTCTTGTACGCCTCGCGCGGGTGCTCGCCCGCTTTCGGGGCACGGTATTCGTTCGTGTGCTTGATGATGAGCGTGGAGGCGGCGAACACCGAGTCACGTCCGAGTCGCCCCTCGACCACGACCCCCTGCCCGTCCCGGAACATCTGCGGGGGCTGCCCCGTGGACACGACGCGAATCACGCTCTGCGTGGTATCGGTGATGTCAAAGCGCAGGGCGCGCGCGGATTCGTTCCAATCCACCGAGCCGGGACGCACGAGGCCGCCAAGCCGCACCGGCGAATCCACGGCGTCAGTCCCGCGGGCGAGCAGCTCGTGCGGTTCGAGGAAGTACACGATGTTCTTGTCGAGGCCGCCGTAGATCAGCCATCCGAGCAGGGCGACGACAAGTGCGGCGCCCGAGCTGACCAGCACGGGCAGCTTGCGCCGCGGTGCCGAAACTTGTTCCGTCATGACTCACGCTCCGCTGTATCGAGACGTTGCCGTGCGGCACGATGCGCGCGGGCGAGCCACGCGAGGTAGCCGAGCAACACGGCCCAGGTCAGTCCGTATGCCGCGTACACGAATGCATTTCCGCTATCCGCCATGGTTCGCCCCCAGCGCCGCCGCCATCGCCCGGTTTTCCGCCGCCCGCTCCGTCAGCGCGGCTGCATACCGGCTGTGAATGAGATACACCGTGACCAGCAGGACCGCCGTCAGGTTGAGCCGAACCCCGATCACGTATTCCGGGTCGAGGGAAGACGGGCTGGACTGCACCTGATGCAGCGTTCGCCACCATCGCACCGACATGTACACGATCGGCACGTTGAGCGCCCCGAGGATTCCCACGGTCGCCGACCACGTCGCACGGCGCTCGGGGTCGTCCACAAAGGCGCGAAGCGCGAGATAGGCAGTCGCGAGCAGGAACAGGACGAGTGTCGAGGTCAGCCGTGGATCCCAGGCCCACCAGACGCCCCACGTCGGCTTGGCCCAGAGCATCCCGAGCGCCAAGGTCAGGCCGGTCATGACGGCTCCGACCTCAGCGGCCGATGCCGCGAGCAGGTCGGCGCGCTCGCTGCGCAGCATGAGGTAGCGGACGCTCCCGATCAGCACGACCAGATAGCACACAAACATGTTCAGTGCGATCGGGAAATGCACATACATAATCTTCTGGAGGTGCCCCATATCGCGGTCCGGCGGCGAAATCACGACCGCCACCACCTGTGCCACGACGAGTGAGGCGATCGCGAACACGCCAAACAGTCGCCAGCGCCCCGGCGCCGGCGGCGCAATGACATCAGTCTCCTGCCGAGTGGTCGTCATGCGTCAATCACCGCGTCGAATGCCAGGAATCCCGCGAGCAGGAAGAGCAGGTCGAAGCCGGCCAGCAGGCTGATCCATGCCCCTGCTTCATTCATCAGGTCGCCCGCCATCAGGGCCTTGGTGCCCTGCACGGCGGCCAGCAGCACCGGCACGAGCATCGGGAACAGGAGCAGCGGGAGCAGCACCTCGCGCGCGCGGCTCCGGCTTGCGATGGCGGCGTAGAACGTGCCCAGCGCTGTGACGCCGACAGCGCCAAGGCCGATGATCCCGAGCACGGCCGGCCAGGCACGCGGAATCGTGACCTGAAACAGCACCATGCTCGCCACCACCACGATGGCGATCAACAGGCCCACGAACGCAAGATTCGCGAGGAGCTTGCCGACGTAGATCGCGCGGCGGGAGCCGGGGTAGAGCAAGAGCATTTCCAGCGCGCCGCCGTCGAGCTCGACCTGGAACGAGCGCCCGAAGGCGAGCACGGAGGCGAAGAGGGCCGCCAGCCAGAGTGCGCCCGGCGCGGCCGCACGCACGGCGCCTGAATCGGGACCCAGCGCGAAGCCGAACAGCAGCAGGATCGTCAGGGCAAGCGACACGACGGCATTGAACCCGGCCTTCGAACGCCGCTCGGTCGTGAGGTCCTTCCACGCGACGGCGCGGGCACGGGCAAACTCGGCGGCGAAGGAATCGCTCACGCCGGGAGCTCCTCGGGCGCCACGCGCCCGCCCCGAAGGCCGAACCAGCGCGTCAATACCGGCGCCGCCGATGCGGTGTCATGAACGACAACCAGCGCGGACCCTCCGCCGGAAACAGTTTCGCGGATCGTGGCATTCACCAATGCGATCCCGGCGGTGTCGAGATTGTTGTACGGCTCGTCGAGCAGGAGCAGCCGCGGCCGCAGCATGCGCAAGCGCGCGAGCGCCAGTCGCCGGAGCATGCCGCTGGAGAATCCCCGCACACGCTGGTCCGCCAATCCTGCGAGTCCGACCTCCTCGAGCGCTGCGTCGGGTGAGGCGCTCGGCTGCTCGCCCATGCGACGCACGAACTCGAGGTTCTCACGCGCGGTCAGTTCCTCGTACATGCCAGGCGCGGGCGGGAAGAAGCCGACCAGTCGCCGCACATCGCGCGCGGACTGCCTCACGTCGAAACCAAACACGGCCGCGTCGCCGGCGGTCGGCCGGAGCAAGGTGCAGAGGATACGGAGCAGCGTGCTCTTCCCGGACCCGTTTTCTCCGATAAGGCCGACGGCCTCACCGGGCGCAACGGAAAGCGACGCGCCGGTAAGCACCCAGCGAGAGCCGAACCGACGGGCCACGCGGCGAGCATCGATCGCAAGTGAAGTGGAAATGGCGGTGTCGATTTCGAGAAGTCGAGTGGAGCGTATCGGGATCGAACCGATGACCTCCTGGTTGCAAACCAGGCGCTCTCCCAGCTGAGCTAACGCCCCGCAAACAAGCATGAAATATACGTGGCGCGCCACCGACACTTCACGCGCTGGAGGCAGGTCGAACGCCACCTACTGCATGGAACCGGCCGCCCGGCGTACGAATATTTTCATGCGGATCATCCACCGGCCCTGACAGACCAAGTACCGCTCCATCCCCGCCCTATTCCCGCCCCTATGGAAGCCGCCCCAGCGCCAAGCCGGCGCACCGTGACCGTTCCCTGCCAGTTCTGCGGCACGTGGAACCGCGTTGATATGGCGCGAGTGGCCGACCGGCCGAAGTGCTCCGAATGTGCCAAGCCGATCCTGCTCGACCGGCCGTTTGGTCTTTCGGATGCCACGTTCGATCGCGTCATCGCGGCGGCCGAAGTGCCGGTGATCGTGGACTGCTACGCCGACTGGTGCGGCCCCTGCCGGATGATGGCGCCCGAGCTGGACTCATTCGCGTCGCGCCACGCGGGCGCGGTGTTCACCGCCAAACTCGACACCGACCGGAACCAGAAGACATCGCAGCGCTTCTCCATCCGGAGCATTCCGACCTTGCTGCGATTCGAAGGCGGGGCGAAGACCGCCGAACGCGCCGGCGCGCTTCGCCTCGCTGAGATCGAACGGTTCGCGGGAGTCGCGCCAGACGCTTAGGGGGCGGCCCGCGGCCCCCTCGCTGCCGCGGGAACGTCAGGGCGGACCGAAGCCCGCATGCGGGCTGACGGGATGCCTTGCAGCGGGCGGCGCGATGGCCCGCAACGCGCGCGGGGCGGCTCACGCCGCCCCGCGCCCACTGCCTTGACCAGCCCGTCACTCGTGGGCCGGCAACGGCTCCATCGTTTCGGGATCCACCGGGATCTGCACCTCATCGCGATACGGCGAGGTGAGCAAGAGGGTCCGGAACTTGGGGAACGCGTCCATGAAGGACGTGTAGCTGAACCCCCAGACGCCGAGGAACCCGAGGAAGATCCCGACTTCCCAGAGGCCGAACGGCGCGTTCGACACCGCGCCATAGACCGTCGGGTACACCTCGATGTACCGCTGGATCCAGATGCCGGCCAGGCTGCACACGGCAAAGAAGATCATGGTCGGCGAGAACGTCTTGGCCTTCACCGAGAGGAGGCCGAAGAACGGCAGCGCGAACGTCAGCACGACGATGGCGACGGTCCAATTGGTCCACGCATGGGTCAGGCGCTGCGTGAAGTAGTGCGTCTCTTCGGGGACGTTGCCGTACCAGATGACGAGGTACTGGGCAAACGTGATGTAGCCCCAGAACGCGGTGAAACCGAAGCACAGCTTGCCGATATCGTGAAAATGGGTTTCGGTCACGAGGTCTTCAGCGCCGAGACGGTTCCGCCAGAATCGGACGAGCATCGCGAAGCTCATCAGCGAGACGAGCCAGCCGCCCATGAACACCTGCCAGCCGTACATGGTGCTGAAGAACCACGGGTTCAACGTCATGGACTGGTCCCAGGCGAGCACGATCCAGCCGAACGCGAACGCAAAGCCCATCCACACCGCGAGCTTGCCCTGCAGCGAGTGCGTCGAGTGCAGTTCCCGGCGCTCATCGCCGAACGTCGCCCGCATCCTGGCGCGGAGGCCGGCAGCCCAGGCCGCACCACCCTCGGCCGAAATGCCGACATCGAGGCGCACCGACGTCCAGATGTACCAGAGCTGGATCAGTGCGATGATGGCAAAGACGACCAGCGAGCGCAGCTGGAAGAACGTGTGCCCGAGGTACACTTGCTTCTCGTGCGGATACTCCGAGAGCGAGTTCCACCACGGATACACCTGCTCCTTGCCGACGAACAGCATGAGCACGAGGCCGATGAACGCGAACGGGAGGAACGCGACATACCCCTCGAGGAAGCGGATCACGCCCCGCGACCACCGGGCGGTCGTGATGCGTTGCGCCGCGGTGAACATCACCCCGGCGCTGGACGCGATCGTGAAGAACAGCCAGTTGGCGTGGAACGCGTGCCACGCACGGTCGTTCCCGGTTGCGGCGCCGTACACGAAGAGCGCCATGCCGGCGGCGCCAAGGACCATGGAGAACTGGCGCAGCTTGCCACCCAGCGGCGCTGCTCCTGCCGACGCCACACGATCACGCGCCGGCGCATGGGACATGTCGTGGCCGCTCATCGGTGCTCCTCCGGACTGCGAACGCCGGTCGGCCTGATCCCCGGCTTGGCGTACTTGGCCGGAACCGTGGGCCCGAGGGGTGTCACGCCCGGCAGCTTTTCGCCCGTCTCACCGGGTTGCCCGAGCGGCCCGGTTGCGACCGGCGCCCCCAAGCTGCCCTGCAGGCCGCGGATGTAGTTGACGACATCCCAGCGATCTGCTTCCTCGATGCGGTTGTACGACGGCATGATCCCGCGTCCGTTGCGAATCATGCCCCAGAGGTATCCGTCACTCCGCGCCTTGGCCTGATCCGTCAGCAGCGACGGCGAGAACCCGTACATCGGGCTCGCCTGCTTGAGGCCGCCGTTGCCGTCGCCCGTATCGCCATGGCACACAGCGCAGTTGATCTGGTAGTAGAGTCGGCCGTTGTGCAGTGAACGGGCATCCGGCACAGCGGGGTTTCGCAACACGCTAAACGAGTCGATCGTGGCCGGAGAGTTCGAATAACTCACCACGAACCCGGGCATGGCGGTGCCGGTGGTCGCGACACTGCCGGCGGGCTGCCCGCGGAATCCGCGGCCCGCTGCGCTGTCGCTGCTGAAGTGCTGCCACGTCTTCACTGAAGGCGTCTGCTTGAAATCGGTGAACCACTCGCAGGCGGCGAGCGGGAGCACGGCCGCCAATGGGGCAATCCGCGCCAGCCGGGCCAGTCGCCCCCTGCTGTTACGCATGCGGTTATTGCTCACTGCGCACGTCCTCCGCGCCGGCCTGGCGCAAGATGGTTTCTGCTTCCTTGAGCTTCTCAGGCGCGCACTCGACCCATACGCCGTAGTGCGAGCCCGAGAACCGCGGGTCGTAGCCGACGGTCATGGTGAGCCGCGGCACACGGGCCATGATGAAGAGTCCGGCGACGGTGGACAGCCCACCGACCAGGACCATGAGCTCGAATGCGAAGATCGTGTACGGAATCCACGTCGAAATCGGCTTTCCGCCGACGACCATCGGCCAGTAGTTCGAGCCCCAGATGGATATCCAATAGCCGAACGTGGCGCCGGAGAGCGCACCGATCAGCGTGAACTTCCGGACGGGGCTCTTCGGCGGCTGCAGCGCGTGCTCGAACTCGTGCCGAGGCGTCGGCGTGAACACGGTGATGGCGCCCACATTGCCCTTCCGCAGCGCCGCGATCGCATCGCAGGCCGCGTCAATCTCGAGGAAGGCGCCCAACATGCCTTGTGCCATGCTAGTGCCCTCCCGCGGTCGCGCCGTGCGCGGCGTGAGCGGCCGCGGGGCGCCTGAGGCGCGGCGGCACGATTTCCTTCACTTCGGCGATCGCAATCACGGGCAGCTGCTTGATGAAAAGCAGGAACCACATGAAGAACCAGCCGAACGAGCCGACCAGGATTCCGATGTCCACCCAGGTCGGCCGGTAGCCGCCCCATTGCCACGGTTCGAACTCGTGCGAGAGGCCGGGCACGATGATCACGAACCGCTCGTACCACATGCCCAGGTTGATGAACAGCGAGAGGATGAACAGCCACGCCGGATTTCGCCGCAACTTCTGCGAGAAGAGCGAGAGCGGCAGGATCATATTGCAGGTCAGCATGATCCAGGCGGTCCACCACCACTGGCCGAAGACGCGGTTCCAGAAGTAGTCCTGCTCCACCTGCACGCCGCTGTACCAGGCGATGAAGAACTCGGCCAGGTACGCGCAGCCCACGACCAGCGACGTGAACAGCGTCAGCTTCGCGCCGGCGTCCATGATGTTCAGCGTCACGTAGTGCTCGAGCTTGAACCACTTCCGGATGGGGATGATGATCGTGAAGACCATGCCCATGCCCGAGAAGATCGCGCCGGCAACGAAGTACGGAGCGAAGATCGTGGTGTGCCAGCCGGGCACGAGGGCCATCGAGAAGTCGAACGAAACGACCGAGTGCACGGAGAGCACGAGCGGCGTCGAGAACGCGGCCAGGAACAGGTAGGCCCGCGCGAAATGGCGCCATTCGTTCTCGCTGTTGCGCCAGCCGAACGAGAGGATCGAGAGCAGCTGCTTCTTGATCGGGTTCTTCTCGGCGTCGCGCAGCGTCGCGATGTCCGGCAGCAGCCCGATGAAGAGGAACGTCACCGAGATGGTGAGGTACGTCGAAATGGCGAACACGTCCCACACGAGCGGCGACTTGAAGTTCGGCCAGAGGAGCCGCCAGTTCGGGTACGGAATCAGCCAGAAGAACTTCCAGGGGCGCCCGATGTGGATGATCGGGAACAGTCCGGCCGTCATGACGGCGAAGACCGTCATGGCTTCGGCGCAACGGTAGATCGTGGTCCGGAAGCCGGCCCTGAACAGGTACAGGATGGCCGAGATCAGGGTTCCGGCGTGACCGATACCGATCCAGAAGACGAACGTAATGATGTACACGCCCCACATGACCGGAGGCGAGTAGCCGGCGACGCCGAGTCCGGCGTAGATCTGGTAGATCCAGGAGGCGGCGCCGATCGCGAGCAGCCCGACCGCGACCATGAGCAGCGCGAACCACCCCTTGCTGAACTTCAGGGTGTTCATGATCTCGCGGTCCACCTGCGCGTAGTCCTTCACGGCGGGGAGCGGCAAGCCCGCCTTCGCGATATTCGGGCGCTTGGGTTCGTCGGCGGCGTTCACGACGTCAGGTTGGGCGAGTGTTGCCATCGTCGCGCCCTCCTAAGCCGTCGTCGCCGCGGCGGTTCCGCCGGGCGCCGGATGGTTGATCTTCCGCAAGTACACCACCGCGGTGAAGGTGTTCAGCTGCTCAAACACGTGGTACGCGCGTGAGTCCTCGATCAGCTTCGTGATCGCCCATTGCTCGTCCGCGGCGTCGCCGAAGACGATCGCGCGCGACGGGCAGGCCTGCGCGCAGGCCACCGTGAACTCGTCGGGCGCAACCTCGCGGCCCTCGAGCCGGGCCCGATTCTCCGCCTCACGGATTCGCTGCACGCAGAACGTGCACTTCTCCATGACGCCCTTGCCGCGGACGGTCACGTCCGGGTTGAGCTGCCAGTTCAGCGGCTCCGGGAATGCATACTGCGAGCGTTCGACTTCGCCGAAGCCGAACCA
>VGVM01000042.1 GCA_016874035.1 Gemmatimonadota bacterium
GGCGGGGGAGGACGGATCGGCGGCGGGCTCTACGGCGACCCGCCGGTGCCCAACCCGGCGCCGCGCGCCTCGCCGGACGGTGCGTGGGAAGCCGCGATCCGGAATCACAACGTCGCGGTGCGCGCGCGCGGCGCGCGCGACTGGACCGTGCTGTCGGCCGATGGATCCGAGATCAACGCGTACGTGATCCAATCCCTCGTATGGTCGCCGGATTCACGGAAACTCGCCGCGTACCGCGTGAAGCCCGGGTTCAGGCGCGAGGTGCACTACGTCACGTCGAGTCCGGAAGACCAGATCCAGCCCAAGCATTGGACGCGACTCTACAACAAGCCGGGCGACGTACTCGAGAGTGCCCAGCCGGTGCTCTTCGATCTCGCGACGCGGCGACGCACGGAGGTGTCCAATGCGCTGTTCCCGAACGCCTACACGGTAAGCGGCATGCAATGGCGCACCGACTCGCGCGCCGTGACGTTCGAGTACAACCAGCGCGGACACCAGGCGTTCCGCGTGATCGAGGTGGACGCACGCTCGGGCGCCGCCCGCGCGGTCATCAACGAGGAAACGCCGGACTCATCCTTTTTCGAATACTCGGCGAAGCTCTTCCGGTACGACATCGGCGACGGCGCCGAGACGATCTGGATGAGTGAGCGGGACGGTTGGAACCACTTGTACCTGTACGATGGCGCCACCGGCCGCGTGAAGAACCAGGTCACACGCGGTCCATGGGTCGTGCGCGGCGTCGAGCGCGTGGATTCCGTGGCGCGGCAGGTCTGGTTCCGTGCGAGCGGGATGTACGCCGGGAAGGACCCGTACTTCATCCACTACTATCGCATCAACTTCGACGGCACGGGCCTCACGCACTTCACGCCGGCCGACGCGAACCACACCGTGCGGTTCAGTGGCGACAACAGGTTCTATGTGGACACCTACTCGCGCATTGACTTGCCGCCCGTGTCCGAGCTCCGGCGCACGGCCGACCAGTCGCTAGTCGCGAAGCTCGACGCCGGGGATGCGACGGCGCTCCTGGCCGCCGGGTTCAAGCCGCCCGAGGCGTTCGTCGCGAAAGGGCGCGATGGCAAGACCGACATCTACGGCATCGTGATCCGGCCGAGCAACTTCGACCCGCGGCGGAAGTACCCCGTGATCGAATACATCTATGCCGGCCCGCACGACTCGTTCGTCCCCAAGACCTGGGGCCTCCAGGCCGCGATGCGCGCACAGGCGGAGCTCGGGTTCATTGTGTCGCAGGTGGACGGCATGGGCACGTCCAATCGGTCGAAGTCCTTCCACGACGTCGCGTGGCGCAACATCGGCGACGCCGGGTTTCCGGACCGGAAGCTCTGGCACAAGGCCGTGGCCGCGAAGTATCCGGCGAACTACGACCTCACGCGCGTGGGGATCTACGGCGGGTCGGCGGGCGGGCAGAACGCGATGGGCGCGCTGCTCTTCCATCCGGAGTTCTACAAGGTCGCGGTGAGCTTCGCCGGCTGCCACGACAACCGCATGGACAAGATCTGGTGGAACGAACAATGGATGGGCTGGCCGCTGGGGCCGTGGTACGATTCCTCGTCGAACGTCGTGAACGCGCACAAGCTCCAGGGCAAGCTCCTGCTCGTGGTCGGGGAGCTCGACACGAACGTGGATCCGTCATCCACGTACCAGGTGGCCAACGCCCTGATCCGCTCGAACAAGCAGTTCGACTTCCTGATGATCCCCGGCGAGGATCACAACGCCGGGCGCGGTGGCGCGACGGGCCCGTACGGCGAGAAGAAGCAGTGGGACTACTTCGTGCACCACCTGCTTGGCGTGGAGCCGCCGGACCGGAACGTGGGCGGGACGCGGTAGCGGCGGCCGCTACGGCGCGCGCAGCTTGCTGTAGTTGCTCTCGATCTTCCGGACGTAGCCGAGCGTCTCGCGGTAGCGCCAGCGGGGCACGTCGGGCGCCACCTGCTCGATGCTCGACCAGCGCGTCGGCTCCAGCGCTCGCGCCTCGGCGGCCTTGCTCGCCCGCGCGATGTTGCCCTCGCCCGCGTTGTAGCTGCCGAACATGAAGTTGGGGCGGTCTTCCTCGGGGACGGTCGCCGACCAGAGCTTCCAGAGGTGCCGGTTGTGCATGATGCCCGCCGCGATGTTCCACTCGGGGTCGTCAATGTTCCCGAACTCCGGCTTCACGGACTGGATGCGCGAATAGGTCGAGGGCATCAGCTGCATGAGCCCGCGCGCGCCGACCCAACTCACGGCGGCGGTGTCCAGGTTGCTTTCGGCCATGGCCTGCGCCTTGAACAGCCGCCAATCGAAGCCGACGCCGAAATACCGTTTCGAGTACTTCTGGAACGTCGCATCGAATCGCACGGCGTTCTTCGCGTTCGCGCGCGCGACGGCGGCACGGGCAAGCGCGCCGGTCGAGCGCTCGGGCACTTGTGCGCCCGCGACGCCGGCGGCCAGCACCACCAGCCACAGCGCGCGCATCAGTTGAGCGCGTTCCCCACGATCATCGCAATCGCGATGAACAACGCGCCGATGAAGATCGCCACCGCGACGTTGCCCTTCTTGAGTTCCTCGGCGAAATCCACCTTGGGCGTCATCAGGTCGAACACGCGATAACTGACCCACATGAGCACGACGCCGAGCGCGGCGTAGGCGAAGTTGAGGCCGATCACATTGAGTTCCACGTCCGGCGCCTCCTCAGGAAGGTGTTCTAGGCTGCCGCATGACCTGCACGGCGTACCGCGAAATTCCAAACGCCAGCTCCCGTTCGCCGAGCACGGCACGGCCGACCTTCAGCTGGTTGAACATGTCCACATCCTCCTCGCTGTGCGCGCGCACCACGATGGTGATGTCCGGGTTGATTGCGCGCGCCTCATCAATGATACGGCGACTGCGCAGGGGCTCCGGCGCGGTGACCACCAGCAGGCGGGCCCGGCCGATGTGCGCGTGCCGGAGCATCCCCTTGCTGGCGGCGTCTCCGAAGATGGCGACGATGCCGGCGTCGCGCGCATCCCCGACCGTTTGCCGGTCGCGCTCGACGACGATGAACGGCATGCCCTCGCCGCGCAGGATCTCGCCCACCGTGTGCCCGACGCGGCCGTAGCCGACGATCACTGCGTGGCCGTCCGGGAGCCGCGCCACTTCGTGCGCGAGCGTCACCATCGTGTCGCGCGTGACCGATGAGCGCACCAGGAAACCGTGCAGTCGTGGGCGGTCCTCGATGAACCGTTCGACCGGGCCGACCAGGGCGAACAACGCCGGGTTGCCGACCACCGACACCAGCGCCGCGCCGAGGATGATGTCACGCCCCTCCGGCGGCACGAGGCCCAGCGAGACGCCGAGGCCGATCACGATGAACGAGAGCTCACCGATCTGGCCGAACGCCGCGCCAAGGGTGAGCGCCGTGCGCAGCGGTCGGCCCAGCGCGAACATCAACAAGGCCGCGCACAGCGACTGTCCGACCAGGATCACCGCCAGCGCGCCGCCGATGCTCGGCAGTTCGCTCGCAAAGGCGCGCGGGTCCACCAGCATGCCGACCGACACGAAGAACAGCACGGCGAACGCATCCTGCAGCGGGAGCGCCTCCGCGGCGGCCTGGTGACTCAGGTCGGATTCTCCGACCACGAATCCTGCGACAAAGGCGCCGAGCGCAAACGACACGCCGAAGACCTGCGCGGCGCCGAGTGCAATGCCCAGCGCGACGGCGAGCACGCCCAGCATGAAGAGCTCGCGCGATCCTCGCCGCGCGACCGCGGTCAGCATCGCCGGGACCACGCGCTGGCCGAACAGCGCCATCACGCCGCCGAAGGCCGCGACCTTGAGCAGCGTCCACGCGATCGTCGCGCCGACCGCCGGTGGCGCCTCGCCCGAGCCGGCCGCCGGCGCGAGCGCCGGCACCAGCACGAGCACCAGCACCATCGCAAGGTCCTCGACGACGAGCCATCCCACTGCGAGTCGGCCGTCCGGCGTCTCCATGATGCCCTTCGGCTCGAGTGCGCGGAGGACCACGACCGTACTCGCGACCGACAGCGAGAACCCGAACACCACCGCGCCCGACCAGGGCCATCCCCATGCCCGGGCCAGCAGCGCGCCGAGCGTCGCGGCGACGACGATCTGGATCAGCGCCCCGGGGAGCGCGACGTGACGGGAACGCTTGAGGTCGCGCGGCGAGAAGTGCAGGCCGACCCCGAACATCAGCAGGATCACGCCGAACTCGGCGAGCTGCGACGCCAGGCCCGCGTCGGCGACAAATCCCGGCGTGAACGGGCCGAGCGCGACGCCCGCGATCAGGTAGCCGACCACCGCCGGCAGCCGGAACCAGTTGGCGACGAAGCCGAATCCGAACGCCAGCACGAAGGCGGCTGCGAGCGTGCCGACCAGCGCGGATTGGTGTTCCACTCAGCGAGTCCTGGCGGGTGATCCCGACGGTGTCACGGCGTTACTGCGCCACCGGCGCCTTGGCGAGCGAATACAGGATGCCGTTGAACAGGAACTTGAACGTGCCGTGCGGTTGCGCGCGCTGGAGGATTTCGGGCCCGAAGAGCAGCACGTTCCCCTTGCCGACCTTCGCGCTCACGGCGGCGGCGCCGTTTTCGAGCACCTCCTGGCCCCACGCCCAGCCGCTGCGGAGCGGCGTCCGGGAATCGTACCACGCGATACGCCGCACGCCGGCGGCCGCTGCGTTGGCCCCAAGCCGGAAGACCGGGCTCTCGTCGAAGAAGACATCGGCGCGCGGGTTCATGCCGAACGCAAGCGGGTCCGTGATATCCACGCGGGTGCCCATGACACTGCCCGGGACATAGAACTTCGTCTGCGGCATGGGCTGCCCGTTCTCGGTGAGCTGGTTCTCGATCGGGAGCTGCAGGAACGCCGAGAGGTTCGCCGCTGACGACCCGATCGCGATCGCCGTCCCGCCGTTCTCGATGAACTCCTTCACGCGCGGCAGCGTGCGCTCGACGGTCATTGCGCCGAAATGGTCGCGGAACTCCGCCGGAAGATCCGCCGGTGCGGACGCTGGCGCGCCGCCGCGCCCGCCACGACCGCCGCCGCCGCCGGGGATCGCGCCGGTCACGAACACGAGCACGTCGTACTTCGCGTTGAGGTTACCCGCGTCGAGTTGCGGCGCGAACACGCGCTCGAATGGGAACTCGAACTGCTC
The DNA here is from genome assembly GCA_016874035.1 of Gemmatimonadota bacterium. Taxonomy (GTDB): domain Bacteria; phylum Gemmatimonadota; class Gemmatimonadetes; order Gemmatimonadales; family Gemmatimonadaceae; genus Fen-1231. Next base: position 5,147 of record VGVM01000042.1, read on the forward strand.
CATGATCCAGCGCGTCCAGCCGCTGGGCATGGAGCCGCCGTACTGATCCCAGAGTCCCACGCGGAGCGATTTCATGCGGGAGGCGGATACCGGTGCGGCGGCCCGCGTCCCGACGAAGCTCACGCCGAGGTCGGCCGTCGCCTTGTCCAGTTGCGCGCGTGTGGTCGCCTTGGCGCGCACGTAGTACGAGCCGGCGGGGAATGACGTGCCGCCGACGGTCAGCGGAGTGTTGAGGCGGTGCACTTCCTCGTTCGCCTTGAGCAGGCGGTTGAGCGCGATGAACGAGTTGTTCGTCGCGCCACTCAGCAGGTATCCGGACGAGCCGTCCGCGACGCGCACGGTACCAGCCGGCGCCGCGACGTTCCATTCGGTCACGCGTTCGAACGGGCCGGTGAACCCTTCGAGCAGGCGATCGAACTCGATGCCCATCTGGTAGGCCAGTGTCCAGCCGGCGATGTCGTACGGCGGAGTGGGCGGACCTCCGGGAATCGGGAAGACATCCGGGTGCGCCTGCGGTTCGAACATGTCAATCACGTGCGGGCGGAAGGCCTGGTCGGTCTTCACGACGAAGGAGCCCTTCGGATACTGCTTGCCGCCCACGCTGAAGTCGGCCGTGGCGCGCTCAACGCGAATTCCGGTCTCGCGGAGCGAGTTAATGAACTTCACCGCGGTCGGAAAATCGGCCTGGTTCGCCGTGATGACGTAGCCGCGCGGATCCCGGTTCTCCGGCTTCCGTATTTCGGCCAGTGCGGCGGCGTCGGCGGCGCCGGTGTTGTCGGCGGCTCCGCCTCTACCTCCACGACCGCCGCCCATCGCGGCGGCGACCGCCTGCACGCGCCGGTAGTTGGGTGTCCACGTATCGCGACTGCCGCGCTCGATCGCCTGCCGACCCATCGTGTAGATGTTGTAGAGCAGGTTCTCGCGCATGCGCGACCCATAGTCAATCACGGCACGATTGAGCGAGATCGAGTAGTCCACCGACTGCCGGAACCGCCATTCGCCGGGCGCGATCGGATACGCGAGGTCGGCGCTCACGACCTGTCGCTGGGGCACGAAGGGCACGCGCATCGGCGTCGGGCTGCCGATCATCTCGGTCAGCATCGCGATGATGTTGTGGAAGGTGGCGGTGTTCCGGATGCCGCCGTTCCACCAGCCGTCGTACGGCCCGCCGGTGCGCATCGTCGCGCCGGGCTTGTCCTCGACCGCGAGCCGCGTGTGCATCGCCGCGCCGAGTGACTGCAGCCCGAGGATCAGCATCGGGTTGAGGTTCGGGTTGTACGGATCGCGCAGCGGCGGCGAGTACACGATCGTGCCGGCGGGTCCGCTCTGGTGGTGATTGTAGAGGATCTGCGGGAACCACTCGTGGTACAGGATCCGGTTGATGTTCTCCGTCTCGGCCTGGGTGGAGGTGAAGAACTCCCGGTTGTTGTCGTGGCCGATGTACTTCTGGTACAGCCGCGGCAGGTTGGCGATCGAGCGCTGTTCGGGCACGGGATTCCGCATGTACCAGTCGGCGACGAGGTCGTTGCCGTCCGGGTTCGCGTGCACGAACAGCATGATGACGTCGTTGAGGAACCGGAGCGTTTCGTCGTCGTTCCGGCTCACCATCTGGTACACCATCTCGCCGAGCTGCTGCGCGCCGAGCGTTTCGGTGGCGTGGAGCCCGCCGTCAATCCACACGACGGCCTTGCCCTCCTTGGCGAGCGCGCGGGCCTGTTCGTCGGTGAGCCCCTCGGCGAGGGCCATGCGGCGCGCGATTTCCTTGTACCGCGTGATGTTCTTCCAGTTCTCAGGCGAAGTCACCATCGCCATGTAATGCGGCCGGCCCTCGGCGGTCTTGCCGATCTCGACTACGCGAAGGCGATCCGACTGGCGCTCCAGCGTGCGCCAGTAGTCGGCAATCTGCTTGTACGAGGCGAGGAAGTAGTCATCGCCGAAGCTGTGGCCGAACGCCTCCTTCGGCGTCGTGACGCGGGGGGCCTGGGCCGCGAGTGGCGCTGCGACCGACGCGGCGAGCGCCGAAGCGCTGGCGATGGCATAGACGAACCTGCGAAGGACGGACATGGCGCGCTCCGGATTCAAGCGGGCCGGCGTGCTCACCGGCCCACTTGAACCTATCGCGCGCGCGCTGTTCGCGGCGTTCGATTACTTCGAGGCTGTCGCGCGGCCCTGCGAACTGATGAACGCGACGAGCGGAGCGATTTCCTTCTGCGAGAGCTGCGGGTTCGGCATCTCGGGGCCACCCTTCGTCGCGGGGCGAATCCGCGGGTTGGCGAGCCACAGTGCGAGGTAACCGTTGTCGAACGCCTTCGACGTCAGCTCAGGCGCTCCCATGTCGGCAGGCGGGCGTTCGTCCACGGCGCGGTGGATATGGCAGCCCACGCAGCCCTTGGCGACGAATAGGTGTTTCCCGCGCTCGGTATCGGTCATGGCGGCGAGCGATACGCCCGTCGCGTTCGCCGCGATCGGGAGCAGGGTGAGCTTGCTCGGCCCGAAGCCGCTGTTGATGGTCACGCGCCAGTCGCCGCTGCGCGGGATCGTGAACGTCGAGGCGTACCGGCCCTTGGCGCCGTCGGGGCTTGCCGCCGCGGCGACGACCGACTTGCCGTCCGCCGAGCGAATGGCAAGCGACGGGTTCAGCCCTTCGAGCGGTTCGATGCCGTGTTGGCGGATCGTGAATCGGAACGTGGTCGGTTGTCCGACGCGAAGACTCTCAGGAACGTCTTCGACCGAGATCGTCGCCCAACCGCCGAAGGAGAAGGCGGTGACGGCGGCGAGCGCTGCGAGGGCGACTGCGGAACGGGTGATGCTTCGAGCGACGTGCGGCATCGAAACTCCTGTGACGGGTTACCCATCGGATACCGACCGGACCGCGAGCGTTTAACCCGCCAAGCCGCCCGAGGTTGGTTTCACCCGCCGACGTGCCTCCGCGAATAGTCCGCGATACGCGACCACCGCCGCGCCGCCAACGACCACGAACGCGGCAACACTCCCGATAAAGGCACCGTCCACGCCGGATTGCCAGATCGTCGGCGGCGGCGCCGCGCTCACGGACCACGACGACCGCCCTTGCGCGAACAGCCCGAACGCCGAGAAGAGGTTCCCGCCCGCGTGCAGGACCATGCCGGGGTAGGTGGAATTCGTGGCAGCCGCCAGCAGGCCGTACACGGCGGACACCGCGAGATAGTACGGCAGGAGGACGATGCCGATTTCGGGGTGCGTGAAATGGCTGAGCCCGAAGATCGTCCCCGACACGATGATCGCCGCGGCCACGCCATGCCGACGCTCGATGCCGCCCTGGAGGTAGCCGCGATACGCGGTCTCCTCCACGACCCCTGCGACCGCTGCGCTCATCACGAGCCACGCGAACACGGTGAACAGCGGGTACTGACTGGGGTCAATGTCCTTTTGCTGCGGCAGCACGACCAACCGTGCGATCACGCCCTGCAGCATGAGCGTCGCGAAAAGGCCGAGCAGTCCGGCGCCGATCGCGGGCCCCCACAGGTTGTCGGGCACGGCGTTCGCGCGGGCGCCGAGCGTGCGCGCACTGGCGGTCGAGCGTGGACCACCGCGTCCCTTCGCGAAGTACTGCCACCACGCCCAGAGGACCGGCGCCATGACCAACGACGCCCACGGCAGGCTCGGCAGGTACTCCGTGTTCAGCACGACAAGCCGTGACCACGGCACGCCGCCCGCCAGCGCCACGGCGAGACCGACCGCGACGGCGCGGACGAGGGCGGGGAGTCGCGCCCAGGCGTTCACGGCAGCGCGCCCGGGTTGCTCAGTGCGCTACTCCGACGTCCGACCAGATCGCCAGTTCGTTGCCGGACGGGTCCGCGAAGTGGAACCGGCGGCCACCCGGAAACGAGAAAATCGGCTTGAGGATCTTCCCGCCGGCGGCCTCGACCTTCGCCAACGCGGCCTCGAGATCCGAACTGTAGAGGATCACCAGCGGTCGGCCGATGGTACTCGGGTCATCGGAACTGAACCCGCCGTCCAATCCGGCTTCGCCAGGCGAAAAGCTGACGTAGTCGTCGCCCCAGTCCTGGAAGGACCAACCAAAGGCGTCGCCGTAGAACTTCTTGGTCGTCGCGCAGTCGCGAACACCGAACTCGACGTAGTTGATGGAGAGATCGCGCGCGGGCATGGGTGCGTACCAAGGTCGAGGGGGACGTGTTCAACATAGTCGCGCCTCGCGAGATTATTTGCATCGTGCCGGCCTCACTCATCGTCGTCAACCGCACCTCCGGCCTGGGCTGGGGCGCCCACGCGCATCAGCGCGCGCTCGATGCGATTGCGGCCGCGGGGCCAACGGCGCTGGTCGAGACGGCGCCGGGCGACGTAACCGCGCAGGTGCGCGCGGCTCTGACAGCCGGCACGACCCGCGTGTACGCCTGCGGCGGCGACGGGACGGTCGCCTCAGTCGCAGGCGCGATCATGGATTCGCCGGTCGAACTGGCAATCCTCCCGTTCGGCACCACGAACGTGGTCGCGCGCGAGATCGGGCTCTCGATGCGACCCGCGCGCGCCGCGCGGCAGTTGCTGGATAGCCGGCGTACGACCGACTTCCGCATGTGGCGAATCAACGACGAGCTTGGCGTCCTCGGCGGCGGCGTTGGGTGGGACGCACGCGTGATGCATGTCGTGCCCCTGAGGCTGAAGCGGCGGTTCGGGCGCGTCGCAGTTGCGACGTACGGGCTGCGCGAGGTCGTGAGCTACGACTTTCCGCGGCTGCGCGTCACCGGCGAGGACGAGCGCGGTGCCACGGTCACGCTCAACGGAAGCCAGCTGATCGCCGCGAATGTCCAACGCTGGGCCGGCGCCAACCGCGGCATCCCCGGCGCCGATCCCACCGACGACCTGCTTGATGTCGTGGTAAACAGCTCGCGGTCACGCGTGCAGGCGCTCGCATTCTGGAGCCTGATGGCGCTGCCCGGAGGGCGTCCGCTTTCACTGCCCGGGGTCCAGCGCACGCGCCTCAGGCGGCTCACGGTCGTGAGCGAAAGCGGGCGACCGGTTGAGGCGCACGCAAACGGCGAAGGAAGCCTGTGGACTCCCTTCGCCGTTGAGCCCGCCGGACTTGTGCGGGTCGTGCTGCCCTGAGAGCCGCTACGGCCTGTATCCCGCCGTCGCCGCGCGAATGCGGTTCAGCCGCTCCTCCGAACCCTTGAACAGCCCTTCGGGATACTTCCGATACCGGATCATGTCGGCGTAGATCGGGCCCTGGTCGTAGCTGTTCAGGCTGGCACCGGCGAGGAACTGGAGCCGGAGGTTCTTGTCCGTGTTGATCTGTGCGTCCGCCATCCACGGCGCGAGCGCCGGGCCCTGCGCGGCGAACGTCGAGAACAGGTCCGTCGCCGAGTAGAACCCGATTTCCGCCAGTGACTGCCTCACCGCCGCAAACTCCGGACGCGCGAGCCGCTCCTCGATCGCGTCAATGTCAATCTGCCCCTCATCCTTGAGGCCGACCAGCACGACGTCGTAGCCGCCGCCCTGGTACTCGTTGCCGAACACCATGCCGTTGGGGAAGACCGACAGGAACGTGGAGACCTCGCTCTTCACCGCCGCGAGGTTGCTCTCGTACAGCTGCACGAAGACGGTGATCACGCCGCCCGGGTTCAGCTTGTCCTTGGCCAGCTGGAAGAACTCCTTCGTGTACAGCGTCGCGGCACCCTTCACCCATGGATCGAACGGGTCGGAGGTGATCGCATCAAACTTCTCATCGGTCGTGAGCACGTAGTGCCGTGCATCGTCAATGATCACCTCGACCTTCGGGTTGTCCACGACGTGGAAGTTCTCGTTCCCGAAGTACTTGGAGACCACCGTCGGCACGAGCGGTTCGATCTCGACGATCGTCTGGCGCTTGACCATCGGGTCAATGCTCACCGCGCCGGCCGTCACGCCGGCACCGCACGCGATCACGAGCACGCGTTCCGGGTTCTTCGGCAGCAGCGTCGTGAGGTGGCCAAGCATGCGCTGCAGTCGCATGTCCTGCGGCTCGCTCGAGGCCTGCACCTTGCCCGCGTTGTGGTAGTTCAGCACGCCGTTCCACAGCTTGGACACGGCCATCGAGGAGTTCATGCCCTCGCCCATGTAGATCCACTCACCGTGGTCATTGAAGCGCGGCGCCGCAAACCGCCCGTACCCGACCAGGAGTTCCGGCACCCGGACCACCGTGGAGCCCGCCCAGAGCGCCACGGCGGCGATGCCCGCCGCGCGCAGCGCGCCCGCCACGCTGAACTTCGTGGTGCCGTTCGACGCAACGGACGTCGCGAGCATCAGCAGCGCACTCACCGCGGCGACCGCGATCAGGAGCCGCTGCCCGTTCTGCGTGCCGATCGCCGCGATCAACCAGAGGCTGGCGATCATCGAGCCGAAGATCGCGCCAACGGTGTTGGCCGCGTACACCGTGCCGACGAGCTGGCCGGGGTCCTGGCCCTTGCGACTGACCGCCGCCAGCGCGAGCGGGAAGCTCGCGCCCCAGAGGATCGCACCGGGGAGCACGGTGAACAGGGTCTTCACGAGATCCACCTGGAAGTTCGCCGTGAAGTCGGTGTTGAGCACGGGATTGATAGGCCAGTAGGGCATCGCCTGCAGCACGGCGTACGCCGCCCACGCAATCCCGAGCACCAGCAACGCCTGGCACCATCCGAGCGCGTGGCGCGGATTCTCGGTGCTTCCGGCGATGAACGACCCCGCGCTGCTGCCGATCCCCAGTCCGAAGAGGAAGACCGCGAGGATCAGCGAGAACGTGTACGTCGTCTGGCCGAGCGAGAGGCCGAGCAGGCGGGCCCACACGACCTCCGACGCCAGCGCCGTGAATCCGGAGAGCGCGATCGTCAGCAGCACCATGCGCGAGCCCGGCGCCGCGACCGGTTCGGCTGCCGGCGCGGACTCATCCGGCGCCTTGTACGGCGACTTGTTGGCGAGCGCGAAGGCCGCAAACGCGACGGCGACGTTCAGCGCGACGCCGACGAACGACGCCGTCGTCATGTCGAAGTTGCGGAGCAGGTAGTAGCCCGCGAGCAGGCAGCCCGCGACCGCGCCGAAGATGTTGCCGCCGTAGAAGAACCCGAGCCATGACACGCCGCTGGGCGTGGACTCGACATAGCGCGCAATCGCCGGGAGCGTGGCGCCCATCATCAGCGTCGGCGGGAGCAGGCAGATCGCGCAGAAGATGGCGCGCACGAACACGCCGAACATGCCGGTGCCACCGATAGACGTGTACAGTCCGCCGACGTGCGGGAGGATCAGCGGAATCAGTAGGCCGAAGACCGCGATGCCCAGCTCGAGCTTCGCGTACACCCGGAGCGGGTGCTCGGAGCGGTTGACGTACTTGGGAAGCAGGTACGAGCCCAGGCACATGCCGCCCATGAACGTGCCGAGGATGACACCCAGCGAGATGGCGCTGGACCCGACGATCAGCGACAGCAGCTGCAGCCAGACCACTTCATATATGAGTGCCGCGCAGCCGCTCCCGACGAACAGGAGCACCATGAAGGGGAGGAGCGGGCGGTCCTCGGTGGCGCTGACGGAACGGGCGGCGGTCGCGGGCATGAAGGCGAATTGGGGCGTTGAGGGAAGGCGAAGAAGTTACGGGCCGGCGGTGCGGCCTGACAGATACGCACGCCGGCCGAATTCGGTTCGGCGGCGCGGGCCAGCCGCCAGGCGAGGCATGGCACCGGCCCGCCTTGCAACCAACTTCGGCGTGCGCCACACTACTCCATATGGCCACCGCAAAACCGAAGAAGAAGCGCGCGACCAAGAAGCGTCGCGTCGGCGACAAGGGGACCCGCGGGCTCGACGCCACTCGGCTCGACGCCGCCACCCCGCCCGTGGCTGTTGAGTCGCTCGCGAAGCGCATCGCCGACGACGGCGGCGCCGTGCTGGCGACGTATCGCGACCCGCTCGGCAGCAAGTGGCAGGTGCTCGCGGCGCTGCCGATAGACATCGTCGAGCCGACGCCGTACCAGCGCGACCTCTCGGAAGCGCACGTGGACAAGCTGTCCGTGGCGATAGACAAGCTCGATCGCTTCCTGGATCCGATCGTCGCCGTCGCGGCCGACGGCGGGAAGTACTGGTCGCCGAACGGGTATCACCGGCTCGGGGCCATGAAGCAGCTGGGTGCGAAGGCGATCGTGGCGATCGTCGTGCCCGAGCCCGAGGTGGCGCACAAGATCCTCGCGCTCAACACCGAGAAGGCGCACAACCTGCGGGAGAAGTCGCTCGAAGTGGCGCGGCTCGCCGAGTCGCTGGCGACGCTCGATGACCGGCCGGAAAAGGAGTACGCGGCGGAGTTCGAGGAGTCGGCGTTCATCACGCTCGGCTTCTGTTACAAGGAAAACGGGCGGTTCTCGGGCGGCGCGTACCACCCGATCCTGCGGCGCATTGACCAGTTCCTCGGCGCGAAGCTCCCGGCGGCGCTCGAAGTGCGGAAAGCGCGGGCCGCGAAGCTGCTCGAACTGAACGAATACGTGAACGAGGCGGTTAAGGGGCTGAAGGCCAAGGGTCTGGAGAGTCCGTACCTCAAGGCCTTCGTGGTGGCGCGCGTGAACCACCTGCGCTGGGTGAAGGAAAAGCACCCCGACTTCGACGACACGATCGAGACCATCCTCAAGGCGGCGAAGCGCTTCAACCCGGCGAACGTGAAGGCCGACCAGGTCGCAAGGACCGGGGGCGCGCCGTCGAGCGAGGAGTAGCGCGCTCCGCCAGATTTCACGCAGCAGGATACACATCCAGGGGAATTCATGACGCGAGTACTTCGTGCCGCGGCCTTCATTGCCGCGCTTCCGATTGCGACCGTAGCCGCCGCCCAGTCCACGGACCCCATGGGCATCAAGCCCGGGCGGTCGCCGCAGCAGCCGATCGACTCGGCGTACACTGCGAAGATCAAGGAATACACGACGGAGCCGTTCTTCCTCTCTCCGCTGGTGGACTACCTGCCGGCCTCGAAGACCGTCCCCACGCCGACCGCTGTGCTCGGCGATATCGCGGGCTCGCCGCACAAGCTGCCGTACTCGAGCGAGGTGTACGAGTACATGCGGAAACTCGCGGCCGCCGCGCCGAAACGCGTGCGCGTGTGGTCGATCGGCAAGACCGAGGAGGGGCGCGAGCACATCGTGCTTGCCGTGGCGTCGGAAAAGCTGATGGCGCAGTACGATGCGAATCGCGCGCGGCTCGCCAAGCTGGCCGACCCGCGCACGATCGGAATGAACGACGCCGAAGCGGCGAAGATCATCGCTGCGTCGGCCCCCGTGTATTACATGACCGGCACCATTCACTCCACCGAGGCCGGCGCGCCCACGGCGCTGATGGAGCTCGCCTACCGGCTCGCGGTGGACGAGAGCCCGTACGTCCGCAACATTCGCGACAACATCATCACGGTGATGACGCCGATCGTCGAGGTGGACGGCCGCGACAAGATGGTGGACATCTGGAAGTGGCACATGGCGCGGCCCAACGAGACCTGGCCGAACCTCGTGTACTGGGGCAAGTACGTCGCGCACGACAACAACCGCGACGCGATGGGCATGACGCTGGCGCTGTCGCGCAACATCCTGAACGCGTACATCGACACCCGCGCGATGGTGCTGCACGACCTGCACGAGTCGGTGCCGTTCCTCTACGACAACACTATCGGCGATGGCCCGTACAACGCGTGGGTGGACCCGCTCCTGTACAACGAGATGCACCAGTTCGGCTGGCAGAACACGCAGGAGATGACGCGCATGGGCATGCCCGGCGTGTTCCCGTTCGGGTCGTTCGATACGTGGTCGCCCGGCTACCTGATGTTCCACGCCGCGCTGCACAACGGCGTCAGCCGGTTGTACGAGACCTTCGGCAACGGCGGCACGTCCGAGACGCTCGACCGCACGATTGATGCGAGCGCCACCGCGCGCACCTGGTTCCGGCAAAACCCGCCGCTCCCGCGCGTGCGCTGGTCGCTCAGGAACAACAACAACTACCAGCAGACGGGCCTCCTGGTCTCGCTCGCGTATTTCGCGAACAACAAGACGGTCTTCCTCAACAACTTCTGGGAGAAGTCGAAGCGATCGGTGATGAAGCCGAAGGTCGAGGGCCCCGGCGCGTACGTGCTCCCTGCCAATGACCCGCGGCTTGGCGCGCAGGCCGACTTGCTCGCGGTGATGCAGCGGCAGCACGTCGAGATCCACCGCGCGACGGCGGCGTTCACCGTGCAGGTGCCGCGTCGCGGCGGGCGTGGCGGCGGAAATGGGGCCGGTGGCAATGCGGCCGGTGGCAATGCGGCCGGTGCGCAGGGCGCGGGTGGCGGCGCGGCGCCGGCAGCCGGCCGCGGAGCCGCCCAACCGGCGATGCCGCAAACCGAGGCGCGCGAGTTTCCGGCGGGTACGTACATCATCCGCATGGATCAGCCGTACTCCCGCGCGGCCGACGCACTGCTCGACTACCAGTACTGGTCGCCGAACGATCCGCAGCGCACGCCCTACGACGACACCGGCTGGACGCTGCCGGAGACCTTCGCGACGCAGGCCATTCGCGTGACGGACCTCAAGGTGCTCGACGCGCCGATGGAAAAGGTCACGGGCGCGATCGTTGCACCGGGCGGCGTGACCGGAAGCGGCGGCGCCTTCGCGATCAACGCGAACGGCGACAACGCGCTCGCGACGCTGCGCTTCCGGTTCAAGGACGCCGACATGCAGGCCGCCGAGGAGCCGTTCGAGGTGGGCAGCCAGCGGTTCGCGCGCGGTTCGTTCGTGGTGCGAGGCGTCCCGCAGGCGGATTTCGATCGCGCGACGCGGGAACTCGGCCTCAAGGCGACCGCGCTCGCCGCCGCGCCGTCGGTGCGCATGCACCCCGTGCGCGCGCCGCGGATTGCGGTGATGCACACCTGGCAGACGACGCAGACCGAGGGCTGGTGGCGCATGGCCTTCGACTTCGCGGGAATCCCGTACGAGTACATCTCGACGCAGGAGATCGTGAAGACGCCGAACCTGAACGGGAAATGGGACGTGATCGTGTTCGCGCCCGGACCGGGCGGGCAGGCGATCATTGACGGGATGCCGATGTGGCGGAACCCGATGCCGTGGAAGAACACGCCGGAGACGCCGAACCTCTCGACGTGGGCGCAGACGGACGACATGCGGCCGGGGCTCACGTGGGCCGGCTTCGAGATGCTGAAGGCCTTCGTGAAGAACGGCGGCGTACTCATCACGGCGTCGAGCACGTCGGAGTGGGCGATCCAGTTCGGGCTGACCAACGGCGTGACCGCGAACAGCGCGGCGGCGCGCTCGGTGGTCGGCAGTTATCTCCGCTCACGCATCGTGGACGACGCGAGCCCGCTCGCGTACGGCATGCAGGACAACCTCGCGCTGTACAGCGACGACGGCTCGACCTTCAGCGTGAGCGCGACGCGCGGCGGCGGTGGCGGCCGCGGCGGTGCCGGTGGCCAGCGCGAGACCGGCCGCGGGCACAGCGACGAGCGCGACCAGGTGCAGGGCTTCCCGCAGCTGGATCCGCGCTTCCTGCCGGTCCCTCGCCCGCCCGTACAGGCCTGGGAATACGCGCAGCTCACCGACGACCAGATGCGGAACGCGCTCAACGTGATTCCCCCGGACCAGCGTCCGCGGGTGATCGCGCGATTCTCGGCGCAGAATGAGCTGTTGGTCTCCGGGTTGCTGAGCGGCGGGGGCGACATCGCGAACCGCCCGACGGTCGTGGACGCGCCGCTCGAGAAGGGCCACGTAATCCTGTTCTCGATCAACCCCATCTGGCGCGGCTACACGCACGGCAGCTACGGGTTCGTGTTCAACGCGCTGTTGCACCATGACAACCTGAACGCGGGGCGGAAGCTGGATCCGCGGTAGGGCCGCGGCCCGCGCGGCAGGCTCGAAGGCCAAGTAGCATGACGGGCGGCGCGCTATCATTGAATGACGATGATAGACGCGCCGCCGCACCCTGCTGACCCGCGCGAGGAATCGCTGGCCGACCTGCTGCTCAACGCGGCGCGGCCGGCGTCCGACCGGCAACTGACCGTCGCCGCGATTGTCGGCGTGGCGGGCGCGATCATCTTCTGGCTGTCGCTCGGCGGGTGGTCGCTTTCGGTCGCCACTGCGCCGCTCACGATCGGTGCGTTCGCCGCGTGGGTGCTCGCGGGCCGGGAGTTGGACCGGGCATACGCGGAGCCCGGCGCGCCCCGCTGGAGCGTGCTGGTGATCCGGGCGTTCGTCGCGGTGACGGCGGTGACCGCCGTGCTCGCGACACTGGCGACGTTCGGGCTCATCTTCCTGCCGTTGCTCGGAAGGATCATCAGCTGATGGCGCGACACTTCACGAGGGACGAGGTGGCGCGCCGTCTCTCGTACGATGTGCTGGTTCCCGCCATGGAGCGCGCGCTCGCGGACCTGTCTGCGGGGAAGGCCGTCCAGCCGGTGCGCACGACAATCCAGGTGCCCGGGCGCGAGGGATACCTGTTCGTCATGCCCGCGTACGCCGACGGCGCCCTCGGGGCCAAGCTGGTCAGCTACTTCCCGAAGAACGTCGGGATCGAATCGCACTTTGCATCCATTCAATTGTTCGATCCCGCGAGCGGCGAGCCGGTCGCAACCATGGACGGCACGTTGATCACGGAGATGCGAACGGCGGCGGTGTCCGCCGTCGCGACCGAGCGACTCGCGCGGAAGGACGCGCGCGTGCTCGCGATCGTCGGGGCCGGCGTGCAGGCACGCAGCCACCTCGCGGCGCTGCGGTCCGTGCGCGCGTTCGACGAGATTCGCGTGTGGAGCCCCCGGTCAGGAGCGGCGTTCGCGGCAGCGCACGGCGTAACCGCGTACGCGAGTGCGGAGGCCTGCGTCCGGGACGCCGACGTGATCGTCGTGGCGACGACCAGCAGCACACCGGTGCTGCACGGCGCCTGGGTGAAGGACGGCGCGCACGTGAACAGCGTCGGCGCGCCGTTGCCGGGCGCTCGTGAGCTCGACGATGCGTTCGTGCGGCGGGCGACCGTGTTCGTGGATTCGCGCGCGGGCGCGGAAATCGAGTCCGGCGACGTGATCGCAGCCGGGCGAATCGAAGCCGAGCTCGGCGAAGTGGTGCTCGGCCGGCACACGGGCCGGAGCAGCGACACGGAAGTCACGTGGTTCAAGTCGCTCGGCATGGCGGTCGAAGACGTCGTGTCGGCGAGGCTTGTGCTCGAGGCGCCCGCGAGCTGAGCGGGTTCGACCGACCCGGATCGCCTGATCCGGCGGTGCATCCTACATTAGGACGCATGATGACACGTATCGTGCAGGTGATTGTCCTGCCCGCCTTGCTGGCGGCAGGCGCTCCGGACGCTCGTGCACAGGGCGGCGGTGGACGCGGTTTCCAGGGCCAGATGGATACGGTCCGCATGCGACAGCTCTACATCAGCAACGATCCGCGCGACCTTCCGCGGGGAAACTTCGCCGCGCAGATCGTGCGCAAGAATCGCACGGACAGCATCTACTTCGCGCGGTTCAAGGGCCTCGTGGATGTGCAGAAGGTCACATACCCGAGCCGCGCCGACGGCATGATCATCCCGGCCTACGTGTTTGCGCCGATCAACAAGCGCGGACCCAATGGCCACGCCGCGATGATCTGGGTGCATCAAGGCATCCATGCAGACTGGGACGAATCGCTGCTGCCCTTCGTGAAGGAAGCCGTGGACAAGGGCTATGTGCTCATCACGCCCGAATACCGCGGCAGCACCGGGTTCGGTGAAGCGCATTACATGGCGATCGATTACGGCGGCTACGAGGTGGACGACGCGATCAGCGCGATGGACTACCTCAAGCGCCTGCCGTACGTGGACATGTCGCGCGTCGGCATGATGGGGTGGAGCCACGGCGGATTCATCACGATGCACAACGCCACGCGGCCGGGGCATGGCCTCAAGGCCGCGGCGTCAATGGTTCCGGTCACGGACCTGTTCTTCCGGCTCGCGTTGAAGGGGCCGGGATACATCCAGAACTTCTCTGCGGAGCCGCGCGTGCAGGGCGCACCGTTCGAGAAAGTGGACGAGTACATCCGGCGCTCGCCGGTGTTTCACGTCGAGACACTCGACATCCCGGTCATCGTACACGTCAGCACCAACGATCGCGACGTGAACTACGTCGAGAACCAGATGATGGTCTGGAAGCTCAAGGCGCTGAAGCCCGATCTTGCGGAGACGAAGATCTACGTTGATCCGCCCGGCTGGGGCGGCAGCGTCGGGCACGCGTTCGACCGCCGCGTGGATCCCGTCACGCTCGAGCGACTCGACACGCCGGAACAGATCGACTCGTGGAACCGCATCTGGGACTTCTTCAACTGGCACCTGCGCCCGCTCGAGGATCGCTCGAAGCCGGCGCCACCCGTTCGTGTCCAGCCGTAACTGCCCCCACCACCGAGTTCCATCCATGACCAATCGCATGAATCGTTCGGTTGCGATGTCGTTCGCCGCCGCCGTGCTGTCTTATGGAACGGCCTGCGCCACGGCGCCGACGCCGTCCGCCACTGCTCCAGTGCCGGTGGGGCCCCCGATGGTCGTGACCACGAGCACGTCGGTGACGACGGTGCCTGCCGGCGGCGCCCCGGCGACACCGGCGCAACCTGCGCAGGGCGGGCGCGGCGGCGGTGGACGCGGCTTCCAGGGCGTGATCGACTCCGCGCGCGCGCGGCTCCTGTACGTGAGCATCGACCCGAAGGACCTCCCGCGCGGGAACTTCGAGGCCAACCTCGCTGCGAGGCGCCGCACCGACAGCGTTTACGCCGCGCGCTTTGCCGGCGTGCTCGACTTCCAGCGGATTACGTACAAGAGCCGCGCCGACGGCATGACCATCCCGGCGTACCTCTTTGCGCCGCTCGCCAAGCGTGGCCCCAAGGGCCACGCGGCGATGATCTGGGTGCACGGCGGTGTACACGGCAGCTGGAGCGAAACCATGCTCCCGTTCGTGAAGGAGGCTGTGGAGCGCGGCTACGTGATCATCACGCCGGAGTACCGCGGCAGCACGGGTTTCGGCGAAACGCACCACATGGCGATCGACTACGGCGGCTACGAAGTGGACGACGTCATGAGCGCCGAGGATCACCTCCGAACGCTGCCGTACGTGGACCTCGACCGGCTCGGGATGATGGGGTGGAGCCACGGCGGTTTCATCACGATGCTGAACGCGACGAAGCCGAACCCGACGATGAAGGCGGTCGCCGCGATGGTGCCGGTGACCAACTTGCTGTTCCGGCTTTCCCTCAAGGGCCCGGACTATACGCGCAACTTTGCCGCCCAACCGCGGGTTCGCGGGATGCCGTTCGAGAATCCAGAGGAGTACATCCGGCGCTCGCCGCTCTATCACGTGGAGAACCTGCACATCCCGACGCTCGTGCATGTCGCGACCAATGACCTCGACGTGAACTACGTCGAGGATCAACAGCTGGTCTGGAAGCTGCGCGCGCTCAAGGCGGACCTCGCCGAAACAAAGGTGTATGTGGACCCGCCGGGTTGGGGAAGCAGCGTCGGCCATGCGTTCAACCGCCGCGTGGACCCGCGCACGCTCGAGCGCGTGGATTCGCCCGAGCAGATTGACTCCTGGAACAAGACCTGGACGTTCTTCGATTGGTGGCTGCGTCCGTACGAGGACCGCTCCAAGCCGAAACCGGTGTACCGGGTCCAGCCGTGAGTCACGTCACCCGTCGCGCGGTGGTCGGCACGCTCGCCGCGGGCGCCGCCGCAGTGCTCGGCGCGCCCGCCATCCTACGCGGGCGATTCTCACTCTTCGCGCAGTCGGGGGTGCAGGCACAGGCGCAGTACTCCGCCCGCGCGGTGCGCCTCGTCGAAGAGACCGTCGTCGTTGACATGCTTAACCAGTTCCGGTTTCCGGACTTCCGCGAGTCGCCGGTCAAGAGCCAGCTGTGGATGCAGAAACCGGGCGCGTTCTCGCGCGCGGATTTCGATGTGTACCGGACATCGGGCACGCGCATCTTTGCGCTCGGGTCCGGCGGCGCAAGCTACGAAGGCGCGTTGGCCTGGGCCGCGGACTGGAACGGGTTCATCGCCGGCTATCGCGATTGGTTCCTCCGCATAGACGACGCCAGTGACTTCGAACGTCTCGCGCGCGACCGATCGCTGGTCGGCGTGATGATGACGCTGCAGGGGGCGGACCAGTTCAGGACAGCCGCCGATGTGGACCGGTTCTTCGCACTCGGACTCCGTGCGTCGCAGCTCACGTACAACACCACCAACCGGCTTGGCTCCGGGTTCCTCGCCGACGAGGACATCGGCCTCACGGCCTACGGCGCGGAGATCGTCGCGCGGATGAACACGGTGGGGATGGCCGTGGATGTGTCGCACAGCGCGGACCGCACGACGCTCGACGGGATCGCGGCGAGCCGGCGCCCGGTGATCTTCTCGCACGCGAGTTGCCGCGCGCTGCTGCCGGGCGGATTGCGCGCAAAGACGGACGAGATGATCCGCAACATGGCGCGGACCGGCGGCGTGATGGGGATTCCGTTCCTGCGGTTCATGCTCCGGACCGAGGAGCCGGTCACGATCGAACACGCGCTGGACCACGTGGACCATGTCGTGAAGCTGGTCGGAATCGAGCATGTCGGGATCGGGAGCGACATGGACGTGCTCGGCAACCCGAACCCCATGGGCGTTCCGGAGCCGACCAACCAGCCGAACTTCCACCGGTACTTGCTGCACCGTGACACCGACAGTTCGATCACGACCAAGCCGCTCAACCACCCCAAGCGAGCGTATGACTTCACCGAGGGGCTGATCCGCCGCCGCTACAGCGACGAGCAGATCCGGCTGATCCTGGGCGGGAACTGGGTGCGGGTGCTCGGCACCATCTGGTCGGCGACCTGAACCAGCCGCGCGGGTCAGGCGCCTGCCTGACTCGCGCCCCGCGCGTCAACGCTGCACATTCTGCCGCGTAGCTATTCCGAACCCCTACCAGGATCACGCATGCGTATCACGCGTCGCCTGTTGTCGGTCGTTCCGCTCGCCGCGCTTGCGGCGAATCTCGGCGCTCAATTGCCGGCGCGGATGACCAACCAGTCCACCAACCCCCTGCTCGCCGGCTTCAAGCATCGGTCCATCGGCCCAGCCAGCATGGGCGGCCGCATCAACGATGTCGAGGCGGTCGAGAGCAACCCCGCGATCATCTATATCGGCTATGCCACGGGCGGCGTGTTCAAGTCCGTGAACATGGGCACGACGTGGGAGGCCGTGTTCGATGAACAGACGACTGCTTCGATCGGCGATATCGCGATCAACCAGCGCAATCCCGACGTCGTGTACGTCGGCACGGGCGAAGCCAACAACCGCCAGACGTCCACCATGGGCGACGGCATGTACAAGACGACGGACGGTGGCAAGACCTGGACGCACATCGGCCTGCGCGCGACGCAGACGATCGCCCGGGTCGTGATTGACCCGCGAAACCCGGAGGTCGTGTACGTCGCCGCCCTCGGCAACCTGTTCGGCCCGAGTGCGGACCGCGGCGTGTACAAGACGACCGACGGTGGCAAGACGTGGAACAAGGTCAAGTTCGTGGACGAGAACACCGGATTCACCGATCTCGTCATTGATCCGTCGAACCCGAACATCCTGTACGCCGCCAGCTATCAGCGTCGGCGGACGAGTTGCTGCTTCAACGGCGGCGGGCCGGGCAGCGGCGTGTGGAAGACGACGGACGCCGGGCGCACCTGGACGAAGCTCGTTGCACCCGGTCTCAAGGCCGATGGGTCGTACGGGCGCATCGCGATCGCGATGTCGCGCTCGAATCCGCAGGTCGTGTATTTCCAGATCGAAGGCGGCGAAGTCGGTCGTGTTGGCACTACGCCTGCCGCCGCCCAGACTGCCGCGCAGGCGGCTGCCGCTGCGGCGGCGGCGGCCGAAGCCGGATTGGGTGGGGGCGGGCGCGGTGGGTTCGACTGGTGCAACAACGGTGGGCCGACCCGCGGGTTTGGTGGCGGTGGCGGACGGGGCTCGGATACGCCGCAGAATCCACCGTCCCTGAACGTGACCGACGGCGGCGTCTTCCGTTCGCCGGATGGCGGGCGCACGTGGCAACACGTGAGCAACTGCAACGCCCGCCCGATGTACTTCAGCCAGCTGCGCGTTGACCCGACCAATCCGAACACCGTGTACGCGGCCGGGCTCCCGTGGACCAAGTCGCTCGACGGCGGCAAGACCTTCGCGACCCTCGATGCCGCCGGCGGAAACAACACGTCGGGCCACGTGGACAATCACGCGATGTGGATCAACCCGAGTAACCCGCGTCACATCATGATCGGGAACGACGGCGGGATTAACATCTCGTGGGACCAGGGGCATACCTGGGACTACATCAATACGATGGCGGCCGCGTATTCCTATTGGGTGAGCGCGGACATGCGCCGCCCGTACCGCGTGTACACCGGACTGCAGGACAACGGCAGCTGGGGCGGACCGAGCTCGACACGTGGCTCCGGGATTACACATGCGCACTGGTACGGGGTCGGTGGCGGAGACGGCTTCCAGACCGCGGTGGATCCGACGCGCTGGAACATCATTTTCACCGAGTCGCAAAACGGCAATACGAACCGGTACGACTTGCTCACTGGCGAACAGTGGAGCGTGCGGCCGAATCCGGTGGGTGGCGGTACGGGTCTCCCGCCGAGCACGCTTCCGGGCTGCAATGATGGTCGTATCGCCGGTGGCGGTGGCGGTGGCGGTGGAGGCGGTGGCGGCGGCGGCGGCGGTCGCGGCAACGTGCTGAACGCGCAGCCGGGTGATGGCGCCCGCTTCAACTGGAACACCCCGTTCCTCCTCTCGCCGCACAACCCGCGCGTGCTGTGGCTGGGTGGCGCACGCGTGTACCGCTCGGACAACCAGGGCGACACGTACACGCAGAGCGCCGACCTCACGCGCCGGCTTGACCGTTGCAAGATCGACGTGATGGCGCCGGGCAACACCACGCAGCTCTCCAAGAACGACGGCATTTCGCAGTTCTCGACGGTGATCACCATCTCGGAAAGCCGGGCGCGCGCCGGCATCGTGTGGGCGGGCACCGACGACGGAAACGTGCAGGTGAGCCGCGATCACGGCGCGACGTTCACGGAGGTCGGCAAGAACATCCAGGGACTTCCGGCCGGAGCCCTCACCAGCGACAACCCGTACTGGATCGCGCGCATTGACGCGTCGCATTTCGAGCCCGGCACCGCGTACCTCGCGATTGACGGGCACCGCAGCAACGACATGCGCCCGTACGCCTACGTGACGACGGACTACGGCGCGACGTGGCGCAGCATTTCGGCCAACCTGCCGGCGTACGGAAACCTGCAGGTGATCCGCGAAGATCCGAAAAACCCCGACCTGCTGTACGTCGGGACGGAATACGGGCTCTATATCTCCATGGATCGCGGCCAGAGCTGGGAGAAGTTCATGACGAACTACCCCACGGTCCGCACCGACGACATCATGGTGCACCCGCGGGAGGGCGACCTGATCATCGGGTCGCACGGCCGTGGGGTGTATATCGTGGACGACATCACGGCGCTGCAGCAGTTCACGCCGGCGGTGAGAAACTCGGAATCGCACTTGTTCGACGTGCGCACGACGGTCGCGTACCTGAACGATCGGCAGGACAATCATCGCACGGCGGCGGCGCAGAAGAACTGGCGCGCGGACAACGCGCCGAGGGGTGCCGCGATCAGCTACTACCTGCGCAACGCCGCGCAGGGTGGCGTGACGCTCGCGATCAGCGACGCGCAGGGTCGTACACTCTGCACCGGTTCCGCGCCCAGCGCTGCCGGTATCAACCGCGTGCAGTGGGCCCTGACCGCGCCCGCGCTGGCGGGCGGAGGCGGCGGCGGCGGTCGTGGCGGCGGTGGAGGTGGCGGCGGCGGTGGTGGCGGCCGCGGCGGCGCCGCGGCGCAATCGGTGAACACCTCATGCTCCGGCGGCGGGGGCGGAGGTGGCGTTGCGCCCGGCGTCTACACCGTGACACTCACGGTCGGGGGTCGCACGCAGTCGAAGTCGGTGCAGGTGCTCGAAGACGTCTGGATGCGGGAATAGCCCGGGACGGGTTTGGCGGTGCGAACAGGGAGGGGCCGTTGGCCCCTCCCTGTTTTCTTTTCGTGTTACACTTTGACCGTGCCGCGCACGCCGGGGACAACGACGGGGCGGGTTTCGCGAGGTTATGCGCGCAGCGTAACTACCCGCGCGCCTGCAGGATCGTGAGGACCGCCGCTGCCGTCGCTAGCAGCGTCGTGGACCAGAACACGAGCATCCACTTCAGCAGGCGAGACTCGAACTTTGCGAACCGCGCGTCGAGTTCGGGGCCGAGCGCGGTTTCGACTCTTGCGAACCGCGCGTCGAGTTCGGGGCCGAGCGCGGTTTCGACTCTTGCGAACCGCGCGTCGAGTTCGGGGCCGAGCGCGGTTTCGACTCTTGCGAACCGCGCGTCGAGTTCGGGGCCGAGCGCGGT
>VGVM01000043.1 GCA_016874035.1 Gemmatimonadota bacterium
GCGAAGCGTTCGCCAAGGCGCAGCTGTCCGCGGGGAACGGTCTGCCGCAGGGCGGCACGGTGTTTGTCACGGTCAATGACCGCGACAAGCCGACGCTGCTGCCGACCGCGAAGCGCTTCGCCGCGCTGGGGTTCAAGCTCGTGGCGACGGAGGGGACCGCGCGGTTCCTGCGCGAGCACGGGGTCGCGAGCGACATCGTGCAGAAGGTCAGCGTGGCGCGTCCCAACGCGGTGGACCTCATCAAGAACGACGCGGTGCAGCTGCTGATCAACACGCCGCTGGGCATGCGGGCGCTGCGGGATGACGATACGATTCGGCAGGCCGCGATCGCGCGGCGCGTGCCCTACACGACGACGCTCTCGGCGGCTGGCGCCGCGTGCGACGCCATTGCGCACATGCAGGCGGGGCCGATGGGCGTGAAGTCCATCCAGGAGTGGCTCAAGGAGATCGTATGACGAAGCCGGTCGTGCATGAGAGCGCGTACGTGGACGAGAGCGCCACCATCGGGGCCGGCACCAAGGTCTGGCACTTCTGTCATATCATGCCGGGTGCGGTCATCGGCGAGCGCTGCAGCCTGGGCCAGAACGTGGTGGTCATGGGCGGCACGCGGATCGGGAACAACGTGAAGATCCAGAACAACGTCTCGATCTACGAAGGCGTCGAACTCGAGGACGACGTGTTCTGCGGCCCGTCCATGGTGTTCACGAATGTCGTAAACCCGCGCAGCGCCGTGTCGCGCAAGCACGAGTACAAGAAGACGCTGGTACAGCGCGGCGCGACGATCGGGGCGAACGCCACGATCGTCTGCGGCGTGACGCTGGGGGCATACTGCTTCATCGGGGCCGGCGCCGTCGTGACGCGGGATGTGCCGCCGCACGCGCTCATGACCGGCGTGCCGGCGAGGCGCACGGGGTGGATGTGCGAATGTGGCGCGAAACTGGACGAGGAAATCCTCGGTACGCGCTGCGCGGCATGCGGAAAGTCGTACCAACGCAAGAGTCAGGTGCTCACACGGATAGAGGACACAGATGCCTGAGGTCGGGGTGCCGCCGGTTCGGCTCGCGTTCGTCGGGTGCGGACGTATCAGCAAGACGCACTTCGATGCGATCGCCAAGGTCCCTGGCCTGCGGCTGGTGGCCGTGTGCGATTCGGTCGCCGACCGCGCCAAGGCGGCCGGGGAATCGCTCGGCCTGCCGTGGTTCACGGATCAAGCGACCATGCTGCGCGAGGTGCCGTGTGATGCGGTGACCGTCGCGTCGCCGAGTGGGCTCCACCCGGCGCACGGGATCATCGCCGCGAACGCCGGAAAGCACGTCATTTGCGAGAAGCCCATGGCGACGTCGCTCGGCGGCGCCGACGCACTGGTGAAGGCGTGTGACGACGCGCGCGTCCAGCTGTTCGTGATCAAGCAGAACCGGCTGAATCCGGCGGTCCAGTTGCTGAAGGCGGCCATTGACAAGGGCCGGTTTGGCCGCCTGTTCGTCGTCAACGCGACCGTCTGGTGGGCGCGTCCGCAGGAGTACTACGACCAGGCCCCGTGGCGCGGAACGTGGGAGTTCGACGGGGGGGCGTTCCTGAACCAGGCGTCGCACTATGTGGACCTCGTCCAGTGGCTGATGGGCCCGGTGGAAAGCGTCATGGCGCGTACCGCGACGCTTGCCCGGCGGATCGAGGCCGAAGACACGGGCATGGCCGTGCTCCGATTCCGCAGCGGCGCCCTGGGGACGATCCAGGTCTCGATGCTGGCGTACCCGCGGAACCTCGAGGGCTCGATCACGATCCTGGGGGAGAAGGGCAGCGCCAAGATCGGCGGAACGGCCGTGAACAAGGTGGAACACTGGTCATTTGCGGACTACGACGACGATGACAAACTGGTCGCCGGCGCCGAAACCGCCCCGCCGACCGTGTACGGCTTCGGCCATGAGGGGTACTACCGGAACGTGGTGACGGCCCTGCAGGGGTCGGCCCGGCCAGACACCGATGGGCGAGGGGGCCGCAAGTCGCTCGAGTTGATCCTGGCGATCTACGAGTCGGCACGCACGGGGCGCGAGGTGGCGCTCCCTCTGAAAGTCTAGGTCGGCGGGCCCGGAATTTCGTTGACTTGCCCTCTGCCGGGGGCGATTTTTCATGATTCGGTCGCGCCCGGGTGTATGGCGCGGCCAGCGTTCCCCGATCTCGCCTCCGGCATGCCTGTACCACTCCTAGATCTCCGCGCCCAGCACGCCCGCATCCGCGACGCCGTTCTCGCCGCGATGATGCCGGTCGTTGACGACCAGACGTTCATCCTGGGCGAGCCCGTCCGGGCGCTCGAGGCCGACGTGGCGGCGCTCTCTCGCACGAAGTTCGCGATCGGCTGTGCGAATGGGACCGACGCGCTCCTGCTGGCGTTGCGGGCCGTGGACGTCGGCCGCGACGACGAAGTGGTGACCACCCCCTTCACGTTCTTCGCCACGGCCGGGACGATCCACAACGTGGGCGCGCGCGCCCGGTTCGTGGACATCGACCCGAAGACGTTCAACATCCGCCCTGACCTGGTGGCAGCGGCGGTTTCTCCGCGCACCAAGGCCATCGTGCCTGTGGACCTGTTCGGGCAGCTCGCGCCGATCGAGGAAATCCGTCGGCTCGTCCCGTCGCTCCCGATCATCGAGGACGCCGCCCAGTCCATCGGCGCGCGCCGGAAGATCGCGGGTGAGTGGCGTATGGCCGGCGAAGTCGCGACGGTCGGCACGTTTTCGTTCTTCCCGTCGAAGAACCTCGGCGGCTACGGCGACGGCGGCATGATGGTCACGCAGGACGCGGCGATCGCCGAACGACTCTTCAAGCTGCGTACGCACGGCAGCGTCAAGACGTACTTCCACGAGGAGGTTGGCTACAACTCACGCCTGGACACCCTGCAGGCCGCGGTGCTTCGGGCCAAGCTGGCGTTTCTCGGCGAATGGTCGGCCAAGCGACGCGAGAACGCCGCCTACTACACGGCCGCCTTCGCGGACCTCGGCGACCTCACGACGCCGTTTGTGGACCCAGCGAACGAGTCCATCTTCAACCAGTACACCGTCCGGGTCCCGCGTCGCGACGCGTTGAAGGAACATCTCGCGACGCGCGGAATCGGGCATTCCGTGTACTACCCGCTGCCGCTGCACCTGCAGCAGTGCTTTGCCTACCTTGGATACAAGCGCGGCGAATGCCCGGAATCGGAGCGCGCGGCCGACGAGGTGCTGTCGTTGCCGGTGTATCCAGAACTCACGCGCGCGCAGCTCGACGAGGTTGTCGCGGCAGTGCGCAGCTTCTTCGGACGGTAAGCGCATGGCCGCACAACTCGTGAAGTCCCGACTGCTGCGACGTATCGCCGATCGCGAGGCCACTTCAGGCGTCATCGGCCTCGGCTACGTTGGCCTGCCGCTGGCGATGGAACTCGCGGACGCGGGCTTCCACGTCATCGGCTACGACGTGAGCGACGCGGTGGTGCGGCGCCTGATGCGCGGCGAATCGCACATCCAGGATGTCCCGTCCCGCCAGGTCGCCAAGCACGTCAAGGCCGGTCGCTTCATCGCCACCACGGACGAGGCGCGGCTCGCCGATTGCGACACGATCTCCATCGCCGTGCCGACGCCGCTCGCGAAGACCCGCGACCCCGACATGAGCTACGTGATCGCCGCCGCTGAGGCCGTGGCGCGCCGCGCGCGGCCCGGGATGCTGGTGGTGCTCGAGAGCACGACGTACCCCGGCACGACCCGCGACGTGCTCCAGCCGCGCCTCGAGGCGCGGGGGCTCACTCTCGGTGTGGATGCGTTCCTCGCATTCTCGCCTGAGCGCGTGGATCCGGGCAATCCGACGTGGAACACCAAGAACACCCCCAAGGTCCTCGGCGGCATCACCCCGGCGTGCACCGAAGTCGCGACCGCCCTGTACGAGTCGTGCATTGACCGGGTCGTGCCCGTCTCGTCGCCCGAGGCGGCGGAACTGGTGAAGCTGCTCGAGAACACGTTTCGGTCCGTGAACATCGGCCTGGTCAATGAGATGGCCATCGTCTGCGACCGGCTGGGCGTGGACGTCTTCGAGGTGATTGATGCGGCGGCGACGAAGCCGTTCGGGTTCATGCGCTTCACGCCGGGTCCCGGGATCGGCGGCCACTGCATCCCGCTCGATCCGCATTACCTCGCGTGGAAGATGCGGACGCTCAACTACAAGACCCGGTTCATCGACCTCGCCAGCGAGATCAACAGCGCCATGCCGGACGTGGTCGTGCGGAAGGTGGCCGATGCGCTGAATGACGAAGGGAAGTCGGTCCGCGGCAGCCGCGTGCTCGTGCTGGGCGTCGCGTACAAGAAGGACATTGACGACATGCGGGAGAGCCCCGCGCTCGATGTCATCCGGCTCCTGCAGGAGCGTGGCGCGGCGGTGTCGTACCATGACCCGCACGTGCCGGTGCTGCGTGAGGACGGGCACGAGATGCAGTCGGTCGCGCTGTCCGACGCTGCTATCCGAGGCGCCGATGCCGTCGTGGTCGTGACGGATCATGCCGCGATAGACTGGAAACGCGTGGCCGCGAACGCCTCGCTCGTCGTGGATTCGCGAAACGTGCTCGGTCGGTCCGGCCCGACCCGGGCGCGGGTGGTCGGGCTCACCCCGCGGGCGACTTCGCTTGCGGGCGTGCCGCCCAAGCCGGCGGCAACGGCGGACCAGCCGCGTCGGCGTTCGTCGCCCGGCGCTTCACGCGGCCGAGCGAAACGGTAGGCCCGCATGCGCGTTGGCGTGGTGGGGACGGGGTATGTCGGTCTGGTCGCGGGCGCGTGCCTGGCGGAGACCGGCGGCGATGTCACGTGCGCGGACCTCGACGCCGGCAAGATCGAAGGCCTTCGGAACAATGTCCTGCCGATCTATGAGCCCGGGCTCGATGCGCTCGTCGCACGAAACCAGGAGCAGGGCCGCCTGCGCTTCACGACGGACGTCCCCACCGCCGTGCGCGACGCCGACGTGGTCTTCATCGCGGTGGGAACGCCGCCCGACGAGGATGGCTCCGCAGACCTGTCGCATGTACTCGCGGTGGCCGATACGATCGGGCGCAACCTCGCGCGGGAAACCGTGGTGGTCACCAAGTCCACGGTCCCGGTGGGGACCGCGGCACGCGTGCGGGAAGCGGTGGCAAAGCACGCCAAGTTTCCCTTTCACGTGGTGTCCAACCCCGAGTTCCTCAAGGAAGGCGCCGCGGTTGATGATTTCCTGAAGCCGGACCGCGTGGTGCTGGGCGTGGACAGCGATTTCGCCCGGACCGTCATGGCCGAGCTCTACGCGCCGTTCGTGCGCTCGGGCAAGCCCGTGATCTTCATGGAAATCGCGTCCGCCGAGATGACGAAGTACGCGGCCAATGCCATGCTCGCGACGCGGATCTCGTTCATGAACGAGATCGCGAACCTCTGCGAGCGCGTCGGGGCCAACGTGGATCTCGTGCGCAAGGGCATTGGAAGCGACTCGCGGATCGGGCCGAGCTTCCTGTACCCTGGCCCGGGCTATGGCGGATCCTGCTTCCCGAAGGACGTAAAGGCGTTGTTAAGGACGTCCAAGGACATGGGCGCGCCGATGCAGGTCCTGCGCGCGGTCGAAGATGCGAACGACTTCCAGAAGGGGCGGCTCTTTGCCAAGCTGGATGCGGCGCTCGCCGGAGTGCGGGGCCGGCGCATCGCGCTCTGGGGGCTCTCCTTCAAGGCGCAGACCGACGACATGCGGGAATCGCCCGCGCTTCCGCTGATCGACGCGCTGCTTCAAGCCGGTGCGACCGTGGTGGCGCACGACCCGGCGGCCATGCATGAAGCCGAGCGGCGCATGGGCAAGCGGATCGCGTACGCGGCAACGAACTATGACGCGCTCGCCGGCGCCGATGCGCTGGTGATCGTCACGGATTGGAACGAATATCGATTCCCGGATTTCGCGCGCATCAAGGCGGCGCTGGCCCAGCCGGTCGTCGTGGACGGCCGGAACCTATACGACCCGGCCAAGATGGCCCAGCTGGGATTCACGTACGTGTCGATCGGGCGCGGCGCGGCGTGAGGGTCCTGATCACCGGCGCTGCCGGATTCCTCGGCTCGCACCTCACGGACCGCTTCCTGGCGGACGGGCACGAGGTGGTCGGGCTGGACAACTTCATCACCGGGCACGCGGATAACATCGCGCACCTCACGGGGAACCCCCGGTTCAGCCTCGTCCGACACAACATCTCGGAATACACGTACATCGCCGGGCCGCTCGACGGCGTGCTCCATTTTGCCAGCCCAGCGAGTCCGATCGACTACCTCAAGCTGCCGATCCAGACCTTGAAGGTCGGTTCGCTCGGCACGCACAACGCGCTCGGGATTGCCCTCGCGAAGAAGGCGCGGTTCTTCCTCGCCTCGACCAGCGAAGTCTACGGCGACCCGCTCGTGCATCCCCAAGTGGAGTCGTACTGGGGGAACGTGAACCCGGTGGGCCCGCGCGGGGTGTACGACGAGGCGAAGCGCTTCGCCGAGGCGATGACCATGGCGTATCACCGGCACCATGCGGTTGACACGCGCATTGTCCGGATCTTCAACACCTACGGCCCTCGCATGCGTCCGCGTGACGGGCGGGTGGTGTCGAACCTGATCGTCCAGGCGCTCAACGGCGAACCGCTCACGATCTACGGCGACGGCTCGCAGACGCGTTCCTTCTGTTACGTCAGCGATGAGGTCGAGGGGATCTACCGGTTGTTCATGCATGGTGATCCGGGCCCGACCAACATCGGGAACCCGACGGAGTTCACGGTGCGCCAGCTGGCCGAGCTCGTGATGGAGCTGACGGGCGCCAAGGGGCCGATCACGTTCGCCCCGCTTCCGGAGGACGATCCCAAGGTGCGCCGCCCGGACATCACGCGAGCGCGTACGCTCCTCGGGTGGGAGCCCACCGTGGACCTGCGGACCGGCGTGCAGCGGACGATCGACTACTTCCGCGGCCTCCTCGGCACGCCTCGCATGCGGGCCGACGCATGACACGAGAAACCGAATTCGCCCTCACGGGTAGCAGGAGAGGCATGCAATACCGGATCACGACGCGCGTCGTCGCAGGGCTTGGCCTCCTCCTCGCGGCGGCCTGCGGTCGGGGATTCCAGGTCGCGAAGTTTCCCGAGCCGGTCGATCTCTTCGCCGCTTCGATGGCGGAGTACCGGGGCGGGAAGTTCGACAACGCGATTGCCGGGTTCGAGAAACTCACCATGGACCTCTCGGCGCGCGACACGTTGCTCCCGCTGTCGCACTGGTACCTCGCATGGTCGCACGAGAAGAAGAACGAGCACGTCCTGGCCGCCACCTCGTTCTCGCGGCTCGCGGAGTCGTTTCCGGACGATTCCCTTGCGGACGACGCCTTGCTCGAGGCGGGGAACTCCTACCGCCGCATCTGGCGCAGCGTTGAACTGGACCCGCAGTACGGCACCCTGTCCCAGGTGCAGTACCGCACCCTCCTCAGTGTGTATCCGGAGTCGCCCCTGCGGGCTCGGGCCGACTCGGCGCTGCTGGCGCTCGATGAGATGTACGCCGAGAAGGACTACCGGAACGGCGTCTTCTACATGCGGCTCAGGGCCTATGACTCCGCCATCATCTACTACAAGGACGTGGTGAAGCTGTATCCCAATACGGACCGCGCGCGGATGGCGCTCCTGCGCCTGGTCGAGGTGTACCGCCGCCCGGCGATGAACTACAAGGAGGAGGCCGCGGAGACCTGTGCCACGCTTCGCGCCGCTTACCCAATGGACGCGGAGGTGAAGTTGCTGTGTCCGCCTGGGGGAACGCCTGCGGACTCGTCCGCAGCACGGAAACCCCCCGCCTAGGCGGGTCTGGCGTGCGGATCGGCGTGTTGGGTGGGACCTTTGACCCGCCGCACCGGGGCCACCTTCACGCGGCGAAGGCCGCCATCGAGCGGCTGGGGCTGGATCGCCTCCTGATTATCCCGGCGGCGGCGCAGCCGTTGAAGGCCATGGCGCCGGGCGCCGGCGGTTCGCATCGGCTGGCCATGACCCGGTTGCTCGCCGCCGAAGTGCCGGGCGCCACCGCCGATCCCGTGGAGCTCGACCGGGGCGGGTTATCTTTCACCGTGGACACGCTGCGCTCACTCCGGGCGCGTTGGCCCGACCCGTCCGTCGAGTTCGTGCTGATCCTTGGTGAGGATGCCGCAGCCGCTTTTTCGCGCTGGAAGGATGCGGACGTGATCCGGCGCATGGCCCGTGTGGCAGTGGTAGCCCGCGGTGGTGGGGTGGCGGCAGGGCAGGAACTTCCCGAAGGTCTCGAGTTGCTGGAGGCGCCGCGAGTGGACGTCGCAGCGACCGAGATACGGGAACGGCTACGGAAGGGCGAATCGGTCGCGTCGTTGGTGACGGAGCCCGTGGCGGCGTACATCGCCGCCCACGGCCTGTATCGGTAATGGAGCGCAATCGCGGATGTTGAAGAAACTGATTGGACAGGTCTTCGGGACGCGACACGACCGCGAGCGTCGGCGCATGCAGCCGATCGTCGCGGAGATCAACGGCCACACGGAACGCCTGCAGGCGTTGTCGGAAGCCGAACTCAAGGCGCAGACGGCGAAGTTCCGTGACGCCATCTCGGCGCGCACGAACGACTTCCAGGAGAAGATCGCGGCCCTGAAGGAGGCCAAGCGCACGGCGGCAGACCCCGTGGCTCGTGAGGCGTTCGACCGCGAGCTGGGCGGGCTGGACGGTGCCGGCGGACTCGAGAGGGAATACCGGGTCGCGCTGCGGGAAGTCCTCGACGAGCTGCTCCCGGAGGCGTTTGCCACGGTGCGAGAGGCCGCGCGCCGCCTGCTTGGCACGACCGTGTCGGTGACCGGGCACGATGTGACGTGGGACATGGTGCACTACGATGTGCAGCTGATCGGCGGGATCCAGCTGCACCTCGGTCGCATCGCGGAAATGGCGACCGGTGAAGGGAAGACTTTGGTCGCCACATTGCCGCTCTACCTGAACGCACTCCCGGCGCGCGGCGCGCATCTCGTCACGGTCAACCCGTACCTGGCGCGCCGCGACTCGCAGTGGATGGGCCACCTGTTCCAGTATCTCGGCCTGACCGTCGGCTGCCTCGACGACACCGAGCCGGGCACGCCACAGCGGCGCGCGGCGTACGAATGCGACATCACGTACGGCACCAACAATGAGTTCGGGTTCGACTACCTGCGCGACAACATGGTGGTCGCCACCGAGCAGCGCGTGCAGCGCCAGCATGTGTATGCGATCGTGGACGAAGTGGACTCCGTGCTGATTGACGAGGCGCGGACGCCGCTGATCATCTCCGGGCCCGTCGGCAACGAAGGCGACGTCCAGTACGCGGAGCACAACGCCGCGATCTCGCGGCTCGTGCGCAAGCAGACCGAACTCTCGAACAACCTCGTGGCCCAGGGCGAGAAGGCGCGCGCGCAGGGCGACGAGAACACCGCGGCCATGGCGCTCTACCAGGCGCGACTGGGCTCGCCGAAGAACAAGCAGCTGATGAAAGCCATGCAGGAGCCGGGCGTGAAGCAGCTCGTGCTCAAGATGGAACTGGATCACATCGCGGATCGCAAGCTGCCGGCCGCCAAGCAGGTGTTCAAGGATCTCGAGAACGACTTGCTGTACGTGATGGACGAGCGCGGCCACACGGTGCACCTGACGGACCGCGGCGTGGACTTCATGTCGCCCTCGGATCACGAGGCCTTCGTCCTGCCGGATATCGCGACCCAGATCGGCGCGCTCGACCGCGATCACGAGATGCCCGCGGCGGCCAAGCTCGACGCCCGCCGGCGGATCGAGGCCGAGTACGCGCTCAAGTCGGAGAAGCTGAACATCGTGCACCAGCTGCTGAAGGCGCACGCGCTGTACGAGAAGGACGTGAACTACGTGGTCCAGGACGGCCAGGTGCTGATCGTGGACGAGTTCACGGGACGCACGATGCCCGGCCGACGCTGGAGCGAGGGTTTGCACCAGGCGGTCGAGGCCAAGGAGGGCGTGCAGGTCAAGGGCGAGACGCAAACGCTCGCGACGATCACGATCCAGAACTACTTCCGCATGTACGAGAAGCTCTCGGGCATGACCGGTACGGCGGAAACGGAAGAGACCGAGTTCTTCCAGATCTATCGACTGGAGGTCGCCGTCATCCCGACGAATCGCGCCATCGTACGCGATGATCGTCATGACCTCGTGTACAAGACGCGTCGCGAGAAGTACAACGCGATCGTGGACGAGACGCGCCGCCTGCACGGCCTGGGGTTCCCCGTGCTGGTCGGCACCACCAGCGTCGAGGCGTCGGAGACGCTGTCGCGCCTGTTCCAGCGCGCGGGAATCGCGCACAACGTGCTCAACGCGAAGTACCACCAGCGTGAGGCCGAGATCGTCTCGCTCGCTGGGCAGCCCGGCGCCATCACCATCGCGACGAACATGGCCGGCCGGGGTACCGACATCAAGCTCGGCGTGGGCGTGAAGGAGTCGAAGCCGTCCACGATCAAGGACCTCGACGGCAAGGACGTGCCGGTGGACGAGTGCGGCGGCCTGCACATCATCGGATCCGAGCGCCATGAGTCGCGACGTATCGACCGCCAGCTGCGGGGCCGCTCCGGTCGCCAGGGCGACCCGGGCGCGTCGCAGTTTTTCCTCTCGCTCGAAGACGACCTGATGCGGCTCTTCGGGTCCGAGCGCATCAGCAAGCTGATGGACCGCATGGGCGCGCAGGAAGGCGACGTGCTTACGCACCCGCTCATCACGCGGTCCATCGAGTCGGCGCAGAAGCGGGTGGAGCTCCAGAACTTCCAGAGCCGCAAGCGGCTGCTCGAGTACGACGACGTCATGAACCAGCAGCGCGAGGTGATCTACTCGCTGCGGTCGTTCGCGCTCGAGGGCGGCGAAGAGTTGAAGGGCGAGGCCATCAAGATGGTCGAGCAGGCCGTCGCCAAGCGCATTCGCGAGTCCATCGGCGACGTGCAGGATTCGCTCGAGTGGGATATCGAGCTCGTGCGCCAGGACCTGATGCTGCGGTACATGCTCACCGTCCCGTCGTTCGAGGAGTCGGGCACCCGCGCGAGTTCAATCGCGGACGCGGAAACGGACGGCCGGGTCGCCGGTGCCGCGGCGTTCCAGGCCAAGTTCGCCGGACTCGGGGACTTCGCCTCGCAGGTGCTTGCGCTGGTCATGCTCAACGTGCTGGACGAAAAGTGGAAGGACCACCTCTACGACCTCGATCAGCTGCGCAACGCCATTCACTACCGATCGTGGGGCCAGAAGGACCCGTTGATCGAGTACAAGCACGAAGCGTACACGATGTTCGTGGACCTGATGGCCGACATCCACCACACGTTCGCGGAGCGATTCCTCCGCGTGCAGATCCAGTTTGACGGCGATCGGCGTTACGTGCAGCCCGCGGCGCCCCAGCCGGCGCCGGCGGTCAGCGCCACACACGCCGAGGTGGACGAGTTCGGGGTCGCGGCGGACCCGCTCGGCGCGGTGGACCCTGACCCGACGACGCCGGACCCGCGCGGTGCGGCCACGATCGTCGGCGCGGGCCGGGGCGTGCGTTCGCTCGACCCGACGGCGCCCGCGGCCGCCGCGGCGTTCGGTGGCGGCGCCCGGGACTTCGAGAACGTCGGGCGGAACGATCCCTGCCCGTGCGGGAGCGGCAAGAAGTTCAAGAAGTGTCACGGCGCGCACTGACGCCACCCGACGCCCCAAGAACGTCCGTTGCGGTGAATTAGGCCACACCGGGCGAAATTCGGTGCGGCGCGGCGCGTGCCCGTGATGCGAAGTTGGCGCGATGCCACCTCTTCACAGCCGCGGTACCGTCGTGAGCCCGGTCGCGCGCGACCGGCCCGCACTCCGCGTCTCGGAACTCCCCGAGCACGAACGGCCTCGCGAGCGATTCCGCGCACATGGCGCCCGCTCGCTTTCCCTTGTCGAACTCCTCGCGCTCGTCGTGGGGTCCGGGTCGGCCGGCCGGTCGGCACTGGTGGTCGCCCACGACGTCCTGGCGGAGGCACAAGGATCGCTGCGCCGCCTGGCGGCGACGACGCCCGGGGCGCTCTCCGCCATCGCGGGTCTAGGACTGGCGCGCGGTCTCGCCGTCCACGCGGCGCTCGAACTGGGCCGCCGCATGTCCGCTGAGGGGTACGACGAGGGCATGCGCCTGCTGACCTCGCGGGACGTCTGGAACGCGTACGCACCGCGTGTCGAGGACCTTCCGGTGGAGGAGTTCCATGTGGCCGCGCTGGACATCCACCGGCGTTTCATGCGTGACATCGTGATCACGCGCGGAATCCTGAACTCGTCGCTGGTCCACCCGCGCGAGGTGTTCCGCGAGGCGATTGCCGAACGGGCCGCCGCGATCATCCTGGTGCACAACCATCCATCGGGCGATCCGACACCAAGTTCGGATGACGTGAAGATCACGCGGCAGTTGATCGCCGCCGGGGACCTGATCGGGATCCCGGTGCTGGATCACGTGATCGTGGGCAAGGGGCGGTACCGGAGCCTGCACGACTCGGGCGACGTGCCGGGGGGCGGATAGCACACCCGACGCTCATCGGGCCATAGTTTTCGGGGGATGGCCACGAGCGCACTCACCGACGTCATTCCCGGCTGGACCCTGTCGCCCGAGACGAACAGCGAGCGACTGGACCAGGACCTGCTCGCGCGCGCGTACCACTTCAGCGAACGGGCGCATGCCGGTCAGCGGCGCAAGAATGGCGATCCCTTCGTCACCCACTGTGTCGAGGTGGCGAAGATCCTCGCGGACCTCCAGCTCGATACCGTGACGGTCGCGAGCGGGCTCATCCACGACGTCATCGAGGACACGGCGATCACGCTGTCCGACGTCGAGCGCGAGTTCGGCCGCGAGATCGCGCAGATCGTGGATGGCCTGACCAAGATCGGCCACTTGCCGATGACCTCGTCGCAGGAACGGCAGGTCGAGAACTATCGCAAGCTGCTGCTGTCCATCGCGAAGGACATCCGCGTGATCATGGTGAAGCTCGCCGATCGCCTGCACAACATGCGGACGCTCGAGCACCTGGATCGCGCGAAGCGCGACCGTATCGCGCTCGAGACACGCGACCTGTACGCCCCGCTGGCGCACCGGTTCGGCCTGGCCCGCATGAAAGCGGAGCTGGAAGACCTCGCGTTCAAGTTCCTGGAGCCCGATGAGTACAAGCAGTTGACCAAGCTCGTGGCGCAGAAGCGGACGCAGCGCGAGGCAACCGTCGCGGAACTCGCCGGCCCGCTGTCACGGCGCCTCGAGGACGCCGGGATCCAGGTGTTCGACGTGTCCGGGCGGCCAAAGAACCTCTGGTCGATCTGGAAGAAGATGCAGAAGCGGGACAAGCCGTATGATGAGATCTACGACCTGCTCGCGATTCGCGTGCTCGTGGACGGGGTGCAGGACTGCTACCATGCGCTCGGCGTGATCCATGGTGAGTGGACGCCGCTGCAGGAGCGAATCAAGGACTACATCGCCAGCCCGAAGTCGAACGGATACCAGTCGTTGCACACGACCGTGTTCGGGCCGAAACACACGTTGTTCGAGATCCAGATCCGGACCCGCGAGATGCACCGGACCGCCGAATACGGTATCGCCGCGCACTGGCTGTACAAGACCGGCGACCCCGAACGCGATGAACTCGACAAGGCCCTGCACTGGTTCCGCCAGGTGCTGCAAATGCAGCTCGATGCCGAGACGCCGGACCAGTTCCTCGAGTTCCTGAAGCTCGACCTGTACCAGGACGAGATCTTCGTCTTCACGCCGGCGGGCGACGTGATCCAGCTGCCGCGGGGTGCGACGCCGCTGGACTTCGCGTTCGCCGTGCACACCGAGGTCGGTGTCCACACGCAGGGCGCCAAGGTCAACGGGCGGCTCGTTCCGCTCTCACGCGAGCTCAAGAACTCCGAGACGGTCGAGATCGTGCGGTCCCCGAACGCGCGGCCGAGCCGCGACTGGCTCGCCCATGTGCGCACGGGGCGCGCGCGCCACAAGATCCGGCAGTGGCTGCGCAACGAGGAGCAGCGCGCGAATGTCGCCGTCGGCCAGGAGATCCTCGACCGCGAGCTGCGGCGACGCCGGCATCCGCGCCTCACCGAGCCGCAGGTGGTTGCGGCCGCCGCGGCGCTCAAGCTCAACGACGCAAACCACCTCTTCGCGTCCATCGCGCAGGCCGACGTCACGGTCACCGACGTGCTCCGGGCCGTGTACCCCGATTTCGATGCGCGCGACGACGCGGCGCTGAAGGCGAGCCCGCTCGAACGCCTCCTCGACCGCGTGAAGAGCGTCGCGCCGAGCACGCGCGGCATCCGGATCCAGGGTGTTGACGGCCTGATGGTCCGCTATGCGGCGTGCTGCCAGCCCGTTCCCGGCGACAAGGTGGTCGGCTACGTCACGCGTGGCCGCGGGGTCAGCGTGCACCGCGGCGACTGTCCGAACCTGCTGCAACTCGCGCACGAACCCGAACGTCGCCTCGAGATCCTCTGGCAGCGCACCGAGGGCGAACGGTTCACGATCCGCCTCGCGATCGACGGGTCCGACCGCCGCGGGCTCTACGCCGACCTGGCGACCGCCGTCAGTGAGTCGGGAACCGATATCCGCTTGCTGGAGCTGAAGTCCACGGACGGTCGCGTGAGCGGCGCCTGCCTCGTCGAAGTCGAGAACCTCGCGCAGCTCGAGAAGGTGATCCGGGCGCTGCGGAAGGTGAAAGGCGTGGTGGAGGTCGCACGGCGCGAACGTCTCAGTTCGCACTCCGGGGTCCCCGACGGGTCGAACTAGCCACTTCGCGTCACCGAAGAAAACCCGTTAGTATTCCCAGGATGCCCCCGGCCCCGTTCGACCTGAAGACGCCCTTCGCGCCGGCGGGGGATCAACCGCGGGCGATCGCCGAACTGGTTTCCGGGCTCAACCGGGGCGATCGGTTCCAGACGCTCCTCGGCGTGACCGGTTCCGGCAAGACGATGACCATGGCGAACGTCATCACGCAGTGGGGACGGCCGACGCTGGTGCTGTCGCACAACAAGACGCTCGCGGCGCAACTCTACGGGGAGCTGAAGTCGTTCCTGCCGAACAACGCGGTCGAGTACTTCATCTCGTACTACGACTACTACCAGCCCGAGGCGTACGTCCCGTCGAGCGACACGTACATCGAGAAGGACGCCTCGATCAACGATGACATCGATCGCCTCCGGCTGCGGGCGACGAGCTCCTTGATGGAACGCGACGATGTCGTCGTCGTCGCCACGGTGTCCGCGATCTACGGGCTCGGCGACCCCGAGGCGTACCGGGCGTCCATGGTGATGTTGCACAAGGGCCAGGCGATCGAACGCGACGAGATGCTGCGCGCGCTGGTGCGCATCCAGTACTCGCGCAACGACGTCGCGTTCGAGCGCGGCACGTTCCGCGTGCGAGGGGACACGGTGGAGATCTTCCCGGCGTACGAGGAGCAGGCCGTCCGGGTCGAACTCTGGGGAAATGAAATCGAGCGGATCACGAAGGTGCACCCGCTCACGGGCGAGGCCATCGCGTCGCTGCCGCGCACGGCCATCTACCCCGCGAAGCATTTCGTCACGACGCGGCCGACGCTGGAACGCGCGGTCGGGACCATTCGCACCGAGCTGTCCGCGCGGCTCGCCGAACTTCGGGCGGCCAACAAGCTCCTTGAGGCCCAGCGGCTGGAGTCCCGCACCAACTTCGACCTCGAGATGATGCTCGAGATCGGGACCTGTCCCGGCATCGAGAACTACTCGCGACCGCTGTCCGGGCGCGCGGCCGGCGAACGGCCGGCGGTGCTGCTCGACTACTTCCCGGATGACTTCCTCGTCGTCGTGGACGAATCGCACGTGGCGCTGCCGCAGGTCGGCGCGATGTTCACCGGCGATCGCTCGCGAAAGGAGACGCTGGTCGAATACGGGTTTCGCCTGCCGAGTGCGCTGGACAACCGGCCGCTCATGTTCGACGAGTTCATGGCGCTCACGCCCCGCGCGATCCTGGTTTCGGCGACGCCGGGCGACCTCGAACTGCAACTGTCCAAGGGCGCCGTCGTTGAGCAGGTGATCCGCCCGACCGGCCTGGTGGATCCGCCCATCGAGATCCGCCCCGTGCGCGGCCAGGTGGACGACCTGCTCAATGAGATCCGGATCCGGGAGCGGCGCGGCGAGCGTGTGCTGGTCACCACGCTGACCAAGCGCATGTCGGAAGACCTCGCGGACTACCTCCAGCAGGTGGGGGTGCGCGTGCGCTACATGCACTCGGACATTGACGCGATCGAGCGCATGGAGATCGTGCGCGGGCTTCGCCTCGGTGAGTTCGACGTCCTGATCGGGATCAACCTCTTGCGCGAAGGGCTCGACATGCCTGAGGTGTCGCTGGTCGCCGTGCTCGATGCGGACCAGGAAGGGTTCTTGCGAAGCGATCGCTCGTTGATCCAGACCATCGGTCGTGCGGCGCGCCATGTGCGCGGCCAGGCGATCTTCTACGCGGATCGCGTCACGGGCTCGATGCAGCGGGCGATGGACGAAACGGGTCGCCGGCGGGCACTGCAGCTGGCGCACAACGCCGCGCACGGAATTACGCCGCGCGGTGTCGTGAAGAGCGTGGACCAGGTTCGGTTCGTCACGCGGGTGGCCGATGCGCGCGACGAACGCACGGCGCGCGTCGGCGCCCGTGCGAGCGAAGCGAAGAAGGCCCGGCTCGCAACGGCCGAAGCGCACTTCGGGACCAACGACCTGTCGGCCTTGATCTTGCGGCTCGAGGCGGAGATGCGCGAGGCAGCGAAACAACTCGATTTCGAGACCGCCGCGCGGCTGCGGGACGAGCTGTTCGACGTGCGCGCCGCGATGGACGGCCGCCGCGGGGCGGCGCGCCGATGAGCGGACCCGTGATCCGGCTGCTCGATTCCGCTGCCTTGGCGGAGTGGGGCCAGGCGCTGGGCGCCTCGCTTCGCGCGCCGGCGCTGGTCGCGCTCAGCGGCGAACTCGGCGCCGGCAAGACCACGCTGGCCCAGGCGATCGCGCGCGGACTCGGGGTGACGCAGCCCGTAACGAGCCCGACGTTTGCGCTGGTGCAGGAATACGCCGGTACCACGGAGAAACTGGTCCACCTCGACCTCTACCGGTTGCGGTCGGCCAGCGAGCTCCCCGGGATCGGCTGGGAGGACATCCTTGCCGAGCGCGCGATCGTGCTCGTGGAGTGGCCGGAGCGGGCCGGGGCTGCGTTGCCGTCGCCCACGCTGGCGATCCATCTCGCCCATGTGCCGGGGCGGAGCGACGTGCGTGAGGTGCGCACATGAGCGATCCGACCACGCTGACGAGCGGTCTCGTGTTGGCGCTGGACGCCGCCGATTCGCGGGGGACGGTCGCGGTATTCCGCGACGGACGCTGCGTCGCGAACCACGCGGTGGCCATGCGCGATTCCATGCACGAGCGGCTCATGCCGGCCGTGTCCAACGCGCTCCGCGACGCGCGGGCGGAGGCCGCTCAGCTCAGCGCCGTGATCTGCGGGGCGGGACCTGGCAGCTTCACCTCGCTCCGGATCGCCGCGGGTATCGCCAAGGGAATCTGCTTTTCGGCGGGGCTCGGCCTGTACAGTGTGCCGTCGCTGGCGTTGCTGGCCGCAGCCGCCCCGGCGGGTTCCGGCGAGGCGCTGACGCCCGTGCTCGATGCGATGCGCGATGAGTGGTACGTCGCCAACTGCCGCCGCACGCCGTCGGGCGAAGTGAGTGCCTGCGAGTACCTGGGCGTCCGGTCCGCCACGGCGCTGGTCGAGATCGCCGGGCGCGCCTCATCAACCGTGGTCGGGAATGAGCCCGATGTCGCCGGGCGCGTTCGGCCGCGCGCGCGCCACGCCCTCGACTGCCTTGCGGTCATCAAGGGGCCAGAGCCGCTCGAAGGCTGGGAGCCGGCGTACGGCCGACTGGCAGAAGTGCAGGTGCGTTGGGAAGCCGCGCACGGGCGCCCGCTCGCGCCATGACGGCCGCAGCGGTTCGCGTGCGCGCGGCCACCGCGGACGACCTGGACGCCGTCGCCCGGATCGAGTTCGCGTCGTTTGCCGATCCGTGGTCGCGCGCGGCCTTCCTCGAGTGCCTGGTCGGCGGCACGAGCCAGCTCATGGTCGCGGCGCCGCCGTCGGCCTCTCCGGTCGGCTACGTGGTCGTCCGGGTCGCGGCGGACGAGGCCGAGATCGCCAACCTGGCGGTCGCCGCGTCGGCGCGAAGGACAGGTATCGGGGCGACATTGCTCGATGCGGCGCTGGCGTCGGCGCGCGCCCGCCGGTGTGCCGCGGTCTTCCTCGAAGTGCGCGAGTCGAACCGCGCGGCGCGGATGCTCTACGCCGCGCGCGGATTCCGCGAGGTCGGGCGGCGCACCGGATACTACCGGCATCCGGATGAGGACGCGCTGATCCTGCGGGCCGATCTCACGGATGCGCTGAGATGATGGGTCTGGTGCTGTATTGGTAACGCTTTTTCAGGCGGCTAGATTCAGCTTGTTGCCGTCACCCTTCCAGGAGGAGTTGTGAGTCGCAGTCTCAATAAGGTCACGCTGATCGGCAACCTCGGAAACGACCCGGAAATCCGGACGACCACCGGCGGGAACAAGGTCGCCCAGTTCTCGGTCGCCACGAGCCGACAGTGGAGTTCCGCCGCCGGTGAGAAGCAGGAGAAGACCGAGTGGCACAAGTGCGTGGCGTGGAACCAGGGTTCGCGCGGTACCGGGCTCGCCGACATCATCGAGAAGTACGTCCGCAAGGGCGACAAGATCTTCGTCGAAGGGCGTATCGAGTACCGGCAGTACCAGGACAAGGAGAACCAGACGCGCTACGTCACGGAAATCAACGTGCGCGAAATCCTGCTGCTCGGCGGGCGTGGCGGATCGGGCGCCGACGCGCCGGTGCCGGCCGGAAAAGGCGCGGACAAGGCGAAGGGCGGGGACTTCGAGGAGTTCCCGAACGCGCTCGAAGCCGAGGACGATGACCTGCCGTTCTAGCGAATGGCCTGGGTGCAGGATCGAGGGCGGTCGCGCGGCGGCCGCCCTCTGTCGTTCACCAGACGTCGCGGTCATGTTTCCCTGCTGGCGCCGCACTCGTCTTGATCCGTAGGCACTTGTCCGGTCTTGTCGCGCGGTTCTGAC
Organism: Gemmatimonadota bacterium; assembly: GCA_016874035.1. Lineage (GTDB taxonomy): Bacteria > Gemmatimonadota > Gemmatimonadetes > Gemmatimonadales > Gemmatimonadaceae > Fen-1231. The sequence continues at coordinate 19,133 of VGVM01000043.1, forward strand.
CCGAATCCCATTGGCTCGTATGAGAACATCATCGTCGTGCCGAATCCTGCTTGCCGCGGCGGCGCTCGCGGCGCTCGCGGCGCTCGCGCCATCGCCCGTGCGGGCCCAAGAGCCGACGGCGGCGCCACGGCCGGCCACGCACACGGTCAAGCGTGGCGACACCTTGTGGGACCTCGCCCAGCAGTATCTCGGCGATGCCTTTCAGTGGCCGCAGATCTACCAGCTGAATACCGAGATCATCAAGGATCCGCACTGGATCTACCCTGACCAGGTGCTGCGCATCCCTGGCGGTACCGAAGGCGTGAGCGGCGGCGGGACGGCCGCCGCCGTGCCCGGCGGCGATCGGCGCGCGGCGGTCACGGCGTTCAACCTCGCCGCCAACGCAGCGGCGCGGGGCGGTGTGCGGTCGTCGATCAGCCTCCGGGAGCCGCGCCCAGCGGTGCTGCGAGGCGACTATGAAGGGTCGCCGTTCGTCTGGGCGCCCGGGGGGCCGTCCGACGTCGGGCAGATCGTGGCGATGGCGGAACCGGCCGGCATGGCTGGCTCCTCAGGACGCCGACCGGTCCAGTACCACGAAGACGTCACGGTCTCGCTGCCGGCCGGTGCGAGCGTCGGTTCGCAGCTGCTCGCGTTCCAGCCGGGGCCCGTGCTGACCGGCCAAGGGCAGGTGTACGTCCCCACGGGCATCCTGACGGTGCGCGAGCTGACGTCAGGTGGTCGCGCACGCGCGTCCTTGATTCGATCGTATGTGAACGTCGCGCTCGGGCAATCCGTCATCGTGCTGGAACCGCTTCCGGCGCAGGGTGGCGCCCGTCCGGTCCGCGTCGAGTTTGGGGCCGTCACCCGAGTGGCGTGGGTGCAGAACGCCTCGAAGCTTCCGACTACCGGCGCATACTTGATCCTCGAGAACGAGGGTTCCGCCGGGCTCGTGCCGGGTGACCAGCTTTCGTTGCGGCGCCGCCCCGCGCTCGACCGGGATGGCACCATGCCGGAAGAAGAAATCGCCGTCGCGCAGGTGACGAAGGTGACCAAGTGGGGCGCTACGGCGATGGTGCTGGAGAATCGCGATGCCGGGGTGGCAGTCGGGATGCGCGCCCACGTCAGCGCGAAGATGCCATGAGTGCCCGTGCGTAATCCGTGGCGGCCGGAACCCCCGGCGGGTGCGCGGGCCGACATGGTGCGACGGATAGCGCGGTGAGCCGACGAATCCTCGTCACCGGGGGCGCCGGCTTCATCGGCTCGCACGTGGCGGACGCATTCCTGGCAGTGGGCGACGCGGTTACGGTCGTGGACGACTTCAGTTCGGGCCGACGCGAGAACGTGCCCGGCGGTGTGGAGATGGTCGAGGCGGACGTTCGGGCGCCCCAGGTCCTTCAACGGATTGCGTCGGGCGAGTTCGATGTCATCTGCCACCTCGCCGCGCAGATTGACGTGCGCAAGAGCGTGGCCGATCCGGTTGACGACGCCGCGCGCAACATCCTGGCGTCACTGGGTCTGCTCGAAGCGATGCGCCAATCGCCTCGCCGTGCGCGGCTCGTGTTCTCCTCGACCGGCGGCGCCGTCTATGGCGATTTCATCACGCCGCCCGCGGCCGAGCCCGAGCCCAAGGACCCCGAATCACCCTACGGGATCGCCAAGCTGAGCGTGGAGTATTACATGGCGTACTATGCCCGCGTGCACGGCCTCGACACGATCGCGCTGCGGTATGCCAATGTGTACGGGCCGCGGCAGGATCCGCATGGCGAGGCGGGCGTCGTCGCGATCTTCTGCCAACGCATACTCGGCGGGCAGGCACTGACCGTGTTCGGGGACGGCGCACAAACGCGTGATTACGTGTTCGTCGGGGATGTCGCGGCGGCGAACGTTTGCGCGGCGAGCGCTGCCGTCCCGGCCGCGAGGAAGCTCGACAGCCGGGCGTTCAATATCGGCACGGGCGTCCCGACGAGCGTCAATGCGCTCGCGGCGGCGATCCAGCAGGCCGCCGGCAGCAGCGTGCCCGTCGAGTTCGGGGCAGCGCGCCCGGGCGAACAACAACGGTCCTGGGTGTCGATCGCCAAGGCGCGCGAGGGCCTCGGCTGGTCGCCCGCTGTTTCCCTCAACGACGGATTGCAGATGACGTATCGCTGGTTTGCGGAGCGTGCACGCGCGGCAGCGCCCACGGATGCGCGCCCACGGATGCGAGCCCACGCATGAGCGTCGCGCTCTGGTTGTCGCTGCGCCAGGCGGCCGCGGTGCCGCACACTACGCTCGACTTGATCACGCAGGCGTCGTTGCCGACCAAAGTCGTGCTGGCGATCCTGGCCGTGCTCTCCCTCGCCAGCTGGGCGATCATGTTCGCGAAATGGGTGGAGTTTCGCGGACTGGCGGCGCGCGCGCGCTTCATCGTCAGCGAGTTCGAGCGGGTCTCGCGCCTCGAACAGGCGGCGGCGCTCGCCAAGCGGTCGCAGGCCAGTCCATACACGGGGCTCATTGAACGCGCCGTATGGTTCGTGACCGAGACGAAGCCGATCGGCGCGGGCGGAAGCGGCGCCGAGCGGCACACGCTCACGGCGGCGCAAGTCGAGTCGCTGCACCTCATCCTCGACGCCGAGTGCACGGCGCAGCGTGACCGGTTCGGGCGATTTGTCCCGTCGCTCGCGATCATCGGTTCGGCGAGCCCGCTGCTCGGCCTGTTCGGCACGGTGCTCGGGGTGATCTCGGCGTTTACGGGGATCATGGAGAAGGGCAGCGGCAACCTCAGCGCGGTTGCGCCGGGCGTCGCCGAGGCGCTCACCGCGACGGCGGCGGCGCTGGCCGTCGCGGTCCCGGCGGTGTTCGCCTACAACCTGTTCGCCTCGAAGCTGAACCGGCTCGATGGCGAGCTCGAAGGATTCAGCGCCGAGATCATCGCGCTGCTCGCGCGGGAAGGCCGCCTCTAATGCGGCGCGGACGGCGCGGCGAGCGGTCGCCGATGTACGCCGAGGTGAACGTCGTGTCGTTGATCGACCTCATGATGCTGTTGATGGTGATCTTCATGATCACCGCGCCGATCATGCAGGGCGGCGTGGATCTTTCGCTGCCAAGGGCCGATGCGCGTGCGCTCGAATCCAAGGAAGGCGTCCAGGTCAGCGTGACGGGCGCCGGACGGATCTACCTTGACGGTGTCGCGCTCTCGATGTCGGAGTTTCGCGCCAACTTCCGCGTGCTGGCCAACCGGACGAAGATCGAAGGCGTGTACCTGCGCGCGGATCAGTCCGTTCCCTACGGCATCGTCGTGCAACTGATGAGCGTGGTGCGCGGCGCCGGCGTGACCAACATCGCGCTGGTGACGGAGCCCGAGGACGTGTCGCGGTGAGCCTCGCGGCGGCCGCCAGCGCGCCCCCGGGGGGCGTGCCGCGCGCGGCACGCGGGAGCAACCGCTCGCTCGCCGTGCCCATCGTCGTGTCCGGCGTGCTGCACGTCGTCGTGCTCGGCGCGCTCGCGTACCGCGCGGGTACCGATTCGCGTGCGATGCCTCCGATGTACCGCGTGAACATCGTCGCGGCGCCGCCC
>VGVM01000044.1 GCA_016874035.1 Gemmatimonadota bacterium
TGTCCATGAAGACCGAATCGCCGCGAACGCGGACCGCGGTCGCCCACGCGGCGTCAGGCAAGGCATCCGTGAGTGAGGCGAGCACGAGCGACCACCGCGGCGCATCTCGCCGCTGCCGCGCGAGTTCAGCCACCTGCCGATACACGGCTTCCACGTCCACGCGATCGGCCAGGGTGGACTCGACTCGGGCGCGCACCGCGGCACGAGCGGCGCGAACGTCGTCGAGCTCACGCCGCTCGCCGACAAAGTGCACCGCGGCCGCGACGAGCATCACCGCCGCGGCGAGGCCCGCCATGCGCCAGGCGCCACGGACCTCCGCGCGCGCGACGTCATCCCGCGCGCGCTCCGACATCAAGCGCGGACCGGCGGCGCTCGGAGCGAATCGCGCCGCCAGCGCGGCCGGATTCAGGCCGTCGCCGGCGAACCCCGCCGGCACGCGCTGCGTCCGGATGCCCGCTGCGGAGAGCGCGGCCAGCGTGGCGTTGGCCGCTGCCGCCGCGCCGAACACGCCCGCGTCGCGGGCGCCTGCGTCACCGACAACGCGGATCAGGTCACGGTTGTCGCCGCTCCGGACACGTCGCACGCCCACGAGCGCGCCATCGCGCATGGTCAGCACATCGAGGCGGTCTTCGTGGGCAACGACACACGCAGCGATCCCGCGGGCAAAGGCCGGCCAAGCGGCGACTGCCGCCGCCGTCCAGGCGGCCTCCGCCGGCACGAACGACGCGATCGTCAGCCCGGCCGCCGCAGCGTTCGTCTCCAGCGTCGTAATCAGCGGCTCGGCCGCCACCGCCGCCAGGACCGTATGTGCGCCGTCGCCATTCGCACCGATGTCCAGCGAGCCGATCACCTGCGGCCCGCGGGCGCCCACGAAGTAGCGGTTCGCGTTGCGCCCGATCAGGCGCGCCCGCGCACGGTCATCGAGCGGCGGAAGGTGCAGCGCGCGCAGCTCCGTCAGCGGTGACAGGAGCGCCACCGCGACTCGCGACACCGACGCCGGCCCGCTCCGCGCGTCGCCGGCACCGGTCCCCGCCAACCCGGCGAACACCGCGCCCACCGCACGCCCAAGCGCCACGGACTGGTCTTCACCTTGCTCCGCAACGACCGCGTGAGCCTGCACCGACGCCTGCGCACCTCCGGCGGTGCACACTTCGCGCGCGCCCAAGGCAACGCCGGTGACGCTCCTCGACTGACGGCTCATCGCCAGTCCTCCGACATCACGTCCGCGGCGGGCTGGCCGTTCTGCACTGACCGCTGCAACAGCACTCGCAGTCGCACCGGGTGCGACGCATGGCTGGCCTTCGTGATCATGACGAGCATCAGCTGGTTGGACTGCACGGCCGCGCGCGCCCCAAGCTGGTTTTGCTGCTGCTGACGGATCACCTCGACCCCGCCGCCGGCCCCGGCCCGCACCACGGTCTGGCCGCCGCCCGCCGCCGCACCCCGCGGCAGCACCTCATTCACGTTCGCGATGCGCGCACCGCGCGATCGCAAGTTCACGATGTTCATCACGACGTCGTCGGTCATGCCCGGGATCGCCCGGAGCACCTCGACCGGCGCCGTGTTCAGGTTGACTTGCGCGGCGCCCATCGTGGTCAGGAACGGGCTGATGCGTGCGTAGATGTCCGGCGTCACGCCTTTCACGTCCAACAACTCCTCGACGTCGCGAAACTGCTGGTTGGCCGGCAGGCGCAGGTATCCGAGCTTGAGGTATTCCTCCACTTCGCCGCCGCGCGCGCGCGCGATGTCGTCCTGGTCCCGCCAGTCGAGGATCGACTGCGCCAGTTCATCCGCCAGCACGAAGTCGCCGAGCGTGTACGACAGAAACGTCCGCAGCTCGACCTCCGGCATCACGTTGATGTTCAAGCGCGTACCCAGGTCAACGACTTCAACGTCAACGGACATGCTGTCCATGGCAATCGTCCCGCCGTACAGCGAGTCCGCATCGAGCCACGGATCGAACGACCGGATCCGCGAAAGTGCGGCATTCGCCCCGCCGCCTTGCACACGAGTCCGCAGCGCGTACTCCAGGCGCGCGCGCGTCATGGCGAACGCGCCGAGCGCTCCCGCCCCACCGTGCACGCGGTCCACGCCCGCGAGTCCGACCGCGCGACGCTCCTGGCCCACGAGCGAGAACTCGAGCGCCACCACCGAGATGCCCACCACGAGCCAGAGGGCCGCGATCATCGCGACGCCGCGCCGGGATCCGTTCATGATTCCGCCTCGCCGAACACGAGCAGGATCGGCACCCGCAGCAGCCGCGCCAGCGTAGCCCCCTCGGCCGAAACCATGGTCAGCCGCAGGGCGATCGGGTCGATCGTGGCGGCCTCCGTGCTCGGGTACCATCGGTTCGTCCGCGAATCGTAGTACTCGACGAGCAGGTCGCCGACGGCCGGCTCGAGTTCACGCCGCATCAGCGGAGTCTGCGTCGTGGCTTGATACTCGATGGTCAACCCACGCTCCGGCGTCGCATCGTCCGCATCCACGAAGATCCGGATCCGCACGTTGTTCGCGAGCAGCGGATTCGGCGCATTCGTCAGCACCGTGACTTCCTGGCCGGTTGATGCCGCGGCGGTCACACCTTGCACCGTCGCGGCCGCCGCGCGGCCGCCGGGCGCGACGCTCGCCAGCTGGCGCCCACCGCCGGCGGCTGCCGCGCCGGCGCCGCCCCGCCCACCGGGCACGCCGCCGGTGCTGATCAGCGGCTCGCCCTGCAGGATCCACTGCCGCACGGTCTCCCGCAACGCGGCGGCGCGCTCGACCTCGTTGGAGGCCGTCCGGATGGTCTCCTGTCGCTCGATCAGCGTCACGAAGGCCGCCGCACCGCCGCCGGCCAGCAGCGCGAGGATCGTCAACGCGATGACGACCTCCAGGAGCGTCATCCCGCGGCGTCGGCGGTTCATCGCGCCGCTCCGGAGTTCACGGCGATGATCGGCCGTCGGTACGCGTAGGTGTGCAACGAAAACTCGTTCTCCGGCCACCGCACATGGACCCACACGTCATACACGCCGGGCTGCGTGCTCACCGGCTCGGCCGTCGTCTCCCAGGTGTACGCCTCGAACGGCTCGGCGAACGTGCCCTCACGCACACTGTCGGGCAATGCGCGCAGGCGGTTCTCATCGAGGAACTCGAGCCAGTCCATCCGCTGCTGCGCGAGTGCCGCCGCCTCGAGCTTCTCGCGCGCGAGTGTCGCGGTCCGCATCTGCGAGCCCGCGGCTTCGAGCGCCGCGATGGACACGATCCCGACGATCGCCATCGCCGCCACCGCCTCAAACAGCGTGACGCCCCGGCGCGACATCGCGGCCCCCGAACGCTCAGCGCGGTTCGGCACGCGCCACCCCGCTCCACGGGTCCACGAGCACCATCACGGTCCCGGCCGCGCCACGGACACCGACTGAGTCCGCGAAGGCCGCTCCCGCCGGGTTGAACAGGAACTGCAACCGCGCCTGCTCGGTTTCCAGCCCGGTTCCACCGCCGAGCTCGATCGTGCCGCTCAGGTACTCGCCCGAGCCCAGCGCGCCGGTGGTATCCATCCGAAAGCGCCCCGACACCGGGTCGATCCGCAGCGCCACGGCGGTGTTCCCGCGAATCGCCTGGGCTCGCGCCTGCTTCAAGAGCGTCAGCAGGGCCTCGGCATCGGTCCGCGGTTTCTCCGTGCCGAAACTCACCAGCGCCTGGGCCGTCAGCCCCAACGTCACGCCGAGCACGGCAAGCACGAGCGCCGTTTCCCACAGCGTGAACCCGCGGCGTCCGCGAGCGGCAATCATCGGAACGAACCCGCGTTGATGCCGTAGATCGCTTGCAGCAGCGAGAGCGCCACAAAGGCGACGATCGCACCGAACACGACGATCATGGCCGGCTCGGCAAGCGCGGCCGCGCGCTGCGTGGCGCGCTCGGTTCGCTCCTCGAAGATGTCGGCGGATTTCGTCAGGAACGTCCGCAGGTCGCCCGCGTCCTCGCCCACCCCGATCAGCTGGGCGAGCAACGGCGCAAACAGGCCGCTCTCGCCGACCGCCGCCCGCATGGACGCCCCTTCGCGTACGCGGCCCCGGATCCGGCCGACCTCATCCCGGGCGATCGGGTCACCGATGCTGGCCATCGTGTCATCGAGCGCGCCAAGCAATGGCGCCCCGCCGCTGAGCAGCACACCCAGCATGCGGGCGAACCGCGCGGACAGCGCGTACTGCCGGAGCGTGCGGATCAGCGGGACTTGCAGCAGGAACGAGGACCACGCGCGACGACCGGCATCGGTGCGCCGTACCCAGACCGTCAGCGCCGCAAGCGCAAACGGAAGCGCCGCAAAGAGCGGCCACGCGGCCTGCAATGCGGTCGTCACCGCCAGCAGCGCCTTTGTCGCGGCTGGGAGTTGCGCGCCGCTGCCCTCAAGCAGCGTGACGAAGCGCGGAAGCACGAAAAACACCAGCACGGTCACCGCGGCCGTGCCCGCGCTCGCCAGCAACATCGGGTAGATGGACGCGGACACGATACGGCTCTGCAACTGTTCGTCGCGTTCGAGTTGGGCCGCCAGCCGTGCGAACGCCGCGTCGAGGTCGCCGCTGCGCTCGCCCGCCCGCACGATCCCGACGTACAGCGGATCGAACAGGCGCGCGTGCTCACCCAGAGCATCGGCCAGCCCGCTGCCGCGTTCGACCCGCGTGCGCACGTCGCGGATCGCGTCCGCGACATCGGCGGTTGCCACGCCGGTGGCCGCATCGAGCGCCTTGGACAACGGCATCCCCACGGGAAGAAGCGACGCCATCGCGCGCGTGAACTCGAGCACCTCCCGCTTGCGACCCGGCCGCCACCACGAGGTCCCGCTACCGGGCGCGCGCTCAGCCACTTCGAGCACGAGAAGTCCGCGCTCCTCGAGCGACCGCGCGAGCGCGGCTTCGCTCAGCGCGCTCGACTCCCCGTGCTGCCGTTTCCCGGAGCCGTCAAGCGCCTCGTACGCGTAGGTGGGCACGTGGTGATCCGAAAATCGGTTCGCCGTGCCTACTGCCAGCTCACGACGTCAGCGTTCTCGCCATCGCCGCCAAGCGCACCATCCGCTCCCAGTGAGAGCAGGTCAAACCCGGTCGGGTTCACCTCGCCCGGCGACACATACACGTAGGCCCGTCCCCATGGATCGAGGGGCACCGCCTTCCGCAGGTACGGACCGCGCCAGTTGGTCGGCGGGTCGAGCGTCGGCACTTCCATCAGTGCCTGCAGGCCCTGCTGGGTCGAGGGATATGCGCCGTTGTCGAGCCGGTACGCATCGAGGGCCGATCCAAGCATCTCGATCTGGGATTTCGCGGTCGTCGCCTTGGCGGTCCCGACATGCTGGAACACGTTCGGGGCGACCAGCGTGGCCAGGATCGCCACCACGACAATCACGACGAGGATTTCGATCAGCGTGAAGCCGCGCGCGCGGATCTTCGGGTTTTGTTTGGTCATGCGATCGCTCCGGAGTGCCTGCACCGCCTTCGACACCAACGCCCGGGAGGTTGTTGCTCCGCCCGGGCGCCGATCGCCAGCCGTTCTCCTGCTCCCAAAGAAGGCAGACGACAACAATAGAGCCACGTTAAGCGCCTTCACCCCGTGGGGCGGGGCCCGCAGGGGCCGCGCAGGGCCGCCCGGCTTACGCCCGGGAGGCCTCGGCGACGGGATGGTCCTTGGCGAGGTAGCCCGCGATTACTTCGCCCGCCTGCGCGGCTGCCACGCGAATCTGGGCCAGGTCGTCGCGGAAGCGAATCGTGACGTCATCGTTCCTTGTCGAGTCGCCGTCCACGGTGATCCCGAACGGCGTGCCGGCCTCGTCCTGGCGCCTGTAGCGCCGACCGATCGCCCCGGCGTCATCGTAGAAGACCGGGAAACGCTTCCGCAAGTCGGCCGCAACGCGCTCGGCCATCTCCGGCTGGCCGTCCTTCTTCGTCAGCGGAAACACGCCCGCGGTGATGGGGGCAAGCCCGGGATGGAACCGCATTACGGTCCGCCCCTCGTCCTCGCCCGCCACGGCCTCTTCGCGGTACGCGTTCACCATCACGGCCAGCGTCACGCGGTCGGCACCCACCGAAGTCTCGATCACATACGGCAGGTAGCGCTTGTTCGCGGCCTGGTCCACGTACTCGAGGCGCTTCGCGCTGAACTCCTGATGCTGCTTGAGGTCGAAGTCCGAACGATTATGGACTCCCTCGATCTCCTGGAAGCCGAGCGTACCGCCAAAGTCGAACTCGATGTCGAATGCCGCGCGCGCATAGTGCGCGAGTTCCTTCTCGCCGTGCTGGTGGAACTGCAGGCGCGAATCGTCGAGCCCGAGTCCCACGTGCCACTCGCGGCGCCACGCCTTCCACTTCTCGAACCAGTCCATGTCCGTGCCCGGCTCGACGAAGAACTGCATCTCCATCTGTTCGAACTCGCGCGTGCGGAACGTGAAGTTCCCGGGCGTGATCTCGTTCCGGAACGCCTTCCCGATCTGCGCGATCCCGAAGGGCACCTTCTGGCGCGTCGCCTGCTGCACGTTCAGGAAGTTCACGAAGATGCCCTGCGCGGTCTCCGGTCGCAGGTACACGACGGCGGCCGAGTCTTCGACCGGCCCCATGAACGTCTTGAACATCAGGTTGAACTGCCGCGGCTCGGTGAGTTGGCAGTCGCCGTGTTCGCCTGGTTTCTTCGATGGTTTCCGCGGGCACTGGGCGTCGGCGAGCTTGTCGGCGCGAAACCGGGCCTTGCACGCCTTGCAGTCCACCAGCGGGTCGCTGAACCCGGCCACGTGCCCGCTCGCTTCCCAGACGCGCGGGTGCATCAGGATCGCGGCGTCGAGGCCTTCCACGTCGTCGCGCTGGCGCACCATCGCGTTCCACCAGCGTGCCTTGATGTTGTTCTTGAGCTCGACGCCGAGCGGGCCGTAGTCCCACACGGAGCCGGTGCCGCCGTAAATCTCGGACGACTGGAAGACAAATCCCTTGCGCTTGGCAAGGGAGACGAGCTTTTCAAGGACGTCGGCGTGGGGCATCGTGACAATTTCGCCCGCCCGCAGGCCCCTGTCTACGCGCTGGGCGTCGTCGCCCTCACGACCCGCGCGGTGACCGAGAGCTGGCCCGTGTGTCGCATCGCGTGTTCGGCGGCGTGCACCAGGCATCCGATCACGGTTGACGGAAGCTTGGCCCGGCCGATCGCCCGGTGGTCACCCAAGGACGCGGCATCTACCGTGCGAAGCTCGGCGACCGCCGCGTCGAGGCGAGCAGCCAGCGCATCGAGCGCGGCCGACACATCATCCGCGCGAAGCTCCGCGCCTTCGCCGCGCATCGCCGTGACCTGCTCGGGTGTAAGCGTCGCACCCCGGGCGTACGTGAAGAGGCGGTCCACCACGCCCGCGATATGGCGGACGTGAAACGCCACCGATGCGACCCCGCCGGGACGGGCGTTCCACTGGGATTCCGTCAGCCCCTCGACCATCGGGCCGACCGTCTCGCGCACCTCGAGCAGGATGTGCGCCACGGGCTGGAGCGCCGGAGCCACGCCCTCCACGGGACCGCGCAACCACCATTCGGTCCGGTTCATGCGGCCGCGCGGGTTCGCGTGCGCACGATGCGACTACCGCGCCACTTCGAGGATCTGGTCCCGCCGTGTCCCCACCGACACATGCCGTATCGGACACTCGACCAGCGACTCGATGCGATCGAGGTAGGCCCTCGCCGCTGCGGGCAGGTCCGCGAGCTTCCGCGCACCGCCGGTCGGCGCCATCCACCCGTCGAACCACTCGTAGCGCGGCTTGATCCCCTCGAGTTCGGCGATATCGCCCGGAAATTCCTCGACCACCTGCCCGCCGACCTCGTACCCGGTGCACAGGCCGATCCGCTCGAGGGTGTCGAGCACGTCGAGCTTCGTGACGGCCAGGGCCGTCAACCCGTTCACGCGAACCGCGTACCGCACGACGACGGCGTCGAACCACCCGCACCGACGCGGACGACCCGTGACCGCCCCGAACTCGTTGCCGAGCGTGCGGACACGCTCGCTCATCGCGTCGTCGTACTCGGTCGGCAGCGGGCCCGAGCCCACGCGCGTGGTGTACGCCTTGACCACGCCAAGGGCGGCATGGATGGAGCTTGGTCCAATGCCGGTGCCGATTGCGGCGCCGCCGACCGTCGTGCTGCTCGACGTCACGAACGGGTACGTGCCGTGGTCAATGTCGAGCAGCGAGCCCTGGGCGCCCTCGAGCAGGACCGTCGCGCCGCCCTTGACCGCACGGTGCACCGCGAGCCCGACGTCATCCGCCACGCTCAGCAGTCGCGGCGCCAGCGCGCCCAGGATCCGCAGCGTGAACTCGGCATCCGCGCGCTTGTCCGAGCCGAAGCTGGCCAGCTGCATGTTCGCCCGCTCGACACCCCGTTCGACCAATGCGCGCAGACGGTCCGCGTGCCGGAGGTCCAGCACGCGGACGCCACGCCGTGCGACTTTGTCCTCGTAACAGGGCCCGATCCCGCGCCCGGTTGTGCCGATCGCCTTCGACGCCGCACTCTCCTTGTCCACGAGCTTGTGGTACGGCATCACGAGGTGTGCCCGATCGCTCACGTACAGCCGGCCGTTGACGTCCACGCCATCGTGGACCAGCGCATCCACTTCCTCGAACAGCGTCTCCGGGTCGAGCACCACGCCGTTGCCGATCGCGCAGCGCACACCGGGGTGCAGGATCCCGCTGGGGATCTGCCGCAGGATCGTCCGCTTGTCGCCGACATACACCGTGTGCCCGGCGTTGGCACCGCCCTGATACCGCACGACCCAATCGGCGCGCTCGGCCAGCACGTCCACCAGCTTGCCCTTGCCCTCATCACCCCACTGGGCGCCGACGACAACCAACGTGCGAGTTTTCTGGTCGAACATGGGCGTCGGGGTGGGCGCGTACGTGGATGAGCCGACCGATGGGACAATTCGGCAACAACAAAAAACGCCCCGGCCGGAACGACGACCGTGAGGCGTTGTAGAAAACTACGGAGTACGCCGCTCCACGCAACTCAGCGGAGGCTTGCGCAACCATTGATGCCCGGATCCCGGTCCAACCTGCGAATGCGGGTTCAACCAGCGCTGTATCGGGCCGTCGCCTTCGTGGGCGCGCTGACGCTGGCCGCGTGCGGCGCGGCCACCACGCAGCCCGCGACCACGTTTGAAGGCCAGTTCGACGACCTCTGGGCAACGTTTGACCGTCGATACAGTTACTTCGAACTGAAGGGTGTGGATTGGGACGCCGCACGCGCCAGGTACCGCAGCCAAGCGGCCGGCGCTCCGACACAGGATGCGTTCATCGCGGTCATCCGCGAGATGCTGGGCGAACTCAGGGACGTGCACGTCTCGCTCATTGCTCCGTCCGGCGCCTACTCGCCGACATACACACCGACGGCGACCGCCAACTGGGATCGCAACCTCTGGCTAGGGGTCGTCACGGCGGCCGGAGGGGTGCAATACCGGACGAATCTTGGCTACGCGCGCATCAAGGGCATCCCGTACATCGCGGTCGGCGCATGGAACTCCACCCAGTTCACGACGGACGATCTCGATGCCGTGCTGGAGAACTTCCGGCAAGACTCGACGCTCATCATTGACGTGCGTCCAAACGGCGGCGGGAACGACCAACTCGCGCTTGCATTGGCTTCGCGGTTCACCACCCGCGCGGTCGTGACCGAGTACTTCCGCTATCGGAACGGCGCGTCCCATTCCGCGTTCACATCCGAGACCGCCCGATCGGTTGGACCCCGCGGGTCCTGGCAGTTCACGAAGCCCGTGGTCGTGCTTTCGGGCCGCGGCGTCTTCTCGAGTAACGAGAGCTTTATCGCCGCCATGCGGGAACTACCGAACGCAACGGTGGTCGGCGATACGACAGGCAGTGGCTCCGGCAACCCCGCCACGTACGAACTGGGGAACGGCTGGAAGTACACCGTCTCGCGCTGGGTGGCGATGACCGCGGACCGCGTGCCGTTTGAGGGCCGCGGGATCCCGCCTGATGTGTACGCGCGCTGGAACCTGGCCGCCGTCGGCGCGGGCCGTGATCCCGTCCTCTCCGCTGCGCTGCAGCTCCTCGGGGCGGCGCCGCTCAGGTAGCGACGACGACCCCCGCCAGCAGCTCCCGCACCCGCTGCTCGGCCTTCTCGTCGAGGTCCACGAGCGGACGGCGGACCGGTCCCCCGGTGAAGCCCGCCACGTCGCACGCCGTCTTCACGCCGGCGACGCCTAACTCGGCGACGATCACCGAGGCCAGCGGCTTGATCGCCGCTTGGAGCTCATCCGCCAGCGCCGCGTTCCCGCTGCGCTGCGCTTCGAACGCCTGCAAGCACAGGCCCGGCGCGAAGTCCGCGACACCAAGTATCCCGCCGCGGGCGCCCGCGTTGAGTGCAGGCACCAGTGTACCACCGTTTCCGGTAAACACCGTGAACGTTTCGCTCTGCGCCTGGAGGAACCCGCCCAGCATATTCAGGTCGCCCGAGCTGTCCTTGATACCGATCACGTTTGCGTGCCTGGCCAGCTCGCCCACCAGCTCCGCCGGCAGCGCGAAGTGCATGTACTTGGGGATGTTGTAGAGGACGATCGGCAGCGGGCTCGCATCCGCAACCGCGCGGTAGTGCCCGCGCAGCGCCTCGATGCTCATCGCGTTCGAGTAGTAGTGTGGCGCGACCACCAGCGCCGCGTCCGCGCCCGCGGCCTTCGCATCCTGGCACCGCTTGAGCGTCTGTCGCGTGGATTCCGCTCCGGCGCCCATCAGCAGCATGCGATCGCGCGGCACCGCGTTGCGCGCGGCCTCGAGCAGCACGCGCCGCTCGTCGTCCGACAACAGGGCCGCCTCGCCCGTCGAGCCACACACGACGATGCCGTGCAGGCCCGCGGCCACCAGCGCGCCGACGTTCCGCGCAAAGGCCGCAACGTCGAGGTCCTCGGACCCCTCGTGAAACGTGGTGACGACCGGCGCGAATATCCCGTTGAACGGCATGGAGGTGATCCCTTGTGCGCCTTGGATTGGCTTGTGGCGGAGGCTCGCCGGCTCAGCTCTGCATGAAGTCGAGCCCGCTGCCCATCGTGATCCCCGGATCCACCGGCGGGGCGGGCGGCGGCTCCGGCGGAAGCTCGACCACCTTTCGCACCGTCGTGGACCGTCGGCGGAACGTCTTCATCTTGAGCTCGAAATCGCTCGGCCGACTCGATGCCGCCAGGGCGACCTCGAACTCCACGTCGTCGTTCGTCACGAGGTCCGTGAGGCACTGATCGAACGTCTGCATCCCGTACTGCTCGCGGCCTTCGGCGATGAAGTCGCGGATCTCGCCCGTCCGATCCTTGTCCAGGATCAGGTCCTTGATCGTCGGCGTGTTGATCATGATCTCCAGCGCGGCCGCGCGACCGCCACCCTTCTTCGGGAGCAGGCGCTGCGAAACCACCGCATGGAGCGCATCCGCGAGGCGCACACGGACGACCTCCTGTTCCTCAGGAGGGAACATGGCCAGGATGCGCAGGATCGTGCTCGTCGCATCCGCGGTATGAAGCGTCGAGACCAGCAAGTGGCCCGTCTCGGCCGCCTTCATCGCCGTGTCAATCGTCTCGCCATCGCGCATTTCGCCGATCAGGATCACGTCCGGGTCCTGCCGGAGCGCCGCCCGCAGGCCCATCTTGAAGCTCTCGGTGTACACGCCGATCTCGCGCTGCGTGATCGAACTCTGGATGTCGCGGTGCAGGAACTCGATCGGGTTCTCGAGCGAGAGGATGTGCTTGTGGGTGGTCGCGTTGATGTGGTTGATCATCGCGGCCATCGTGCTCGACTTCCCCGACCCCGTGACGCCGGTCACGAGGATCATCCCACGTTCGGCGTGCGCGATGCTCTTGAGCACCGTCGGCAACTTCAGCTTGTCGAACGACGGCACCTCGAACGGGATCACGCGCATCACGATCATGAAGCTCGACCGCTGGCGCATGATGTTCACGCGGAACCGCCCGATCCCCTGCGCCCCCCACGAACAGTCGTAATCCTGGATCTTGTCGATCTTCGCGCGGTCTTCCTCGTTCGGGATCAGGCGAAGCGCGATCGCGCGTGTCTGCTCCGGCGTGAGGGCCTGCTTGGTCAGCGGCGTCAGCTTGCCGTCAATGCGGGCGCGGAAGACGTCACCCGCCTTGATGTGCAGGTCGCTCGCCCCGCGGTCCACCGCCGCCTTAATGATCTTTTCCATCCGATCAATCTTTCACTTTGCGGCCGCAGTCGCTAGTCGAAGAAGACGTTCTTGATCTCCGGAAGGTGGACCAGTTCCGAGCGCGCGATCTCGAACTGTCGCGCGGGGCCCTTCACCCGCAACTCGAATACGCGGTCCGAGGGATGGTCGTACTGGTTCGCCGTCACGATCTCGAGGCCGTCCACGTTCAACTGCTCCCGGATGAACTCGAGCGGAATCCCGGGTTTGGTGCGAATCGTCACGTTCATCGAGCGCCGCACCCGCAGCAGGCCATGCTCCAGCCGTCCCAGCCCGGCCAGGACGACCATCACGGTCAGGGTCGCGCCGAGGGCCTCGACATAGAACCCGGCGCCCGCGGACAGGCCGATGGCGGCAACCACCCAGATCGTCGCCGCCGAGGTCAGTCCCGTGATCACCTGGGCCGCAATCCGCCCGGGGTCGCCGATCGGGCCGCTCCCCCACACGCTGCCGATGCGGATCGACAGGTCCATGACCAACGCCGACCCGACGCAGATCAGGATGTTCGTGCGAAGGCCAGCCGGTTTCCCCGCCACCTGTCGTTCGAACCCGATCGCGCCCCCGGCGAGGACGGCGGCAAGCAGCTTCATGCCCAGGTCCACGCGCATCACATTCGCGATGACCTCGGCCAGGGAGCCTTGGGCGGAGAGGAACAGGCCGTCCATCACTGCGGCAGCCCCATGCGGGATTTGACGTCCGCGATCGTCGCGCGCGCGACGGCGCGCGCTTTCTCGGCACCTTCGGCGAACGCCGCGTCCACGGCCGCGGGCGCCGTCTTGAGTTCGGCCGCGCGACTGCGGATCGGGGTCAGCTCAGCGACCATGTTTGCATGCAACACTTTCTTGCAGTCGATGCAGCCCCACTTTGCACCTCGGCAGTTTGCCTCGACTTCTGCCACTGTAGTATCGGTCGAGAAGGCCCGGTGCAGCGGGAAGATCGCCGCGCACTTGTCCGGGTCTCCGGGGTCGGTTTTCTTCTGCCGCGCTGGGTCGGTCACGGCAGGCCGGAGCTTGTCCCACATCGCCTCGGGGCTGTCCATGAGCCCGACCGTGTTGCCCACGGACTTCGACATCTTCGCTTGGCCGTCCAATCCGACGATCCGGCGCGTCGGCGTCAACTTGGGCTGCGGCTCCGGGAAGTACGGCGCGTCCGGCGAGAACCGGGCGTTCCAGTTCCGCGCGATTACGCGCGAGAGCTCAAGGTGCTGGATCTGGTCCTCGCCAACGGGCACGAGATCCGCCCGGTAGAGGAGGATGTCGGCCGCCTGCAGCACCGGGTAGTTCAGGATGCCGGCCATTACCTGCTCCTGCCAGGCCGATTTCTCCTTGAACTGCGTCTGGCGCTCCAGCTCGCCCAGCGGCGTCAGCGTATTGAAGATCCAGGCCAGTTCGGTGTGCTCCGGCACCTGCGACTGGATGAACAGCGTGCACTTGGCCGGGTCCAGGCCCGAGGCAAGCAGGCCGATCGCCATCTCGCGCGTGCGGGATTCGAGGTCGGCCTTGGCGTAGGGCAGCGTGATCGCGTGGTAGTTCACCACGCAGAAGAATGCTTCGAACTGCCCCTGCAGCGCGACCCAGTTCTTGACCGCGCCGAGGTAGTTGCCGATGTGGAGTTCGCCGGACGGCTGGATGCCGCTGAAGATGCGAGGCATTCGCTAAACTTAGGGCGCGATGAATGGCCCGACAAACGCCGCGCTCTTCGAACTGGCACTCGACGCGGCCCGGGCCGGCGCCGCGGTGATCCGCGACGCCACGCCCCGGGTCCGGTCCATCGAGTGGCAGGTCAAGCGGCCCGCCGACTTTGTCAGCGAAGTCGACCTCGCCGCCGAGGCCGCAGTCTTGGGGGTCATCCGGAAGCGGATGCCCGAGGCCGCGATCCTCGCCGAGGAGAGCGGCGCATCACCGGCGGCGGCGGGCGCTCCGGGCGCAGGCGTCACTTTCGTCGTGGACCCGCTCGACGGGACCACGAACTTCCTGCACGGTTACCCGGAATACGCCGTTTCGGTCGGTGCCGTGGTCGGCGGCGAACCGGTCGCCGGTGTCGTGATAGATGTCGCGCTGAACGAGGAGTTCACCGCCACCAAGGGCGGCGGCGCATTCTCGAACGGCCAGCCCATCCGAGTGTCCGCGATCGAGGAGCCCCGCCGGGCCCTGATTGGCACGGGGTTCCCGTTCACCAAGCTTGAGGCCATTGACCAATACGCGAACGAGCTCCGCGCGGTCATGCGCGGGGCGGCGGGTATCCGGCGCGCAGGCGCGGCAGCGCTCGACCTCGCCGCCGTTGCAGCCGGGCGCTTCGAGGCCTTCTGGGAGACCGTCCTGTCGCCATGGGACATCGCGGCCGGCCTGGTCCTCGTCAGGGAAGCCGGAGGGGTCGTGACGGACTACTCCGGCGGACACTGCCCCGTCGCCCGCACCAGCATCGTCGCGGGAAACCCCGCCATGCAGTCATGGCTGCGATCGGTGGTCACCTCCACCGACCACCGAACACTGAACACCCATCACCCGGAGTAGTCGTTGTGACTCGCCTGGTTGAGTGCGTCCCGAATTTTTCCGAGGGCCGTCGCCCCGAGATCGTCAAGCAGGTCACCGACGCGATCGCGAGCGTACCTGGCGTCGCCATGCTCGACGTATCGAGTGACACGTCGCACAACCGCACGGTCGTCACGTTCGTCGCTCCGCTCGACAAGGTCGCCGAGGCGGCGTTTCGTGGCATCGCCAAGGCGCGCGACCTGATCGACCTCAGCTCGCACACCGGTGAGCACCCGCGCATCGGCGCGACCGACGTGTGCCCCATCATCCCGCTCGGTGACGTCACCATGGACGAATGTGTCGGTGCCGCGAAGGCGCTCGGCGCGCGTGTCGGCAATGAGCTCGGCATTCCCGTATTCCTCTACGAACGGGCGGCGTCGCGACCGGATCGCGTCAACCTCGCCGACATCAGGCGTGGCGAGTTCGAGAAGGCGCGCGACGAAATCGGTACGAACCCCGATCGCGTCCCGGACTTCGGCCCGAACTCGATTCACGCGACTGCCGGCGCCACGGTGATCGGGGCGCGGCCCTTCCTCGTCGCCTACAACGTGTACCTCGGCCCCGCGAGCAACCTCGCCGTGGCGAAGGAAGTCGCGAAGAAGGTCCGCTTCTCGAGCGGCGGCCTGCCAGCCGTGAAGGGGCTTGGGCTCGAGGTGGACGGCCAGGCGCAGGTCTCGATGAACCTCACGGACACCGATACCACGTCAATCGCGAAGGCCTTCGAGGCGGTCCGCGACGAAGCCCGCGCGCGAGGCGTCGAGGTGACGTGGAGCGAGATCGTCGGGCTCGTGCCCGAGAAGGCGCTGTTTGAGGTCGCCGCGAGCAGCATCCTGCTCCGCGGCTTCAGCAATGCGATGGTGCTCGAATCGAAGGTGCGCGATGCCATGGGCGCGCGCGAATCCGTGGCCGATTTTGTCGCGTCGGTCGCGTCGAACGCGCCCGTCCCCGGCGGCGGGAGCGTGGCCGCGCATGCGGGTGCACTTGGGGCGGCGCTGGCGCAGATGGTCGCCGGCCTCACGGTGGGGCGGAAGAAGTACGTGGCGGTGGAGGGCGAGATGCGCACGCTCGCAGACCGCGCCGCTGCGTTGGGCGCTCGCTTGGCCGCGCTCGTCCGGGAGGATGCGGACGCCTACGCCGTGGTGAGCAGCGCGTACAAGCTCCCGAAGGACTCGCCGGAACAGCAGGCCGCGCGCGACGCCGCGATCCAAGCCGCGCTCATGCACGCGGCCCGCGTGCCGCTCAAGACGGCGCGTGCCGCCGGCGAGGTCGCCGCGCTCGCCGCCATCTGCGCGCAGAAGGGCAACACCAACGCGGCGAGCGATGCCGGCGTTGCCGCACTGATGGCTGCGGCTGCCTGTCGTGGCGCGGCGTACAACGTGCGGATCAACGTGGCGTCCATGGCGGACAAGGCAGCGGGCGCGCCGCTTGCGCAGGAAGCCGCTGCGCTCGACGCCGCGGCAACCGCCGCGTCGCATGTCGCTAACGCGGCCGTCGAGAAGGCGATCGGCTGACGCGGGCGCCGATGGGGCGCAAATGCAGTGCGCTACGGCGCGACCGTGACCTTCAGCGCGATCGCGTCCCGCCCTCCGCGCCGTTCCTCCGTGATCTGCGCGCCCATTGCGATCAGCGTGACCACCAGCGGGCGCAGCTCATCCGCGCCGGTGCCTTCGAAGAAATGACTCGCCACCAGCCAAACCGCCGTGCCGCGCGATGACCCGCGCGACGAATCGGCAACCGCCGCCGCCATGATCCGCCGCGCCTCACTCGGCACCCAGCCCGGGGAGGGCCCGCTGCCGCGCGTCGGGCCCGCGATCCGGTAGCGTACCCCCGGCGCGAGCCCAAGCAGCTCGACCGGTGGCCGACTGGCCCCGGCGCGCGTATCCACACCGCGCACATCCGCAGCGCTCACGACGAGCGAGTCGCCCTCGCCCACGGCCACTGCCCCCTCGCGAGCGAAGTTCTCGTGCGCCGGTGATCGCACATCGCCCGCCAGCCGTGTAACCCGTGCCACACGCCTGATCTCAGCGGAATCGCCCGCCGCATGAGCAGCCCAATCCGTGGTCGCGTACACCCAGGCAGGCACCGCGCGCGCGTACACGTACACCGGCGACGAATCCCGCGCGGCCTCAGCGGCAATGGTTTCAAACAGCGTGCGAGTCGGCTCCAACGCGCCCGGCGCTCGCAACATTCGCAGCGAGTCCGCGCCGACCCAGGCCGCAACGGCCGCGGCTATCACGTACGGCGTGGCCGTACGGGCGCTGGGCCACCGCTCGGCGATCCGCATCAGACCGCCCGCTCGCACCACCAACGCGTCAACGCACGCGGCCGCACACAGCAGCGCCCCCGGCGCCGCGAAGAACGCCAGCCGGTCCGACAGCGGGTACAGGCTCGCGACCGACGCGACCGCGGCCAACGCCGCAGGTCCGATCAACAGTGCCGCGTCGCGTTTCGCGCTACGCGCTATCCGTCCCACGCCACACAGGCCAAGTCCAACCGCAACAAGCGTGACCCCAAGCGCGCCGGTCCATTGCAGCGGGGTCGCCCAGAGTGCGGCCGCCGCGCGAATCGCGCGGGCGACGAAATCCGATGCCACCGGGGCCAGCATCACCGGAGCCCAGTATTCCTTGAGGTATGCGCTCGCCGATGACTCGCCAAGCGCAAGCCACCACTGCAGCGCAAACACCGCGATCCACGCCGCCCCGCAGCCGGCGAGCCGTCGGAGAGAAACCTGCCCGAGCAGCGAAAGCCCCACCGCGCCAAGCACGAATGCCGCCGGCAGCGAAACGAAGACGCCCAATACGCCAGCGACGCCGAGCGCCAACCACCTCGCCGGCGCGTTCGGGCGTTCGCGAAGTCGAAGGGCAAAGAGCACGAGTCCGATTGCCACGGCCGCATCGGTCGAGTACGGCTTGACCTCGCTCGAATAGCGGATCGCGATCAGCGAGGCCACGCAAGCCGCGGTCGCATACAGCGCCGCGCGCCGCCCAACGGTGCGTACACCCACCAGCCACGTGAGCACCGGGATCGCCACGCCTCCGAGGAACGGAGCGAGCCGCAGCACCCACTCAGCGGAACCGGCGGAGAGCACGGCCACTCGCTCGATCCACAGGAACCCGATCGGGCCGGCCTGCCCCCAGTCGAGCGGCTGCGTCAGCAAGCGAACATCCCTCGCCAGGACGTTCAGCGCCAGCGACGCTTCATCGAGGAAGAGCGATCCGCGCTCGGTCAACACCCAGAGGCGGACCGCCATCCCGATCGCGATCAGCAGTCCGGCTGCGCGCGCCAAGCGGCTCTCGGCCAACCCAACGCTGTCTTCACCCGGTGCGGCCATCGTCACTCGCCGTGTCGTTGCAATCGCCGTTCACCTTTACCGACCACCGACAACCGACCACCCACCACTCGCCGTTGTCGTTGCCGTTACCGTGTCAGCACGCGCGGCCCACTCTCCGTCACCGCCACTGTGTGCTCGAAATGCGCGCTGCGCTTGCCGTCCAGCGTCACCACCGTCCACTTGTCCGACAGTGTCCGCGTCTCGGCGGTTCCCGCGTTCACCATTGGTTCGATCGCGAGCGTCAACCCCACGTTCAACTTCGGACCGCGTTTCGGCTTGCCGTGGTTCGGCACCTGCGGCTCTTCGTGCATGGACTGCCCCACGCCATGGCCCACGAGGTCGCGCACGACCGCAAAACCTCCGCGTCGCACCCTCGCCTCTACCGCGGCCCCGATGTCGCCCACATGGTTGCCCGGCTTCGCCTCGGCGATTCCGGCCTCGAGCGATTCCTCCGTCACCTCCAGCAGGGACTTTGTCGTCGCGTCCACGTCGCCCACCGCGTAGGTCCACGCCGAGTCGGTGTGAAACCCGCCGAAGTGCACGCCGATGTCCACGGAGATGATGTCACCGTCCCTCAGCACGCGCTTCGGCGACGGGATGCCGTGCACGATTTCCTCGTTGATGCTCGCGCAGATGCTCGCCGGGAAGCCGTACAAGCCCTTGAAGCTTGGTGTGGCGCCCGTGTGCGACCGGATGAACTCTTCGGCCACGCGATCCAGCTCCGCGGTCGAAAGGCCCGCGCGGATCGTGCGCTTCATTTCCTGGTGCGTCGCCGCCAGGATCTTCCCGCCGACGGCCATGATCTCGATCTCGCGCGGCGACTTCAGCTGCACCATCAGTTCAGCCCAACCGCCTTCCTGAGGCGCGCGGTCACTTCGTCCACGGTCCCGAGTGCGTTGGCCGATTCGATCGGCCCGCCGTTGGCCCGGTACCATGCGACGACCGGGGCCGTCTGGGCGTGATACACCTTGAGCCGGTTCCGGATCGCGTCGGGCTCGTCGTCCTTGCGGCGCACCAGGTGGCCCTTCGGTTCCTTGGCGCAATCTGCGTGCAACTCACCCGGCTGGCGCCCGGCGAACGGGAACTGGCATGCGTCGCAGACGGTCCGCGACGACAGCCGCCCCACCAGCTCCTCGTCCGCGATCTCGAACAGCAGCACGCGGCCGAGTGACTTCCCGAGTCCGGCAAGCACGTCCGACAGCCCTTCGGCCTGGGGCACCGTGCGCACCACGCCGTCGAGGATCGCGCCGCGCGCCTGCTCGGGCGCCGCGAGCACCTCGCGGATGATCTGCATGATCAGCGAGTCCGGGACGAGGTCGCCCCGGTCGTAGAAGGCCTTTGCCTCGAGCCCAAGCGGCGTGCCCGCCTTCATGGCGGACCGAATCACGTCGCCCGTCGAGATGCGCGGGACGCCGAGCGCCTCCGCGAGCCGTTCACCCTGCGTGCCTTTTCCGCAGCCCGGCGGCCCCAGCAGCACGACGAGCATCGGCGTGACGCTAGAAGGCGCCCTGCTGGCGACCGCGGAAGCGGACGCGGCCCTTCTTCATGAACGTGTCGTATTTCCGGAGCAGGAGGTGCTGGTTCATCTGCGCCAGCGTATCGAGCGCCACGCCGACCACGATCAGCAGCGAAGTGCCGCCAAACTGGAACGTCACGCTCACCGACCGCGAAATCCAGATCGGCAGCAGCGCGATCAGCGTCAGGAAGACGGCGCCCGGCAGCGTGATGCGCGTGACGACGTGGTCAATGTACTCCGCCGTCTTGGCGCCCGGCTTCACCCCGGGGATGAACCCGCCCTGCTTCTTCAGGTTCTCGGCCAGGTCAACCGGGTTGAACACGATCGCCGTGTAGAAATACGTGAACAGGATGATCAGTACGGCCGAGAGCAGGTAGTAGAGCATCGTGCCCGGCTGGAAGTACTCGGCGAAGTCCTGCAGGCGTGGGTTACCGCTGAACTGCGCGAGCGCGCCCGGCACGACGATCAGCGATTGCGCGAAGATGATCGGCATCACGCCCGCCGTGTTGATCCGGAGCGGGATGTGATGCTTCGACGCTTCCTGCATCCGGCCGCGACCCATCGTCCGCTGCGGGATCTGGATCGCGATGCGGCGCGCGGCCAGCGTGATCAGGACGACGCCCGCGATGACACCTGCCATGACGGCCAGCAGCAGGATCAGCGCGAACGGGCTGAGCGCCTGCGTGGAGAGCAGTTCGAACGTTGCGTAGATCGACGGGAGGAATCCCTGCACGATCGAGAAGAAGATCATCAACGACGCGCCGTTGCCGAGCCCGCGCTCCGTGATCTGCTCGCCAAGCCACATCACGAACACCGCGCCGGACGTCAGCACGAGCGCCATTTCCGTCTTGAACCCGAAGCCGGGCGACGCTACGGCGCCCTGGATGCTTTCGGTGAAGAGCCCATAGCCCCAGGCCTGCACCAGCGCGAGGCCGACCGTCGCGTACCGCGTCCACTGGGTGATCTTCTTCCGACCCTCTTCGTCCTTCTGCAGCTTCTCGACCTGCGGGATCACCGCCGCCGCGATCTGGGCGAAGATGCTCGCCGAGATGTACGGCATGATGCCGAGCGCAAAGACCGTCGAGCGCGACAGGTTGCCGCCCACGAACAGGTCGTACATGCCCAGGAGCCCGCCGCTGTTCTGCTGGCTCTGGAAGAAGTCCACCATCGCCTGCACGTTCACGCCGGGAACCGCGACGTACGAACCGACGCGATACACCACGAGGCAGATGAACGTGAAGACGATCTTTTCCCAGAGCTCCGGCGTGCGATAGATGTTCGCGAGCGCCTGGGTCGGGTTGGCCTGAGCCATGAAGTGCTCCCTTAGTCCTCGACTGTGCCGCCGGCGGCGACGATCTTCGCCCGGGCCGACGCGCTGACCTTGATACCCCGCACCGTCACGGCCTGCGACAACTCGCCGTTGGCGAGCAGCTTGGCCGGCCCCTTGGCGGCGCGAATGATCCCCGCAGCCACGAGCGCCTCACGCGTGACCTCGCTCCCCTTCGGCAGCTCGGCGAGGTCATCGAAGCCGATCACCTGTGCCTCGACCCGGAACGGGTTCGTGAACCCGCGCTTGGGTACGCGGCGCGTGAGCGGCATCTGGCCGCCTTCGAAATGCGGCTTGTTACCGCCGGGGCCGTGATGGCCCGCGCGCGCCTTGATACCCTTGTGACCCTTGCCGGCCGTCTTGCCGGTACCCGAACCCGGGCCGCGCCCGATGCGCTTGCGCGCACGGTGCGAGCCGGGACTCGGCATCAGGTTGTGCAATCCGATCTTGTCGCTCACGATCTCACTCCTTCGTCGGCGTCACCTTCACCAGGTGCCGCACTCGCATGATCATCCCGCGAAGCGCGGGTGAGTCCTGCTGCACCACCGAGTCCTGATGGTGACGCAGTCCCAGCGCTTCGAGCGTCGCGCGCATCCGGGCCGTCTGCCCGATGCCCGACTTCACCTGCTTGATCAGGACCTTGCCCTGCGTCAGGGTGTTCGGTTCCGTCTTCTTTGGCCCGCGCGTGCGGTGCCAGACAAATGTCCTAGGCATCGGCGTTCACCTTCACCTTGGCGCGGGACTTGTAGGGCAGCGACGCCACCTCCACGCCACGCTCCTTGGCGATCTGTTCGACCGTCGTCAGGCTGGTCAGCCCGTTCATGGCCGCGAGCACCATGTTGTGTGCGTTCGTCGAGCCCAGCGACTTCGTCAGGATGTCGGCGATCCCGACACACTCCATCACCGCGCGCACCGCGCCACCGGCGATCACGCCGGCGCCCGGAGCTGCCGGCTTCATCAGCACGCGGCCTGCGCCGTGCTCACCCACGACCTCGTGCGGAATCGTCGCGCCCGTCAGCGGAATCGTCAGCATGCGGCGCCGCGCGCCGTCCACCGCCTTGCGGACGGCTTCCGACACTTCGTTCGCCTTACCCGTGGCGATCCCCACCTTCCCCTGCCCGTCGCCCACGGCGACGAGCGCGTTGAAGGAGAACCGGCGCCCACCCTTCACGACCTTGGCCACGCGGTTGATCGCGATCACGTTCTCGACGAGCCCGCTCTCCTCGCGCTGGTCGCCGCGCCCACCGCGGTCACCACCACGGCCACCGCGATCGCCGCCCGGGCCACC
>VGVM01000045.1 GCA_016874035.1 Gemmatimonadota bacterium
CGGCCGCGGCCTGCTTCGCGCGCCCGGCTCCTCGCGCCGCGAGCGCGGCGAAGTAGGCCCGCACCGATTGCCGCGCCACGGCCGGAGCCTCGGACACGGCGGGCGGCACGGGCACCGGCTCCGGAGCCGCCTCGGGAACCGGCGCGACGGACAGCTCGGCGATCGGCTCGGCGATCGGCTCGGCGATCGGCTCGGCGATCGGCTCGGCGATCGGCTCGGCGATCGGCTCGGCCGCCGGCGGTGCCGCCGGCGCCTCCATCGGCTCGAGGTCCATCACCGGCGAGTCGACTTCGGGAGTCGGCTCGGACATCGGGATGAGGCTCGTAGTCCCCGGCGCCAGGTCGGGCTCCGCGTCGGAAATCACGTCGAATGACATGCTCGCGCGATCGCCCGACTCGAGATGACGCACCCGGTCCGCGTGCGACTTGTCACCGGGGTTCGCGGCAGCGAGCTGCCGGTACACCTGCAGCGCCTCATCGCGGAAGCCCTGCTGCAAGTACAGCTCCGCCATCGTTTCCGTGACAAACACTTGCGGAGTCTCAGACGGCGCCGGAGCCGCCGTATCCGTGGTCGCGCCGTCGGGGTCCGCCGGCTGGACGCCAAGGTCAACGTTGCCCATCTCCCACCCAACACCGGGGACGTCGCCGGAGGTCGCCGCGGGCGGCTGGTCGAAGCCGATCGGCGAGTCACCGAACAGCATGTCGGTCGACTGCGCCGTGTCTTGCCCAGTGCCGCCCTGATCCGTTGGCGCGCTCATCGCGGACGGCTCACTCGCGCCGCCGACTCCCGATTCGGGTCCGCTATCAAAGGTGAGGCTGTCGATCGAGATGTCGCCGACCGGCGCATCCGGCGTCGACGTCAAGTCGCCGGTGGACACGTCGGCTGCTCCGAAGTCGCCCGCGCCGACCTCCCCGAACGCGGGGCTCGCCGGAGCTGCGCCCGCGGGGTCGCCGCCCGTATCGCCGACGTCGAGTGCGGAAATGTCAAGTAATGAGGATGACGCGCGCGGCGGCGGTGGCGCCTCGGCTGCGGGCGTCGGCGTTGGAACCGCCTGAACGGGCATGATCGGCGTCGCGATGCTGCTTGCCCGCGGGGGCGGCGCAAACTCAAGTGTCTTGGCATCCAACGGCGGAACTGGAACGCTCGCTCGGGGCGCCGGTACGGCCGGCGCTGGGGTAACCGGTGTGGCGGCCTTGGGCGGCGCCAAGTTCTTGATCTCCTCGATGAACGCCTGGATTTCGTCGTTGCGCGGGTCCGCGTCGAGCACGCGCTGGTACCACTCGAGCGCCTTGCCCGCGTCCCCGTTCGTGCGCGCGATGTCGCCGAGATGGCGCAGCGCGATCAGGTTCTCGGGGTCAAGCGTGAGTGCCGTCGCGAAGGTCGTCTCGGCGTCGGCGAGCCGGCCGGAGTCGAAGAGCGCCTGCCCGTACACGACCTGGCCGTTCATGTTGCCCGGCTGGTCTCCCAGATGCTGCTCACAGAGCGCGATGGCCTGGTCCAGGTCGCCACCCTTCCGGTACTCATTGGCGAGCGGCGCAAAGAACCGGCGAGGGTTCTCGTCGTACCGCTTCTTCAGGTCGTCCAGCCGGGAAAGTGCCAGAAATCCGCCGTAGTCCAGATGCCGGGTTCGAAGGCTGCTCAAGATACCGCACGGCCGCGCTGACCGTCAATCAGAAGTGACTGTGCGACTTGATTTTAGGTCACGGCGGCCGGTAACCTTAATGGCTGGGTTCGGACAGAGTTTCGAGCCCTGACTCGACCCATCTTGAAGGGAGTAGAACGCCGTGCTGCAGCAAATGCGCGCGAAGGCCGCGTACATCTGGATCATCATCGCCGTCGTGTTCGTCGGCGGGTTCCTGTTCTACGAGACGTCCGGCCTCATGGGCCGGTCGGTGATCACCACGTCAACCGTGGTGGCGTCCGTCAACGGGCGCGACATCCTCTACCTGGACTGGCAGAACGCGACCACCCAGATGGTACAGCAGCAGGAGGCCCAGCAAGGACGGGGCCTCACGCTCGACGAGCGCCAAGCCGTTGAGGAGCAGGTTTTCAACGAAATGGTCAGCAACGTGCTGCTGGAGCAGGAGTACCAGAAGCGTGGTGTACGCGTGTCCGACCAGGAAATCGTCGAGATGGCGCGGTTCAGCCCGCCGCCGCAGTTCCAGAATGCGCCGGATTTCCAGACGGATGGGCGTTTCGATCCGGCCAAGTATCAGCGGTTCCTCGCGAGCCCAGCCGCTCGCCAGCAAGGGATCCTGGTGAACCTCGAGAACTACTATCGGTCCGAAATTCCGAAGCAAAAGCTGTTTGCGCAGGTCGCAGGCGATGCCTATGTGAGCGACGCGCGCCTCTGGAGCCTGTATCGCGACCAGCACGACTCGGCGACCGTGAGCTTTGTCGCGTTCCGGCCGGTTCCGATGCAGGCCCAGCGCGATGGCATCACGGACGCCGCGATGCGCGCCTACTACGACGCGCACCGCAAGGAGTTCGAGCGCACCGGCTCGGCCACGCTGTCCATCGTGAACATCCCCCGGCGTCCCACGGCGAACGACACCGCGGAGACCCTGCAACGGACGCGGGCGCTGCGCGAGGAGATTGCCAAGGGTGCGAAGTTCGAGGATGTCGCGCGTCGCGAATCCGACGACACGGCCTCGGGCAGCAAGGGCGGCGACCTCGGTCGCAGCGTCAAGGGCGCTTACGTGAAGGCGTTTGACGACGCCGTGCGCTCGCTCCCGGTGGGCACGGTTTCACAGCCGGTGAAGACCGAATACGGTTTCCACATCATCCGCGTGGACCGGAGAACGGCGGACACGGCGTTCGCGCATCATATCCTGAAGCTCGTGCGGCAAAGCGACACGGCTGCAACGCGCACCGACCGCCGCGCCGACTCGCTGGCGAAGTATGCCGCGGGTTCGACGAACCCGGCGGCGTTCGATTCCGCCGCGTCGCAGCTGGGGCTCCTCGTGTCGCGGATCAGCGTGCGGGAGGGCCAGCCGGCCCAGTACCTCGGCGGTCAGGTCCCGAGCGCAAGCGCTTGGGCATTCAGCGGAGTACGGCGAGGCGAAACGAGCGACCTGTTTGACGATGAGACGGGGTATTTCCTCGTCCGCCTCGACTCCATCACCACCAAGGGCACAGCACCGTTCGACGACGTGAAGGAGCAGATCCGCGATCGCCTGGCGCGCGCCAAGGCGCTCGACGAGAACATGGCCGCCGCGACCGCCCTCGCGACCGACGCCGCGCGAACGTCGCTGGAAGCCGCCGCCAAGGCGATCGGCCGGCCGGTGGACAAGGAAGGCCCCTTCTCCCGCAGCACGCCGGTGATCGCGTTCGGCTTCGTCAGCGAGGCAAACGGCGCGGCGTTCTCACAGCCGGTCGGCAAGGTCGGCGCACCCGTGCGCACCGACGAGGTCATCGTCGTCATGCGCGTGGATTCCCGCGTGAACGCGGATTCGGCCAAGTGGGCGGCGCAGAAGGCGACGCAGCGGCTGCAGGCGGCGAACTCGCTCCGTGATCAGCGGGTCCGGCTCTACCTCGAGAACCTGCGGCGGGCCGCGAAGATTGATGATCGACGCCAGGAACTCAACGCGCTCCAACGGCGCTTGAGCCTCGAGACGACCTGACGCTTTCGGCGCCGGATCAACGAACAAGCGGGCGGCCGGAGCACGATGCTCCAGCCGCCCGCTTCGTTTTTCGGGCCCCGTTGGCGGCCCGCGTTGTGCTAGATGAGCCGCTTCGGCTCAGCCGGGGCTTCTTCCGCATTACTGGTGGCGGGCGGGAGCGACTCGGCCTGCGTCGGCGCCTGAATCTCGCGCTGCACGTCGCTCATGTTGCGCTTGAACTCCCGAATACCCTTGCCAAACGACCCGGCAATCTCAGGGATGCGCTTGGCCCCGAAGAGCAGGAGCGCCACGGCGAGCGCCAGGAACATTTCCGTCGGACCCATACCGAACATACCGCCTCCTTGGCCGACCTTTGCGGATCGACCGGTCTGATACCCCAACTAGAACAACGACCGGGCGATCAGGTATGCAACGAGCACACCGACCAGGCTGAGGATCGAGACGTCCGCAGCCAGGGGCCCTATCGCGAACTTGAAGATAACCAAGTCAATCGGGATCTGTCCGATGGACGGGGTTACCGCCGTGGTCAGGAACTCCTTCACGGCGCCCGAGGGCAGCCACCGGCGGCAGGCCGCATTCATCAACCCCCCAACCACGAAGCCCGAGGCGAGCACCGCCGCGTGGTACCCCGGGCGATGCCGGGCGGATCCCTTGGCCGGCTGCTTCATGACCGCCGGTCCAGGACGTACGCCAAGGCGTCCGCCAGCGCTTGTCGAGCGGGCGACTCGGAGACTTCCGCGAGCGCCTCCTCGGCTTCAAGCGCAAACTGATGGCCCGCGGCGCGCGCCGCGTCAATGCCGCCGCATTCCGTGGCGATCGAGACGACATCGGCAATGTGAGCGTCGCTCGGCGCCGGATCGGCAAAGAGCCGATCAACAACCTGCCGCTGCGGAGCCGTCATGCGGGGAAGCGCCGCGATCAGCGGCAGCGTGACCTTGTGTTCACGCAGGTCGCTGCCGCTCGGCTTGCCGGTGACGGATTCCACCTCGGTGTAGTCGAGCAGGTCGTCGGCGACCTGGAACGCCATGCCCAGCTTCACGCCGTACGTGCGCATGGAGCCCCTGAACTCGGGCGCGCCGCACAGTGCGCCAACCTCGCATGCGGCGCCGATCAGCGAGGCCGTCTTCGCGCGAATCAGCTGGAAGTAGTCGCCCTCACTGAAGCTGAGCGCATCGTAGGATGCGAGCTGCCGCATCTCCCCGAGCGTCATGTCGTTCGACGCCGCGGTGAATGCGCGCAGCGGCTCGAGGTCGCCGAGGCGGACCAGCTCCGCCAGCGCTTTCGAGTAGAGATAATCACCCATGATCACGGCGATCTGGTGCGAGAACATCGCGTTGATCGTGGGCTGGCCGCGCCGCGTGTTTGAGTGGTCCACCGAGTCGTCGTGCACCACACTCGCGAGGTGCACGAGCTCGGCCACGGCCGCGAAACACGTCGCCCGATCGCCGCTCTCGCCCCCGAGCTCGGATGCCAGCAGCAGCACCGTGGGCCGAAACATCTTCCCCTTCATCCCGCGCAGGTGCGCATTGGCGGCGGCGATGATCGGGGCGTCCGCCTTCACGATGCGCCACATCTCGTCCGGCACGCGATCGAGCTTCTCCCGAATGGGATCCTGGATCTCGAGCAGCGCCGGGGCGATCGGCGCCTGCAGGCGGGCCTCGATCGTCACTTCTGCGCCTTGTCCACGGCGTTCAGCCGATCGCCGACGTCGCGGAACTGGATGTCCACGGCGAACACGCGTTCGTAGAAGGGCTTCGCTTCCACCGGCTTCCCAAGCGATTCGTTGATGTACCCGAGCAGGTAGAGCACACCGACCAGCTGCTCGTCGCCCACGCCCGGCTCGTTCAGCGCGCGCTGCAGGATCGTGACCGCTACGGGCAGCTGCTTTTTCTCGAGGAAGCACTGGCCGAGGGCCTCGTACGTTCGCACCCGATTCTGCGTACCGCGCAGGGCTTTTTGGAACTCGGCGATCGCCTCGTCCACTAGGCCCATCTCCTTGAATGCCACACCGAGGTCGTAATGCGCCTCGTGATCCTCGTCCTCAACGTTCTCGGAGATTCCCTGCTTGAACTTCTTGAGCATGTCGGCGAAATCGGCCTGTTCGTCGCCGGTCGGCTCCTGCTCCTCGACGACCATGCGCGTGTTCTTCGGCGCCTCGTCCTCACGCAGCCAATCGCCGAGCGACACGAAATCATCGTCGCCGCCCTTCACCGCTGGAGTGGATACCGGGGTGTGCTGCACACCTTCCACGGCGCCGGTATAGCGCTTCCCCTTCGCCTGCGGCGGTGCCGCAGGCGGCGGAGCCGGCGGGCCGCCGATCGCCTCGAGTGCCGCGACCGCCCGTACATCGCCAGGGGCGATCTCGAGCACGCGCTGGTACACCTGCCTCGCGCGATCCGCCTGCCCATCGCGGAACAACGCGTCCGCAAGCGCCACGTATGCCTCGGCGGTGCGCGCCTTGTCGTTCGCCCGAAACGCGTACTCGACCCGCTTCTGGTGGAAGCGAACGGAGCCGGGGACGATCCGCACGATTTCGTCGATCACCGACGTCGCGCTGTCCAGGTCGTTCGCCTTGTCAAACCCGATCAGCGCGGCCTCGAGCTCGCGCATCCCTTCGTCACGCTCGCCCTCCTCGAGGAGCGCCTCACCGAGCTGGCGCCGGAGGGCCCAGTTCTCGGGCTCGTCCTCGACGCGAATCCGCAGGGTGAGCACGGCATTGGCCGCGAGCATGGAGGATGCGCGTCGCACGGGCGCCGGCGCCTCGACGACTTCGTCGGCGACCTCGCCGAACGCCGTCGGAGTGTCCACGACCGGCTCGCCAGGTGCGGCAACCGCGGCCATGTCACCGCCGCCCACGTCGAGCAGCGGCAAGTCACCGCCGCCCGGCGTTTCATCGAGCGCCGTCGCTTCGACGCCAAGCTCGGCGGCCGCGGCACCGAGATCCACCATCTCGAGTTCGACCGGAGCGGAACTCGACGTGTCGAGGTCGAGCAACTCCGGGCCCTCGGACCCGGAGACATCAATCACCGGCAGGTCGCCACCGAGCGCGAGGTCGCTCCTCGCGGAGCGTCGCCCCGTCGGCGCTTCCTCGATCGCGCTCAGGTCAATGGTGGCGAACTCGCTCGCCGCCATCGGCTCGGGCTCCGGCGCGGCAACGGTGTCGCTGAACGATGTCGGCTCCAGCCCCAGCATCGCCCCCGCATCGCCCGGCGCCGAATCCACCGCACCGTCGAGCGTCGTGGACGTGATCTCGAGCCCGCCCAGGGACGCCGCCGGCGCCGCCAGCGGAGTCGGCTCCTCGGACGGCGGCGCGGGCACGGGCTCGGGCGGCTTTGCCCGCGCAGCGGATGGGCGCGACGGTGGCTCGGAGATTGGCGTCGTGCGCGTGGTCCTTCGTGGCGCCGGAGAGCTCAGGTCAATGAACACCAGGTCGTCGGCCGCCTTGGCAGAGGCCTGCTTTCCGGCCGCGCGTGCGCCCAATTCGACGCTCGGATCGATCGCACGCATGCGCTCTGCGGTCGCGTCGGCTTCGGCCGACTGTCCGGCGTCCTGATACTTCTCGTAGAGCACGCGCAGTTGCTCGAGCGCCTCAGCCGAGCGGTTTGCGCGCGTCAGCTGGTCAGCGAGCATGAGCCGTACGTCGTCCTCATCCGGGACGAGGTCGGCGAACTCCTTGAGGGCGCGGAAGGCCTCGTCCATCTGCCCGGACTTCTGCATCCGGTCGGCGTACTCGAGGAAGTTCTGCTTGGCCTCGCCCTTGAATCCCTTGGCCGCGCTGATCTTCCCAAGCTTGTAATACACGCTGGCGCGCCCGGGCGACGTGCGCAGCACCTTGTTGCAGAGCGCGATGGCGTTGTTGAAGAAGCCACCTTCCGTGTACAGGTCCACCGCCCGCTCGTAGAGCGTGACCGCTTCCGGCGTGTTTCCCTGCCGGGCGAGCATGTCGCCGACGCGGTTGTACAGCGCGATTTCGGGCTTGGCTTCTTCGCCCGAGTCATAGGCGTCGAGGACTTCGCGATACGCGGCGATCGCCTTGTCCACCTGCTTTTTCGCCTCGAACTCGGCGGCCTTCTTCTTCAGCGCTGCGATGTTCGCCATGGTTCGGGTCGATGGATCAGGGCCGAGGGCTATTCATTAGAGCGCATGTGCGCCGCGGAACCTCTAAAGCTACCGAAGCCGTCGCTCCGGTGACAAGCGATTCCGGCGACCCACGAAGCCACACAGCGATGGTCGCCGTACCAGTACGGCAGTTCGCGCACGTCGTCCATGTCAAAGAGTGCCATGTCGGCCGCGAATCCCGGGGCGAGTTGCCCGGTCGTGTCCGCCAGGCCGAGCGCTGCCGCGCCGTTGACCGTCGCGGCAAGAACGGCTTCCGCCACGCTCAGCCGCAGCTGGCTGACCGCCAGCGTCAGGACGAGCGGGAAGTTCACCGTCGGCGATGTGCCCGGGTTGAAGTCGCTCGCCAAGGCCACGGCCGCGCCGGCGTCAATCAGCGCCCGCGCGGGCGCCTGCTTCTGGCGACCGAGGAACAGCATGGTCCCGGGCAGCAGGGTCGCTACCGTTGTGGAAGCCGCCAGCGCCCGAACGCCGGCGTCGGACACGGCGGCCAGGTGATCGGCGCTGGTGGCCCCGAGTTCGGCGGCGAGCTCGGCAGCGCCGCCCCCTTCCAGCTCGTCCGCGTGGAGCTTCAATCCAAGCCCGTGTGCGCGCGCGGCGCCAAGAATGCGCCGCGCCTCGGCGGGGGTATAGACGCCCGGCTCGCAGAAGATGTCGGCGAATGTCGCGAGACGGTCGGCCGCCACGCGCGGGATCATCTCTTCCGTGATGAGCCCGATGTACTCCTCGCGGGTCCGGGGCGCCGCACGGTACTCCAGCGGGACTTCGTGGGCACCGAGGAAGGTCGCGACGATGCGCAGTGGGAGCGCCTGTGCCAGGCGCCGGATGACTCGCAGTGACTTGAGTTCCGCGTCCGTGGAGAGTCCGTATCCGCTCTTCAGCTCGACCGTCGTGGTTCCGTGCGCCGCCAGGCGCCGCAGCCGCGGCAGCGCCAGCTCGAACAACTCATCCTCAGACCGCGCCCTCAGGTCGCGAACCGAACCGTGGATGCCGCCGCCGCGCGAGGCGATTTCCATGTAGCTGACACCGGTCGCGCGAAGCTCGTGCTCCTCGTAGCGCGGCTTGCCGAAGATGCCGTGCGTGTGGGAGTCCACCAGGCCGGGCGCGAGCACGCGCCCGCCGCAGTCCACCTCGTGGCTCGGCGACGGGTAACGCGCGCGCAGGGCCGTTTCTTCGCCCACATCGAGCACCTGGCCGTCTCGAACGGCAACCGCGGCGCGCGGGAGCACCTCGCACTCGCGAAGCTCGGCGCCGCGCCGCGCGCGGGCGGGCCCGCGGCAGGTGACCACCTGCGATGTGTTGACAAAGAGCGTCGTCATCCGACGCTCAATCTACCAGCCGCGCCTATGGGCGCCGCGAATCCGCCGGCAATGCCGCGTCGAGGGCAATCGGCGCGCCGCGTGGGACCGCCTCGAGGTCCGCGACCATGGGCTGCGGCACACTCGAGTGCCCGGCCATGAGCGTCTTGCTCAGGTACCGCTGCGACTCCGACACGCGCTCGACCTCGATCGCCACGGCATCGAGCCCCTGCTCCAGCCGATCGAGGCGGCCTGTGACTTCCGGAGATACCCCCGGGTTGATGGCGCGCGACGCCTTGCGCCGGAGCACGTGGCCAAGCGTGATGACCAGCGGCATGAGCACGGCGACGAAGAACACGATCGTCATCGCCGTCATCTGTCCCGAGTTGAAGCGCGGCGCCTGGCCGGGCGGCGCGGGCGGATCCACAATGGTCGCCGCTTCACCCCGCGCGCTCGCCAAGGCCCGACCCGTCACATTGAGGTCGTTCTCGAGCTCCAGGATGCGTTGATCCAATATCTGGATCCGCGCCTCGATGCCTGCGCGGTCCGCACCCGGGGTCGCATCACGCAGCGCACGGGCGTGATCTTCCCGCCGACTCGTGATGTTGCCCAGCTGCGAGCTGATTTCCGATCGCCGTGCGCGCAGCACGCGGATCTCGAGCGCGGTGGAGGGCGCCGCGACGGTCGTCGCAACGGGAGCCCCCGACTGCGCGCCGGTCTGGGCCGCCGGCGCGCCTGCCGCAGGCACGGACGCCGAAGTCCCGGCTTGGCCGGCGCTCACGATTCCGTCAAAGGTCGCTGGGGGCATGGTTCGGCTCACGCAGGAACCTACGCGCGTGCGGGCGAGGCGGTTTCGCTGCGCGGAACCGAGCCCGCGAGGTCGCGAAACCGCGAGATCGTGAGCGGCGCCTGCGCCTCGCCGCGGCACGCGTAGTAGCAATCGTCGCACGCGATCGGCGCGTACCCCGTGTGGTCCGCCCAGTGCCCATCGGCCGGAAAATCGGGGCATCGCCGCACCCGGCCGGTCGGGTCGATGTGGATCGTCGTCTCGCCGCTGCGGCAATCGCCCGTCATCTCGCCGCGTACCCAGCGGGGAATCTGCTGGAGGTACCAGTCCGAGTTGCTGATGACGCCCCGACGGCCGCGCTTGTAGTCCAGCAGCTCCGCGACCAACGCGTCGAGCCGCGGCAGATGATCCACCCCGAGCAGGTGCTCGCGGTTGCCGTTCTTGGCATCCGTGTACACCGAGAGGTTCACGCCCACCCCGATGGCCTCCGCGCGGCGCACGATCGGCATGATCTCATCGAGGTTTTCGCGCTTGATGACCGTGTTGAATCGGATCGTCATGCCGGCGTCAGCCAGTCGCGGCACCGTCGCGAGGATCTTGGCCGCAAGCCCCGGAATCCCTCGCGCGTCGTCGTGCCGCCGGTCGAGGAAATCCAGCGAGACACAGATCTGTGCGAGGCCCGAGTCCCAGAGCGTGCGCGCCCGTGTTTCCGAGAGCATCGCGCCGTGGGTGATCAGCGACATCCACGTCAACGGCGCGGCCTCGCCCACGGACCGAATCAGTTCTTCGAGGTCGGCGCGGAGCAACGGCTCTCCGCCCGTGAACGTGATCATCATCGGCCGGAAATGCCGCGCCGCGTCGGCGAACGACTTGATCTCGGCATCACGCGTGGCGGGCGAGGTCTTCCAATAGTCACAGAAGTCGCAGCGCGCGTTGCAGCGCATGGTGACCTCGAAATGCACCAATACTGGACGGCGCGCGGCGCGGAGCCGGGCGTAACGGATCGAGAATGGCACCAGGTGCCATGGCTTGAAGCGGCTGGAAAGCACGTCGGCTAGCCCAGCATCGGCAGGCGGATGCCCGTGCGCGCCGCCGTCGCAACTGCGGTTTCGTAACCCGCGTCCGCGTGGCGCGCGACGCCGATGCCGGGGTCGTTGGTCAACACCCGTTCGAGACGAAGCCGCATTTCCGGCGTCCCGTCCGCGACGATCACCTGGCCCGCATGCAGCGAGTTGCCGATTCCCACGCCGCCGCCATGGTGAAAGCTCACCCAGCTGGCGCCACTGGCGACGTTCAGCATGGCATTGAGGAACGCCCAGTCCGCGATCGCGTCGCTGCCGTCCTTCATGGCTTCGGTCTCCCGGAACGGCGAGGCAACGCTGCCCGTATCCAGGTGATCGCGCCCGATGACGATGGGCGCCGAGACCTCGCCGCTGGCCACCAGGTCGTTGATCGCGACCCCGAACTTCGCCCGGTCGCCCTGGCCGAGCCAGCAGATGCGCGCGGGGAGGCCCTGGAACTTGATCTTCGCGCGCGCCTGCTCGATCCAGGTCCGGAGATGGGTGTCCGCGGGAAAGAGTGACAGCACCAGCTCATCGAGCCGCGCGATGTCCTTGGGATCGCCGGAGAGCGCCGCCCATCGGAACGGCCCCTTTCCTTCACAGAAGAGCGGGCGCACGTATTCCGGCACGAAGCCGGGAATCTTGAACGCGTCCGTCACGCCGGCGTCGAGCGCAACGGTCCTGATGTTGTTGCCGTAGTCCACCGCCTTGGCGCCCCGGTCCTGCATGGCGCGCATGGCGCGCACATGCGCGACAGCGGACGCTGTCGCGCGACGCACATACTCCTTGGGATCGCGCGCACGCAGGGCGACGGCTTCGGCGAGCGGCATTCCCGCCGGCACATAGCCGTTCAGCATGTCGTGCGCGCTGGTCTGGTCCGTGACGATGTCCGGTGTGACGCCGCGCCGCACCAGCTCCGGGAGTACGTCCGCGGCGTTCCCCAGCAGGGCGACAGAGAGCGCGCGTTTCTCCTTCCGCGCAGCATCGAGCCAGCGGAGCGCATCATCGAGCGAGTCGGTGTGGCGGTCGCAATACCCCGTCTCGATGCGTTTCGCGATCCGGGTCGGGTCCACCTCGACCGCGAGGAGCGCGGCGCCCTGCATGGTGGCGGCAAGTGGTTGCGCGCCTCCCATCCCGCCAAGCCCGGCGGTGACGACGAGTCGCCCGGCAAGCGTGCCGCCGAAGTGCTGGCGGGCCATCGCGCCGAAGGTCTCGTACGTGCCCTGCACGATCCCCTGCGACCCGATGTAGATCCACGAGCCGGCGGTCATCTGCCCGTACATGGTCAGTCCGGCGCGCTCGAGCTCACGGAACGCGTCCCAGGTGGCCCACCGGCCGACGAGGTTGGAGTTCGCGATCAGGACGCGCGGCGCGTGCGCGAACGTGCGGAACACGGCGACCGGTTTCCCGCTCTGGACGAGCAGGGTCTCATCGGGCTCGAGCGTGCGCAACGTCGCGACGATCGCGTCGAACGCGTCCCAACTCCGCGCGGCACGCCCGGTGCCCCCATACACCACGAGGTCGTCCGGCCGTTCGGCGACCTCGGGGTCGAGGTTGTTCATGAGCATGCGGAGCGCGGCTTCCTGCTGCCAGCCTCGACACGAGATCGTGGAGCCGCGCGGAGCACGGACTGGTCTTGGGGCGGACACGGGCGACGCTGGGGGGTTGGGGGGAGCTACGCTGCTACGAAGCGAAGTCGCCGCGGAGGACGGCCGCCGCGAGCGCGGTCATGTCGTGGGAGAGGACGCGGTCGGCGCCGAGGGACGGCACCACGCGGCGTACAGCGGCATGCGCGTGCTCAAGCGCCTCGGAGGACGTGAGCGGCCGCCGGTGGTCGATGCCCTGCGCGGCGCACATGAGCTCGATCGCCAGCACGTGCGCCGTGTTGTGCACGACGCGCCGCAATTTGGTCGCCGCGCCCATCGCCATCGGCACGACGTCTTCCTTGCCACCGTCGGTCGGGATCGTGTCAACGCTCGCCGGGTGCGCGAGCACCTTGCACTCGCTCACCAAGGCGGCCGCGGTCACCTGCGCCATCATGTAGCCGGAGTGCAGCCCGGGCTCCTTGGCCAGGAATGGCGGTAGCCCTTCGTTGAGATCCGGGTGCACGAGGCGGTCAATCCGCCGCTCGGACATGGCGCCGAGGTTGGTGAGTGCGATCGCGAGGACGTCGGCCGCGAGCGCACCAACCTGCCCGTGAAAATTCCCGCCGGACAGCATGGTGCCGTCCGCGAATACGAGCGGGTTGTCGGTCGCCGCGTTGATCTCGCGTCCGAGCAGGCGCTCGCCAAACTCAATCGCCTCCAGCGCAGGGCCGTGGACCTGGGGCATGCACCGGAGCGCGTAGGCATCCTGGACGCGCGGATCGCCGTGACGGTGCGACTCGCGGATCGCGCTCCCCGACAACAGGGCCGCGAGGCCCCGGGCGGCTACCTGCTGCCCCTCCTGGCCGCGCGCGACGTGTATGCGCTCGTCGAACGCAACGTCGGTCCCCAGGAGCGCATCGAGTGACATCGCGCCTGCGACCTGCGCGGTACTCCAGAGACGCCGCGCGTCGGTCACGGCCAGCACTGATACGCCAGTATGGGCCTGTGTGCCGTTGATCAGGGCAATCCCTTCCTTCGATTCCAGTGCGACCGGTCGGAGGCCCGCATCCGCGAGGGCGGACGCCGCCGACAGCCGCCGATCGCCCGCGAAAAGGTCTCCCTCGCCGATCAACGACAGCGCCAGGTGCGCCAGCGGCGCGAGGTCGCCGCTCGCGCCCACGCTGCCCTGCTCCGGCACCGGTGGCCAGAGATCGGCATTGAGCATGTCCACGAGCAGTTTCGCGAGCGCGCTGCGCGCGCCCGAATGCCCGGCCGCCAACACATTGGCCCGCAGCAGCATCATCGCGCGCGTCTCGCGCTTGGACAGCAGCGGCCCGACGCCGCAGACGTGCGAGCGCACGAGGTTTACCTGCAGTTCCGCAAGCTTGTCGGCGGGAATGCGGACGTCCGACATCTTCCCGAAGCCGGTCGTGAGGCCGTACACGGCGGCACCGGACGCGACCACGCGTTCGACGACGGCGCGGGTCTCGCCCATGCGCGCGACGGCGTCGGGGGCCAGCTCGGCGCGCGCCCCACCGGCGACCGCGCGAACGGATTCCAGGGTCAGCGAGCGGCCGTCAACTCGAACGGCGGCGGGTGAGGTCATCGGAGGGTCGATCCGCCCTGGCCGTAACTCGACTTGTTGTAGTCGAACTTGATATCCGGCTCGGACTTGAGTGCCACGAAGAATGTAAACGTGAAGTTGCCGTTCGGCGCCTGCGTGAAGCCGAACACCGCCCGCCAATCATGCATGTCGCGCTGCAGCGTGACCGTCTGCATGCCGAACTCGCTGCGCTGGAAATCGTAGTTCGTGGACCAGTTGGCCGCCCAGTTCGGCGTCAGGTTGAACCCCGTGCGAAACTGGACGTTCGATTGCGGCGGGACGCGGAAGAAGGTCCCGCCGGCGGTCGTCTGTGAGCTGTTCACGTCCGCCGGCGGCGCGGCGAGCGCGTTGCGGACGCAGAAATCGTACTGCAGCGGATTGAGCGTTCGGAACGCCTCGCATTGCAGCGTGGGGTCGTACTCCACGACGCGCCCGCCGACCGGCGGTCGCTGCTGGCTGAGGGAGAACGACACCTGCGCCTCGAAGCCGCGCCCGGTGGGCAGGTCCAACGGCGCACCGCCGCGCGTGGATTGACCGGCGCCACCCGCGAGCGGGCGCCCGCTCAACCCTCGCGCAGACCCCTGCGCCGCGGCGCGAGCGGCGCTGGTGGTGTCGGACACGGGAGGCGCCGCCGGACCGCCGAACAACCTCCCGAACAGCCCGCCGATGCGCGAGCCCGAGCCCAGGTTGAACCCGGCGCGAATGGACTCCAGGTACGGACTGAACACGGCCGAGTCGGAGAGAACGTTGCCCTGGAAGAGGGAGTACGCGAGCCCGAAGTCGAACCCCGGCAGGAGGTCCGAGCGAAGCGACGCGTCAAAGCGGTCGGTGGCGAATCCCGTCTTGCTCACCTTGGCCCGCTCGAAGTCCCACGTCAGCGGCGAGAACTGCACGGACAGGATCTTCACCTTTCGGGACTGCGCGTCGGCGCGGCTCGTATCGCCACCCGCCAAGGCCGCCTCAAACGTCTGCTGGATCGCAAGCGTCAGCCGGTTCTGCGCCAGCGTCCCCAGGAATCCCGTGCGCACCTGGCCGAGCGCCGCCAGGTAGTCGTCGCTGATGCTTGCGGTCGGCGAATAGGCGTACGAGACCGTCGTGGTGATGGAGTGCCGGAAGCGTTCGACGGGTCCGATGCCGCGATAGAACGCGAAGAACGTGGGCGACACGCCCAGTCCGTAGGCCAAGCGCTTGCCTTGCGAAACGAACTTGCTGCCCGTCCGTTCGGTCCGGACCAGCAACGAGCCCTGCCCCACGTTCGACATCGTGATGGATGGCGACAGGTTCCACGAACCGCCCAGAAACTGCGGCAGCGAGACGCCGAGGTCAAAGTCCACTGACGTGAGGTACGTGCGCTCGTACACGCGGAGGCTCTTCCGGCTGGTATCCCGGACATCCACGACGGTGCGCAACTCAGGATAATCATTGCCCCGATCCGAGGCCCGCAGTGCCGCGTTGACCTGGAAGTCGAAGATCTTGATCGGCGTGTTGAACGTCAGCGTACGCGAATAGGTGCCGCGGTCGATCGCGGTGCTGTCGAGCGTGCCGTCCGGCCGCACGACGATCCGCTTCGAGAAGTCGCCCTGCGCATCGAGGTGCTTGCTGCTGGATGCGGTGGTGCTGAGCCCCGGTGTCCAGGTCAGCCACCCGCCGATGCTGATCGGTTTCGCCGTCACATTGACGTTGGGGAAGTCCTGGTCCACCTGCGGGCGTCCCGGATACTGTCGGCGCGATCCGCCGACACTCAGCTGCACCGGGCCCATATCCCGCTGGTAGTTGACCTGCGAACCGATGGTCGCGAGGGCCGCCAGCGGCGCGAGCGCCGTTTGGCGCTGCACCGAGGTACTCGTCGCGAAGTTGAGGTTCGCCGTCAGGCGGGAGCGGACCGAGAAGTCCTGTGAATGCGACAAGGACAGCTGCGTGTTCGACGATCCCGAGCTGAGCCGGTGCACGCTGGCGCCCAGGCGCCCGCTCGCAAAGCGATCGAGCCAGCGATACCTGACCTCGCTGTTCCACCGGGTCCAGCCGGGATCCGTGTCGGTCGCGTTCGCACTCGACCGCCAATCAAGGCCGGCCGCGAAGTCGGCGTAGTCCGAGAACGCGAAATAGTAGCCGACGTTCTCGACGGTGCGCCGATACCCCGGACTGTTGCGCACGAGTTCGGTCAGCCCGAAACGCGGCGTCAGGATCCCGCTCCGACGTCCGGTCCGGGAATCCTGGAAGATGAACGGCAGCCAGAGCACGGGAACGCCCTGGATGTGCATCACCACGTTGCGCGCGACGATCAGGTTGTCGGACACGCGCTTCAGCTGGTTCGACGAGAAGTCAAAGTGCGGCGTCGTGTCGTTGCACGAGGTGATCGTGCCGTTGACGCCAAAGAAGAGGTTTTCGCGTCGGCTCGCCGAGTCGCCGGCGGCGAACGCCGCGCGATGCGCCTGGACGTACCAGGTCTCGCCCGAGCGTGCCGCGCTCGACACGTTCGACGCGCTGCCGGTGCGGCGCGTCAGGTCGTAGGTGAGGCGGCCGAGCGCCAGGAAGTCGTCGCCGCGCGCCGGATCGTGCATAACAATCGTGTCGCCGCGCGCCCGCACGCTGTCCTGCTGGTCCGCGAACTCGATCGTGTCGGCGACCAGCGAGGTCGGCTCCTGCTCCACGATGGCGCGCGCACCCTTGGTCCCGATCAGCACCATCACGCCGGACTTCGCGTGGTACTCCACCGTGGCAGCCTGGTACCGCACGGCGGTGTACCCGCTGCGCTTCATGAGTTCGAGGGCCACGGAATCGAGGGGCGCCCATGTCGGCGTGGCGGCCTTTCGCGCCGAATCCGCCATGGCGCGACGCACGCTCGCGGTGTCGGAGGCCGGCGTGGACGCCGCGCGAGGGCGCGGCATCACCTGCGCCTCCAGCTCGAAGGTCGCGCCGCCCAGCGCGGCGCACACCGCCACGTACAGGGTGCCGCGAATCAACTCGTGGAGCATTGCTCCGTCACGCCGCCGCCGCGGCACGCCGTCGCTTGGCGCGGTCCACCACCCACGAAACGACGATGCTGAGCTCGTAGAGCCCGTACACGGGGATCCACAGCATGAGCGTCGTGAGCACAAAATCGCCCGGCGTGATGATCATGCAGACCACGAGCGAGATCGCCGCCGCCCACCGCCGCGCACCTGCCAGCGCGGCCGGCGTCAGGATCCCGAGCGCCGTCAGGACCAGTGAAAGGATGGGAAGCTCGAACACCGCGCCGAAGGCCAGGCACGTGAAGATCATGAACCCGAAATACGATTCCGCGGTGATCAGCGGCTTGAGCGCATCGGTCTTCACGCCCTCCATCATGTCAATCGTGACGGGGACGAACAGGAACCACGCCAGCGCCACGCCCGCGATGAACAGTGCGGCGGCGAAGCCGAGCACCGGCACGATGACGCGGCGCTCTCGCGGGTGCATCGCGGGCGACAGGAACGCCCACACCTGATACGCAATCACGGGACTGGCGAGCATGACCCCTATTACCCCGGCCACCTGCATCAGGATCGTGAACTTCCCCATCGGGTGCGTGTACATCAGCGCGCCCTCGGGCAGGAGCTTGCGGACCGGATAGACGAGCGGCGTGATGACGTCGTGGGTCCACGCGAACCAAAACGCCGCGCCGAACCCCACCGCCAACGCGCCGACGGCCTTGACGAGGCGC
Organism: Gemmatimonadota bacterium; assembly: GCA_016874035.1. Lineage (GTDB taxonomy): Bacteria > Gemmatimonadota > Gemmatimonadetes > Gemmatimonadales > Gemmatimonadaceae > Fen-1231. Next base: position 17,757 of record VGVM01000045.1, read on the forward strand.
CAGCGCAGTTCCTCGAGATGGTCGAGGAACGGCATTTCAGAGCCGGAAGTCTGTTGGTCCAAAGCCAAGGGCTCGAATCGCGCGGCGGGCGCGCGCCTACGGTCGGCGGTGGGTCTTCAGCCACTCCCCGGCGAGGAGCGAGGCATCCGCGCGCGGGTACTTGTCCACGATCTGCTGGAACAACGCGCGCGCGGCTTCGGTCTGGCCAGCGCCCTCGAGCAGGCGGGCGCGCTTGTACAGCGCCGTCGGGGCGACGTCAGCGGTGGGGTATTTCGCCACGACCATCGCGTACACGGAGTCGGCCGCCGCCTTGTTCCCTTCGAACTCGTACGATTCCGCGATGTACTGCTGCGCATCGGCGACGCGGTCGTGCAACGGGTAGTTATCCACCAACGTCTGGAGAAACTGCCGCGCCGCGCCGGTGGCCCCTCGGTCGAGCGAACTCTTGCCCCGGGTGAGCAACTGCGCGGCCGGCGGCGCGGCCGGCTCCGTCGCGGCCGGAGCCGGCCCCGTGCCCGGAGCGGGAACGCTGCCGCCCGGTGCGGCACTCCCTGTTGCTGGATCCACGCGCGGCGCCGGCGCCTGGGCCGACGCCTCGACCTTGGTGCCGAGGTCAGCGAGTCGGCGCTGGCTCTGGCCAATGCCTTCCTGCAACGTGGCCATCTGCGTGCGGATATCGTGCATCGAGAGTTGGACATCGCCCTGCAGCCGCTGCAACGTGGCGCTGACGGCGCGGAGCGAGTCCGAGGTCACGGCGAACTCGCGACTGAACTGCTGGGCAAGCGTGAGCGCGGCCTCGCGGACCAGCGCCCGGTTCATCGAATCGGACCTCGCCTGCTGCACACGAGTGGAGTCCTGGAGCACGCGGACCGCGAGCTGCAGCTTCTCCACGTCACCGCGCGTCGCGAGACACCCCCCGCAGAGCAGCAGCACTGCGGGGAATGTCGCTCGCAACCGGCGCGGTATCACGATCACGGAACGCGCAGCGGGCTTCCGCCGGCGGTGATCTCGAACTCGGCGCGACGGTTCCTGCCCCAGGCGTCTTCCGTCTCGCCGGCTTGCGCCGGCCGCTGCTCACCAAGGCTCTGCACCTCGAAGCGCGACTCCGCGACCCCACGTGCGGCGAGGTACCGGCGGACGCTGGCCGCGCGGCGCTGGCCGAGCGCGAGGTTGTACTCGTCGGATCCGCGCTCGTCGGTGTGCCCCGTGATCCGCATGCGCAGGTCGGGATTCGAGTTGAGCAGTGGAACCTTGGCGTCAAGCGCCGCCTTCTGGTCGTCCCGGATCTCGTCGATGTCGTAGTCGAAGTAGATCACGGCCTCGAGCGTGCGTCGCGCGGCGGCCCGGGCTGCCTCGAGGCGCTGCGCCTCGGCGGCGGC
>VGVM01000046.1 GCA_016874035.1 Gemmatimonadota bacterium
GTCTGGGCACGATTTTGAGCATTTCGTCACTCGCATGAGCGAGGCAACCAGTACCATGGCCTGCCCGACGTGCGGGGTCAGTGCGCAGCGCAAGATCTCGGCGGGTGGCGGCCTGCTGTTCAAGGGGTCGGGCTTCTACAGCACGGATTACGGCAAGGACGGCAAGAAGGACCAGCGCGCCGCGGCGAGTAAGTCGGCGAGTGGCGGGGACGGAAAGGCGGCTGCCGCGTCCGATGCCGCGCCCGCCAAGCCGGCGGCCGGTGACTCCGGCGCAAAACCGGCGCCAGCCGGCGGAGCCTCGAGTGCGTCGGGTTCGTCGGGGTCGTCGGGTTCGTCAAGCTCCGGCGGTTCGGCCGGTTCCGGCACCGGCGCGTGAACGCGACGGATAGGCTTCGTGCCGCGGTCGTGACGGCGGCGCGCTCCCTTGGTGCGCCCGCCGATTTCGCGCCGGTCATCGAGCGTCCGCGCGACCCTACGCACGGCGATTGGGCCACGAATGCGGCCATGGCGCTGGCGCGCCCGCTCGGGAAGAAGCCGGCCGACATTGCGCGCGCGCTGGTGGACGCACTCGACAAGGGCGCCGCCGGTGTCGCCGACGCGTCGGTCGCGGGCCCCGGGTTCATCAACTTCCGGCTCGCCGCGGGCGACCTGGCCGCCGGCCTTGCGACGGTGCTGCAGCTCGGCGAGCAATACGGGCGCACCCAAGACGGCGCGGGGCGTGCGGTCAACGTCGAGTTTGTGTCGGCGAATCCGACCGGCCCGCTGCATGTCGGTCATGGCCGTCAGGCCGCGCTCGGTGATGCGATCTCCTCGCTGCTTGTGTACACCGGCTGGACGGTCACGCGCGAGTTCTACTACAACGACGGCGGCGGCCAGATTGAACGACTGCGCGACAGCGTGCGCGCGCGTGCCATTGATTCCGCGCTCGGCGACGATCACTACCACGGCGAGTACGTGCGCGACGTCGCCACCTACGCGATCGAGCGCATCGCGGCGGACCGGGCGACCACGTCCGGTGCGGTGCGACAGATGCTGGCGACGGAGTGGGAGGACGATGCCGCGCTGCGCGACGCGGTCCGTCGCCATGCGGTAGCGTATCTTCGCGGCGAGCAGGACACCGACCTCAAGGCCTTCGGCGTGCGATTCGACGTGTACTACCTCGAGTCATCGCTGTACGGCGAGCAGCGCGTGGACGGCACGATCTCCGCGCTGATGAAGACGGGCCATGCGTTCGAGCAGGACGGCGCGATCTGGCTGCGCACGACGACGTTCGGCGACGACAAGGACCGCGTGATGAAGCGGAGCGCCGAGAAGGGCGGCGAGCCGACGTACTTCGTCCCGGACGTGGCGTATCACGTCACGAAGTGGGAGCGTGGCTTTGCGCGCGCCATTGATGTGCAGGGCGCCGACCACCACAGCACCGTGACCCGCGTGCGCGCGGGCCTCCAGGCGCTCGAGATCGGCATCCCCAAGGGCTATCCCGAATACGTGCTGCACCAGATGGTGACCGTGATGCGCGCCGGTGAAGAGATGAAGATCTCCAAGCGTGCCGGCAGCTATGTCACGGTGCGCGACCTCGTGGACGAGGTCGGGCGCGACGCCGTCCGGTACTTCTTCCTCATGCGCAAGGGCGAGAGCCAACTCGTGTTCGACGTGGACCTCGCGCGCAAGCAGAGCGACGAGAACCCGGTGTACTACATCCAGATGGCGCACGCCCGGCTCTGCGGCATCTTTCGCGTCGGCGAGGTGGATGCGGCGGCGGTCACGGGGGCCGGCGTGGATTGGGCCCGTCTCTCGGAGCCGGAGGAGCGCGAGCTCGTGAAGACGCTGCTCGACTGGCCCGCGCTCGTGAAGGGGGCGGCGGACGCACTCGAACCACATCGCGTCGCGACGTGGTTGCTGGAAACCGCGCGCCTGGTCCACCTGTGGTACCACAAGCATCATGTGCTCGGCGAGGCCCCGGAGGTCACGCAGGCCCGACTTGCGCTCGCGAAGGCCGCGCGCATCGTGCTGGCGAACGGCCTCGCGGTCCTCGGCATCTCCGCCCCGGAGCGTATGTGAGTCACCCCGTGTTGGTTGTCGGATCGGTCGCGCTCGATTCGGTTGAGACCCCATTCGGCCGTGCCGACGACGCGCTCGGCGGCTCGGGCACCTATTTCTCGGCCAGCGCGTCGCACCACACGCGCGTCCAGCTGGTCGGCGTGGTCGGATCGGACTACCCGGTGGATCAGCTGCAGGTACTCGCATCGCGCGGCGTGGATCTCGCCGGGGTGGAGCGCGCCGAGGGCGAGTCGTTCCGCTGGCGGGGGCGCTACCGCCACGACCTGAACACCGCCGAGACGCTCGAGACCCGCCTCGGCGTGTTTTCGCATTTTCGACCGAAGATCCCAGCCCAGTTTCGGCGGGCGAAGTACGTGTTCCTGGGGAACATCGATCCCCGGCTGCAGCTCGACGTGCTCGACCAGGTGGAGAAGCCGGCGCTCGTCGGCTGCGACACGATGAACTTCTGGATCGAGAGCCGCCGTCCGGACCTGCTCGCGTTGCTCAAGCGCGTGGACCTGATCACGCTCAACGATGCCGAGGCCCGGCAGCTGACCGAAGAGGCCAACCTGGTCAAGGCGGCGCGCTGGATCCTGGCGCACGGCCCGCGCACCGTCATCATCAAGAAGGGCGAGCACGGCGCCTTCATGTTTCACGCGGATCGCGTGTTCTTCGCGCCGGCGTACCCGCTCGAATCGGTGTTCGATCCGACCGGCGCCGGGGATTCCTTCGCCGGTGGGTTCATGGGCTACCTCGCGCAAACCGACGACCTGAGCGAGGCGAACATGCGACGCGCGGTGGTGATGGGTTCGGTCATGGGGTCGTTCGTGGTCGAAGGGTTCTCGGTCAAGCGCCTGCTCGAGATCACACCCAACGACATCGCCGCACGCATGGCGGAGTTCCACCGGCTCGTGACCTTCGACGCGACGGTCGCATGACGAACCGCGCCCCGCTGTCTTACGCGTCGGCCGGCGTCGATATCGCGGCCGCTGATGACAGCAAGCACCGCATCAAGGCGCTCGTCGAGAGCACCTTCACGGCCGGGTCGCGCGGCGCGTTCGGCGGGTTCGGCGGGCTCTTCAAGTTGCCGGGCGGGATGCGGGCGCCGCTGCTGGTGTCGAGCGCGGACGGCGTCGGCACGAAGGTGAAGCTGGCGATCGAATCGGGTCGCAACGACACCGTGGGCCACGACCTGGTCAACCACTGCGTGAACGACATCCTCGTCCAGGGCGCGACTCCGCTCTTCTTCCTCGACTACGTCGCCTTCGGGAAGCTCTTGCCGGAAGTGGTCGAGGCTGTGGTGCGCGGCGTGGCGGCCGGTTGCCGGGAGAACGGGTGTGCGCTTGCCGGCGGCGAGACCGCTGAGATGCCAGGTGTGTACACGCCGCCGGACTACGATCTCGCCGGTTTCATCGTCGGCGTTGTGGAAGAAGACCAGGTGATCTCCCGCGAAGGCGCGAGGGTCGGGGACACGCTTGTGGCACTCGCCAGCTCAGGCCTGCACACGAACGGCTACTCGCTGGCGCGGGCGATCCTCTCCGACCGGCTGAAGCTCGGCCCGCACGATCCGTTTCCGGGTGCGGCCGGGGCGACGGTGGCGGACGTGATGCTGGCCGTGCACTGTTCGTACCTCGGGGCGCTCCGCCCAGTGCTGGGCAGGATTCACGCCATGGCGCACATCACGGGCGGCGGGATTCCCGGCAACCTTGACCGGGCTTTGCCCGGAGCGATCGATGCCATCGTGCACCGCTCAACATGGGACTTACCGGGGGTCTTCCGCGTCTTGCAAGAGGCGGGTTCGGTGCCGGACGCCGAGATGTTCCGCGCCTTCAACATGGGTGTGGGCATGATTGTTGCCGTATCAGGGGCCGACGCCGACGCGGTGTGCGCCAGCGCACAGGCCGCGGGTGTTCCGGCGTGGAAGATTGGCGAGCTGGTGAAGGGCAGTGGGCGCGTCGTGCTCGATTGAGCCCCGCGCTGGTCCAACCCTCACGGTAACGGAGCAAGACACGATGACACGTCGGATACTCGTTGGAATCCTGCTGGTTTCGGCTGCCGCCACCGAGGGGGCCGCGCAGTGCGCCTCGGCGCCGCTCGCGGCGAGGCAGGCGTGCTACGCCTCGGTGGACCTCGTGAACTACATGACGCCTCAGCTCTCGACGGCGATCGCCGGCGGCAACAGTACGCTGGGCCAGGGTGGTGCGCTCGGCGGGCTTGGACACGTGGCCGTGAGCGTGCGGGCAACCGCCGTGCTCAACGGCGCGTTCCCGAACATCGGGGACAAGGGCTTCAACACCAACGGCACCCCCCAGTCGTACACGACCGAGTCGCAGATCGTCCCCGGCGTCGGCGTGGACGGGTCGATCGGCATCTTCAAGGGCATCAACCTTGGCGTGACGCACGTCGGTGCCGTGGACGCGCTGGTCAGCGCGCTGTACGTGCCGGACATCGAAGGCGAGGGGAGCGACTTCTCCGTTCGCGCAACGGACGGGAACCTGAAGCTGGGGTTCGGGGCGCGTATCGGGATCATCGAGGAGAACCTTGCCGCCCCGGGGATCTCGATCAGCTACCTGAAGCGCGATTTGCCCACGGTGAACCTCACCGGGAGCGCGACGGCCCAGGCAGGGAGTGTGGGGACCGCCAGCGGCAGCTTCGGCCTGAACAGTTTCTCGGTGAAGACGACGGCCATCCGCCTGACCGCGGCGAAGAGCCTGCTGCTGTTCGGGGTGCAGGCCGGCATCGGGCGGGACACGTACGAATCCACGGCGAACATCTCGGCGACCGTGAGCGGCGCGAGCGCCACCGGCGCCGCGTCCATGAACATGACGCGCAACAACATGTTCGTCGGTGCGAGCCTGAACCTGTTCCTGCTCAAGATCGTCGGCGAGTACGGCCAGGTGAGTGGCGGGAGTCTCGCGACGCCGTTCAACACGTTCGACAAGAAGGCGAGCGATTCGCGGTCGTACGGTTCACTTGGCGTCCGCATCTCGTTCTGATGCGCGGTCGGCGGTGACCCGGCGAGAGCGCGCGTGGATGCAGCGCGCGCTCTCGCTGGCCCGCCGCGGGTGGGGACGGACGGCGCCGAACCCGATGGTCGGCGCCGTCGTCGTTCGCGGCGGTCGCGTGGTGGGGGAGGGCGCGCACCGCCGGTTCGGCGGCGATCATGCCGAGGTCGAGGCGCTGCGGAAGGCGGGCAAGCGGGCGGACGGGGCGTCGCTGTACGTCACGCTCGAACCCTGTTCGCACTGGGGCAAGACGCCGCCGTGCACCGACGCCATCATCGGCGCCGGCATCCGTGAAGTGGTCTGCGCCACGCGCGATCCGAACCCGCGGGCCAAGGGCGGTGCGGCGGTGTTGCGTCGGGCGGGCATTCGCGTGCGATTTGGCCTCGAGCGTGCCGAGGCCGAGGAACTGAACGCCGCCTTCTTCTTCGCGATGCGTGGTGGACGGGCCGCACGCCGGCCGTTCGTGACACTCAAGCTGGCCGTTTCCGCCGACGGCTCCGTGGCGCGCCGGCGGAACGGCAGCGGCGTCAGGACCGCGATCACCGGCGCCCCGGCGAACCGTGAAGTCCACCGGATGCGCGCGCAGCACGACGCCGTCGCCGTGGGGATCGGAACGGCGCTTGCTGATTCGCCGCGGCTTACCGTCCGCCTGGTGCGGAAGCCGCGGATCCCGCCGGTGCGGATCGTGTTTGACCGCACGGCGCGCATTCCGCTGCGCAGCCCCCTTGTCCGCGGCGCCCGGAAGGCACCCACTGTCGTCATGGCCCAAACACCGAGTCCAGACCGGGAGCTGGAACTGTTCAATGCCGGGGTGGAACTGGTCCGGGCGAGGTCGTTGAGCGCCGGCCTGCAAGCGCTTGCGCGACAGGGAGTTACGTCGCTGCTGGTTGAGGGTGGCCCGACCCTCGCGGCGGCATTCCTCAGGGCCCGGGCCGTGGATCGAATCGTTATCTTTCGATCTCCTCGACGCCTCGGGCGCGGGGCGGTCGCTGCCTTCGACGATCCATCGCTGCTTGAGAAGTTCCGGTTGGTCGAACAACGCCGCCTTGGCCGAGATGTCATGACCGTGTACGACCCGACCACCCGGCGAGCTTGATGTTCACAGGCCTCGTGAGCGATGTAGGCACAATCGAATCCGTTGCGAACACGCCCGCAGGTCGCGAGCTGAGGGTTCGCTGCGCGTATTCGGACCTTGCAGCCGGCGAGTCGGTCGCCGTCAATGGCGCGTGCCTGACGGTTCGCGACAGCGGCGACGGATGGTTCACCGCTGCGGCGGTCGGCACGACCGTGGGCCGCACGACGATCGGGACCTGGCTTGCGGGGCGCCGCGTCAATCTCGAGCGGGCGCTGCGCGCCTCGGACCGACTCGGCGGGCATTTCGTGCTTGGCCATGTTGACGGCGTCGGTACCGTCGCGGCGGTCGAGCATGACGGCGATGCCTTGCTCGTCACGGTCACGATCCCCGAGGACCTCGCCGTGCTCATGGTTCCGCACGGCTCGCTGACCGTTGACGGCGTGAGCCTGACGGTGAATGCGCTGCCGCCGCTCGGCGGCGTCCAGGTTTCGCTGGTGGAGTTCACCCGTTCGCATACCACGCTCGGCGCGCTGCGCGCGGGCGACCATGTGCACGTCGAGGCCGATGTGATCGGCAAGTACGTGCAGCGCCTGGGCGCCGCGATGATGGCGCCTCAGGCCTGACCCAACACTGAACACGCATATGCCTTTTGGCACCATAGACCAGGCGGTCGCCGACCTCCGCGCGGGCAAGTTCATCGTCGTGGCCGACGATGAGGATCGCGAGAACGAAGGCGACCTGATCCTCGCGGCGGAGTTTGTCACGGCGGACAAGGTGAACTTCCTGATGCGGGCGAAGGGCATGATCTGTCTGGCGCTCTCGCCGGAGAAGGTCACGCAACTCGACTTGCCGATGATGGGCGTCGAGAACACGGAAGCGATGCGCACGGCCTACACCGTGACGGTGGACGCGGCGCCTCGGTTCGGTGTGACCACGGGCATCAGCGCATCGGACCAGGCCGCGACCATCCTGGCGGCGGCACACCCGCAGGCCCAACCGGCCGACCTGCGCCGTCCTGGCCACGTGCATCCGCTGCGCGCGCGTGAGGGCGGCGTCCTGCAGCGGGTCGGCCACACGGAAGCTGCGGTGGACTTCATGCGGCTGGCCGGCTTGCAGCCGGCCGGCGTGATCTGTGAGATCCTCAACGATGACGGCACGACGGCGAAGCGGCCCCAGCTCGAGGCGTTTGCGACGGCGCACGGCCTCACGTTCGTCACCGTCGCGCAGCTCGTGGCGCACCGCCTGCGCACCGAGCGGCTGGTGCATCGCGTCGCGGAGGCGCGACTCCCGACCGAGTTCGGGGAGTTCAAGATCATCGGGTACCGGAACGACGTGGACCAGCATGAGCATGTCGCGCTCGTGTTCGGCGACGTCGCCGGGCACGACGATGTCCTGGCCCGCATGCACTCGAAATGCCTCACGGGCGATGTCTTCCACTCCGCGCGATGCGATTGCGGATGGCAGCTGCATTCCGCGATGCAGCGCATTGCGACGGAGGGACGCGGCGTCGTGGTCTATCTCGACCAGGAAGGACGCGGCATCGGCCTGCTGAACAAGCTGAAGGCGTACGAACTGCAGGACGCCGGTGCGGATACCGTCGAGGCAAATGAGCGGCTTGGATTTGCGCCGGACCTCCGCAACTACGGCATCGGCGCGCAGATCCTGCTCGACCTTGGGCTGACCGGGATCCGTCCGCTGACGAACAACCCGCGCAAGCTGGTCGGCCTCGACGGCTACGGCCTGCACGTGCACGATCGGGTGCCACTGGTCGCGCCGGAGTCCAACGAGAACGCGGAGTACATCGAGACGAAGCGCCGGAAGCTCGGCCACCTCAGGGCGCTCTGATGGCGGAGTTCCAGGGGACAGCGACCGGCGCGGGGCGCCGGATCGCCATCGTGGCGAGCCGCTTCAACGAGGAGGTCACGGAGCGTCTGCTCGACGGCGCCGTGGAGTGCCTCGTGCGGCACGGCACGCGCTTCGAGGACATTGATGTCGTGCGCGTGCCGGGGGCGTGGGAGCTTCCCGCGGCGGCGCAGCACCTGCTGGCGCACGGGCGGTACGACGCGCTGGTTGCGGTCGGCGCGGTGATCCGGGGCGAGACGCCGCACTTCGACTACGTGGCTGGTGAGGCCGCCCGCGGGCTCGGCCACCTCCAGCGCGAGTACCAGACGCCGATCGGATTTGGCCTGTTGACCACCGACACGGATGCGCAGGCGGAAGCGCGCGCCGGCGGTGCGCACGGCAACAAGGGGTGGGACGCGGCGCTCGCCGCACTCGAGATGGCCGACGTGTTCGCGCGACTCGATTCCGGTGTGCGCGAGAGCGACGGTAGCGACGACGACGCCGAGGGCAGCGATGCCGCGGATTGAGTCGCGCGGCCGGTCGCGCGCGCTGCAGGCGCTGTACGCGTGGGATGTCCGCGGCGGCGACGGCGCGCTCATGCCGATGGCGCGGCAGGTGTGGGATGACCTCACGGTGCCGGTCGGCGAACGGGAGTTTGCCGATCGCCTGCTGCTCTGGCTTGCGGCGTCGCTTGCCGAGGTGGACCAGGGGCTCTCGGAGGTGACGAACCACTGGCGGCTCGAGCGCCTCGGCGCGATCGAGCGCTGTGTGCTCCGCCTCGCGGCGGCGGAGTTCGCCCAGGCGACGACACCGCCCAAGGTCGTGATCCAGGAATACGTGCGGCTCGCCGAACGCTACGGCACGGCGCGCGCCGCGACGTTCGTGAACGGTGTGCTCGACGCGCATGCGCGGCGCGTTGGGGCGCTCGCGTGAGGGTCCTCGTCGTCAACTGGCAGGATCGCGAAAACCCCCAGGCTGGCGGCGCCGAGATTCACCTGCACGAGATCTTCGAGCGACTCGCCGCCCGGGGACACGACGTCACGCTGCTCTGCGGCGGCTGGCCAGGGGCAGCGAGCCACGCCGTGCTCAACGGCGTGAACGTGCGCCGCGTCGGGACGCGCCACACGTTCGCGCTCAAGGTCTTCGGCGTCTGGCGCCGCGAGTTTCGCGATGCGCCGTTCGACGTGGTCGTGGAGGACATCAACAAGGCGCCGCTGTACCTGCCGGCGTGGGGCCTGCGCGCCCCGCTGGTGGCCTGCGTCCCGCACTTGTTCGGCGGGACGGTGTTCCAGGAACTCCCCTGGCCGTTGGCGATGGCCGTGTGGGCTTCGGAACGCCCCCTCCCGTTTGCGTACCGCGACGTGCCGTTTCAGGCGATCTCGGCGAGCACCGCCGATGACCTCGCCGCGCGCGGGATCGCGCGCGACCACGTCCGCGTGATCTTTCCCGGTGTGCGCGCCGACCGCTTCACGCCGGACCCGGCCGCGCGCGCGGCGTCGCCGACCTTCGCGTACATCGGGCGGCTCAAGAAGTACAAGGGCGTGGATCTCGTCATCCGGGCGTTCGCGCACGCGCGGCTCCCGGACGCGCGCCTCGAGATCGCAGGAGCGGGTGACTTTCGTCCGGCGCTGGAGCGCTTGGCCAAGGCGCTTGGGGTCGCGGACCATGTCCGGTTTCTCGGGTTCGTCCCGGAGTCGGACAAGTTCCAGCTGCTTCGGCGCGCTTGGGCCATCTTGCTGGCGTCGCCAAAGGAAGGGTGGGGCCTCACCAACGTCGAGGCGGCAGCGTGCGGCACCCCGGTGATCGTCTCCGACTCCCCAGGACTGCGTGAGTCGGCACGCCACGGCGAGACGGGCTTCGTCGTGCCGCACGGCGATGTCCCGCAACTCGCATCGGCCATGACGACCCTCGCCTCCGACCCCGCGCGCGTGGCGACCATGGGCGCCGCGGCTCGGCGCTTTGCCGAGGGCTTTTCGTGGGATAGCGCTGCGGCGCAGACCGAGGCGCACCTGCAAGAAGTGGTTCGAGAAGCGAAATTGCGGCGATGACGCCCCTGCGGAGCCCCCGGTGACCAAGCTTCTCGTCGCTCAGTTGTACGAACGCGCCAAGGATGCGCTCAAGCTCGAGCTCCTGGGCAACCCGGCCGGACTCGAGCGCGAAATCACGTCCGTGGATGCGTCCGGACCGGGGCTCGTGCTCTCCGGGTATGTCGGCCGGTTCGTGCACGCGCGAATCCAGGTGCTGGGCGAGACGGAAATCAGCTACCTGAACTCGCTGCCGGAAGAGACCCGCATCCGCAACATGCGGCAGTTCCTCGCGTATCCGTTCCCGTGCATCATGATCACCAAGGGGCTGACGCTTCCGCCGGGGCTCGAGGACGAGGCGAAGTCCGCGGGGGTCGCGATCCTCCGCTCGAAGCTCAAGACGCAGGAGTTCTACCGCGTCATCATCCCGTTCCTCGAGGCGGCCTTCGCGCCCACGGCGACGCTGCACGGCTCGCTTGCCGACGTGTTCGGCGTCGGGTTGCTGTTCACCGGCTCGAGCGGGATCGGGAAATCGGAGTGCGTGCTCGACCTCGTCGAGCGCGGGCACCGGCTGGTGGCGGACGACCTGGTGATCTGCCGCCGGCGCGGGACCGACGTGGTGATCGGGCGCGCGCACGACCACGCGCACCACCACATGGAGATTCGGGGCGTCGGCATCATTGACGTCTCGCGGATCTTCGGCATCCGCGCGGTGCGCCAGCAGAAGCGGATCGAGGTGGTCGTCAACCTCGAGCCCTGGGACGTGATGAAGGACCTGGACCGGACGGGGCTCGACGGCCAGGTCACGACGATCCTCGACGTGGAACTGCCGCTGGTCACCGTCCCGCTCAATCCCGGGAAGAACATCACGGTCATTTCCGAGGTGATCGCGATGAATCACCTGCTGAAGTACAGTGGCGTGAACGTGGCGGAGGCGTTCAACGAACGCCTCAAGGCGCGCATGCGCCAGGCATCGGCGAATCTTGGCCGCTACCTGCAGGATGACGATGAGTGACGCGCCGGCCGCCCGTGCCGTGGTGGCGGGGCATGGCTCGTTCGCCGACGGCATCGTCAGCGCGGTGGGTCACATCTCCGGACGCTCGGGCGCGCTGCGCGCGGTGACGAACGAAGGGTGCGACGCCGCCGGGATCGAGGCCGCGATCGGGCGGGCCCTGGACGAGCTGGGCGCGCATGTGGTGTTTACCGACCTTCCGGCGGGCAGCTGCACGATGGCCGCCCGACGGTTGGCGCGCGCCCGCGGGGGTGTCACCGTTGTCGTCGGCGCGTCGGCGGCGGCCGTCCTCGACTTTGTCATGGGGGAAGCCGGCGCGAACGCGGACGCGGTACGAGCCGCCGGCCGCGGCCGTGAGTCGCTGACGGTCTTCGAGGCGACGGGACCCGCGCGTGGCGATTGAGCAGTTCCGCATTGACGATAGGCTCGTCCACGGCCAGGTGGTGATCGGCTGGGGGCAGCCGCTGGGCCTGACCCACCTGGTGATCGTTGACGATGCGATGGTCGAGAATGCGTGGGAGGCGGACCTGTACCGGATGGCCACGCCGCCCGGCATGACGCTCGATGTCGAGTCCGTCGCGTCGTTTGCGGCCCATCCGCAGCCGCTGGACCGGCACCTGGGCGCAGGCATGGTGCTGACGACAAACGTGGACACCATGCGCCGCCTCGTTGAGGCGGTGCCCGGGATCCGGACCGTGACGATCGGCGGGCTGCACCACCAGCCCGGCCGCGCGCCGTCCTTGCCGTACGTGTTTCTCTCCACCGAGGACATCGCGAACCTCGGGGCGCTCGCCGCGAGTGGAGTCGCCGTCATCGCCCAGGACCTGCCCGGCAGTACACCCGTGCCGTTGGGAGACCTGGTCGCGGCCGGCGGGGTGTGAGCGGCATGTCGCCCGTCGAGATCGCCCTGATCGTGCTGCTCGGTGCGTTTTGCGCGCTCGACACGGTGAGCGTGGGTCAAGTGATGATCGCGCGCCCCCTTTGCTCCGCCACGTTCGCCGGCGCGCTGTTGGGGCGTCCGCTCGATGGCCTCGTTGCCGGCGCGGTGCTCGAACTCATCGCCCTCGAGACGATGCCGTTCGGTGCCAGTCGCTATCCGGAGTGGGGGAGTGCCGGCGTCACGGCGGGGACCGTCGTCGCGTTGGGCGGCGCCGAGCGTCCCGGTGCGCTGGCGGTCGCGCTCTTCGCCGGCTTGTTGACCGCCGCGTTGGGATCCGCTTCCATGGTGCTGCATCGCCGCGTGGTCGCGGCGGCGGCGGCGTCGCTGCGCGACCATGTTGCTGCGGGCTCGGCGAGGGCCGTGTCGCGCGTGCACGCGTTCGGGATTGCGTCCGATGTCGCGCGCGGGATCGGCGTGATGGTCCTCGCGATGGCCGGGGTCGGCGTGATCGCGATCCCGATCCTGCGGGACTGGCGGATGCCATACGGGCCTTCCGTCGCCGTGCCGGTGTGCGTGGCGGCGGCCGTTGGCGTCGCCGCGCTGCTTCGGATGTCCGGTGGGACGACCCGCGCGATCGCCATCGCAACCGCCGGCGCGGCCCTCGCGGGCGCGCTGCTCGTGGTGACCGGATGACCGCGCCGACGCTCGATGCCGGACCTGCGACGCTGCCGTTCGCGACGCGCGCGCGGATGCTGCTCCGACTCCTGACCGTGCAGGCGTCATACAACTACGAGTCCATGATCGGCAACGGCATCGCGTTTGCGATCGAGCCGGCGCTGCGGCGACTTCCGGGTGGCCGCGGTGGCGAGGCGTACCGTGCAGCGCTCGCACGGCAGTCACGCTATTTCAACGCACATCCATACCTCACGTCCATTGCGGTTGGCGCGCTTGCCCGGGCCGAGGCCGATGGCGTGCCGCCGGAGCAGATCGAGCGATTCCGCACGGCATGCTGTGGCCCACTCGGCGCAAGCGGGGATCGGTTGGTCTGGGTGTCCTGGCTGCCGTGTTGCGCCCTGGTGGCGCTCGCGGCCTTCGGCCTGGGCGCGTCCCCGGCCATCGCCGTGCTCACGTTTCTCGGCCTGTACAACGCGGGCCATCTGGCCCTGCGGTTCTGGGGGCTCATCGCCGGCTGGCGTGCCGGGCTCGGCGTGGCCGCCGTGATCGGGCTTCCGTTGTTCCGGACCTGGCCGGATCGCATCGCGCTGGCGTCGGTCGGTGTCGCGGGCTTTGCGCTGCCGCTCGTCATGGCGCGCGCGACCGGTGCGGCGCCCGTCGGCGTCGCGGTTATCGCGGCGCTCGCGCTCGCGGGCGGTGTCGCGCTGCACGAACTGCACGGCCGGCTCGCGGGCTGGCGCGCCGCGATGTGGCTGCTGGGCGCCTTCATGCTCGCGGGAGTGTTGCTCGGATGATCGTCGAACGCGACATCCCGGTGGTCAACCGCGCGGGGATCCACGCGCGTCCGTCGTCGGAGATCGTCAAGACGGCGGCGAAGTTCACGTCCGCGATCACGATCTCCCACGAGGGGCTGGATGCAAACGCGAAGAGCATCATGGGCGTGATGATGCTTGCCGCGCCCTGCGGGTCCACGGTGCGCGTGAAGGCCGACGGCGGCGATGCCGAGGCGGCCGTTGACGCGCTGGCCGCGTTGTTCGCGTCTCGTTTCGCGGAGGACTGACATGCCGGCGATCCTGAAAGGCATTTCCGCGTCACCGGGGATCGTGGTTGGACCGGTGCACCTGCTGCGATGGGAAGTCCCGGAAGTACCCGCCACGGCGATCGACCCTGCGGACGTGGACCGCGAACTCGAGCGACTGCGCATTGCATTCGCCCGGGCCGCCGAACGGCTGCGTGCCGTGCGGGAGCGGGCGGTGCGCAATGCCGGCGAAGCCGAGGCCCGGATCTTCGAGGTCCAGGTGGACATCCTCGAGGATCCCGAACTGATCGGTCGTGTGACGTCGGTGATCGAGCAGCATTTCAGCGCCGAGCGCGCCTTCGACGTGGTGATGCTGGAGTGGCGCGAGCATTTTGCGCGGTCTCCGCACGCCATGCTGCGTGAGCGCGTGAGCGACCTCGTGGACGTGCACATCCGCGTCCTCTCGCTCCTCCTCGGGCTTGAGGATCACGACCCGGTTGACCTGCCGCGCGGCACGAACGCGATCCTGGTCACGCATGACCTGACGCCGAGCCTGACCCTGCAGCTCGATCGGTCGGCGATCGCGGCGATCGCGACCGACGCCGGCACCCGCACGTCGCACGTTGCGATCCTCGCGCGCTCCCTCGGGCTGCCCGCGGTCGTGGGCCTCCTCGATGCCACCACGCGCCTCAAGGCCGGTCAGCAGGTGATCCTCGACGGGACGGCCGGGACGATCCTGACGCGGCCGACCGAAGCTGAACTGGCGGACGCACGGCTTCGCGGACAGCGCGAGGCGCTGGAGGGCGAGCAGCTCCGCCGCGTCGCCACGACCGACGCCGTCAGCCGGGACGGCGCCCGCGTCGAAATCCTGGCCAACGTGGACCTTCCGGACGAAGCCGCGCTGGCATCGGAGAGCGGGGCCGAGGGCGTAGGCCTGATGCGGACGGAGTTCCTGGTGGTGGGGCGCACGGCCATGCCGGACGAGGACGAGCAGTATGAGGCGTATGCGAACGTGGTGCGCGCATTTGCGGGCAAGCCGGTGGTCATCCGGACGTTCGACGTCGGCGGCGACAAACTTCCGGTCGGCGGCTGGCCGCAGGAACCGAATCCGTTCCTCGGTTGGCGCGCGATCCGGATGTGCCTCGACCAACCGGAGTTGTTCAAGACCCAGCTGCGGGCACTGCTTCGCGCCGCGGCGCTCGGCGACGTTCGCATCAACCTTCCGCTGGTTGTGACACTCGACGAGGTGCGCCAGGCCAAGGCATTGATCGCGGAGAGTGCGAGCGAGTTGGCCGCCCGCGGGGTGCCGCATCGCGCGGACGTGCCGATCGGCATCATGGTCGAGACGCCCGCGGCTGCGGTGCTCGCGGATTCATTGGCCGGGCACGTGGCGTTCTTTTCGATCGGGACGAACGACCTGGTGCAATACACGCTGGCCGTTGACCGCGGGAACGCGACGCTGGCGTCACGGTACACGCCGCTGCACCCGGCCGTGCTTCGGCTTATCGAGATGACGCAGTCCGTCGCCGCCGCCCGTGGGATCGGCGTGGGCGTGTGCGGCGAAATGGCGTCCGAGCCGATCATGGCGTTTGCGTTGATCGGCCTCGGGATTCGCCAGCTGAGCGTGAGCCCGCTCGCCGTTGGGCGCGTCAAGCTGATCGTGCGGGGCGTGCGCACGTCGGTGGCCGCGGCCGCCGTGCAGGAGGCCATGCGTGCGGAAACCGCGGCGGAGGCCGAGCGAATCCTGCGCGCGCGCCTGGTGGCCGAGGTGGACAGCGAACTGCTGCATGCCTGAACGGTTCGTGCGCCGCCCGCGGGCGGCCGCCCGATTAAGATTCGGTATCATCAAACCCTGACGCCCTGGTCACTCGTGAAACATCCGCATCTGTTTACGTCTGAATCCGTTACCGAAGGGCACCCGGACAAGGTCGCCGACCAAATTTCGGATGCCGTGCTCGACGCGCTGCTGGCGGAGGATCCGACGTCCCGCGTCGCCTGCGAAACAATGGTCACGACCGGCCTGGCGACGATTTTCGGCGAGATCACGACCAAGGCCTACGTGCACCTGCCGGCGCTGGTCCGCGACACGATCGGCCGCATCGGGTACACGGAAGCGGGCTATGGCTTCGATGCCCACACCTGCGCGGTCATGTCCACGATCGACCAGCAGTCGCCGGATATCGCGATGGGCGTGAACACCGGCGGGGCCGGCGACCAGGGCATGATGTTCGGGTTTGCGTGCGACGAAACCCCCGAGCTGATGCCGATGCCGATCATGCTTGCCCACAAGCTGGCGCTGGCACTGGCGGCGCGACGCAAGGACGGGACGCTCCCGTGGCTGCGTCCGGACGGCAAGTCGCAGGTCACCGTGCTGTACGAAGGGGGCGAGCCGGTGGCGGTCGAGACCGTCGTGGTGTCCACGCAACACGCGGACAGCATCACCAACGCCAAGCTGCGCGCGGCAATCCGCCGCGACGTCATTGACGCGGTGATTCCGCGCGAGCTGCAGGCCAAGGGGATGCACTGCCACATCAATCCCACCGGCCGGTTTGTCGTGGGCGGCCCGCAAGGCGACGCCGGCCTGACGGGGCGCAAGATCATCGTGGACACGTACGGCGGAATGGGCCGTCACGGTGGCGGCGCGTTCAGCGGCAAGGACCCGTCGAAGGTGGATCGCTCCGGCTGCTACGCGGCCCGCTGGGTCGCGAAGAACATCGTGGCCGCGGGCCTCGCGCGTCGCTGCGAAGTGCAGGTCGCCTATGCGATCGGCGTGGCCAAGCCGGTCTCGGTCATGGTGGACACGTTCGGCACGGCGCGCGTGGATGAGCGCCGGATCATGCGCGCGGTCGACGCGGTGTTCGACCTCACGCCGATCGGCATCGCAAAGGCGCTCGATTTGCGGCAGCCGATCTACAGCGACACCGCGGCGTATGGGCATTTCGGACGCGCCAGCGTCAAGGCGCGCCGGCACGGCAAGCAGGTCACCTTGTTCCCGTGGGAGCGGACCGATCGGGTCGCGGCGCTGAAGAAGGCCGTCGGCCGGTGAACCGACGGGTGGCGCCGCTCGATACGGCGGCGCACGATGGACGGAGGGGAGGGCCTATGGTCGAGGTGACGGTCTCACGGCTTGGTCACGACGGCGCCGAGAAGATGTTCGTCGTGATCCTGGCGGAACAGGGCGGCGAGCGCATCCTGCCGATCTGGATCGGACGGCCGGAGGCCGATGCCATTGCGGCTCAGATCTATTCGGTCCCGCGCGAACGGCCGATGACGCACGACCTGCTCCGGTCCGTTGTCGCTGCCACGCAGGCCACGCTTGAGCGCGTCTGCATCAGTCGGGTCGTGGAGCACACCTTCTATGCGGAGCTCCACCTGCGATGCGCGGGCGAGCCCGTCGTCGTGGACGCGCGACCGTCCGACGCGATTGCGCTCGCGCTCCGTTGCGAGGCGCCGATCTTCGCCAACCCCGAGTTGCTCGAGGTGTATGAGCCCGGCGATGCGGGCGAGGGGGCGGCGTCGGCGGCTCCGGACGCGACCGACGCGGCACCAACGGGTGGTGGCGACCCGTTGGCGGGTGACTCCGGTCCCAGCGATGCGGAGCGGTTGCGTAAGTATCTCGAACGCCTGCGTCCCGAAGACTTCGGCAAGTTTCGCATGTGAATGGAAGCTCGCCTCACGGTCCGCTGGCGCTGAGAGCCGTAGCGGCGGCGGCCGTCAGCGCCGCCGCCGCGCTTGTTGCGCCACTGGTCGTCCCGTTGGGCGCGCAGGCGACCGCCGTCGTGAACGGCACACTCGTGCTCGGCAGCGGGCCGAACGCCACTGCGCTTGCCGGGCAGTGGGTGGTCCTGCACCGCATCGCACGCGACCGCGCAGGGCCGGTGGATTCCGTACGTACCTCGGTGCGCGGCGCCTTCAGCGTTTCCATTCCTCGCGGGGACTCGGCGGCTGCGTGGATGGCGTCGGCCGAGCGCGGCGGGGTGGCGTACTTCACGACACTGTCCGCTGCGAACCAACCCGTGACGCTGAGCGTGTTCGACACTACGTCGCGGGCTATTCCGCTCCGCGTGGCGGGTCGCCAGATCGCGATCGCCGGGCCGGCGGCGGATGGCTCGCGCCATGTCGTTGAGGCGCTCGCCCTTGCGAACGACAGCACCGTGACCCGGATCCCGCGCGATTCGCTGCCGCTGTTCGTGATCCAGGTACCCGAAGTCGCAGAGCAGTTGGCGATTGGGGCCGGAAGCGAAGTGGACGTTCCCGCCGCGCGGTTGACCGGCCCAACGATCGCGCTGCACGCCGCCATCCCGCCCGGCGCCAAGCGGATCGTCTGGGAGTACCGGCTGCCGCCGGGTCACTCCGAGTTCCGGATTGCCGGCGCGCAGCCCACGGCGTCGCTGGACCTCGTTGTCGCCGACTCCGGCGCGACGGTGACCGGCGGCGACATGCATCAGGGTTCCGCAACCGTGATTGGCGGCGAGCCGGCGCTTCGGTTCTTCGCCGACGAGGTGCCGGACCCCTCGGCGATCGTGGTGCGATTCGCCGCGACGAGGGCATCAACGCTCGCATTTGACGTCGGCGTGATCGGCGTCGCGTTGATCCTTGTTGTCGGAGTCGCGATCGCCGTGCTGCTCGGCCGGAGTCCGGGCGCTCGCGCGGCAGCGCGCGATGCGTCGCGTCGCGCGGGCCAGGTCGCGGGGGCGTGCCTGGTGGCGTTCACGTTCGCTTGCGGCGAGGCGCCGCGCGCAGGCGGGGCGGGGGCGTCCGGATCGGCGGCGGCGATCACGGACGACTACGGCGACACGATACGCGTGGTCGCGGCAGGTGCCGCCACCGCAGCCCAGCGGATCGTTTCGCTTAACCCGGTGGCAACCGAGCTTCTCTTTGCCGCGGGCGTCGGCGCGCGAGTCGTGGGGCGAACCCGGTGGGACATGTACCCGTCCGAGGCCCGCGCGGTGCCGGACCTCGGCGACGGAATCAACCCGAAC
>VGVM01000047.1 GCA_016874035.1 Gemmatimonadota bacterium
CCGCCGCCTCCGCCGCCTCCGCCGCCCGGCCCGCCGGCGCGACCGACCACGGCGGGCTCCAGTCCGAACTCGCTGGCGAGCGCGGCCAGCGCTGCGACGCGCTCCGCGGATGGCGCCGGCGTGCAGTTCACGTACGACGCGAACGCGGTTGTCTGCATGACGCCGCCGTTCTTCTTGAGCGCCTGGAGCTGTTCGTCGTCGAGGTCGCGCGATGCGCTCTGGCACAGCGCCCGCACCGACGAGTGTGATGCGATGACGGGCGCCTTGCTGTTCGCCATCACCCACATGTTCGAGGCCTTGGACGGATGGGAGATGTCGAGCAGGATGCCGTACTTGTTCGCCTCGGCGACCACCTGCTTGCCGAGTTCACTCACGCCGTTGTGCATCCACTGGCCGCTGGCTTCGCCGGTGTTGGAATCGGAAAGCTGGTTGTGGCCGTTGTGCACCAGCGAGATGTAGCGCGCACCGTAATCGGCCATCTTCTTCACGCGCGTGATGTCGGTGCCGACGCCGAGGCCGTTCTCGACGCCCATCAGCGCGACCAGCTTGCCGGCCTTCACGATCCGGCGGACATCCGCGGCCGTGCGCGCGATCTCGATCTGCTCGGGCGCCATCCGGGTTGCGAGCTTGTGCACCGCCTCGAACTTGTCCACGTTCGCCTTCCACGCGGCCTCGTACCCCTCGGGCGTCAGCGGTCCGGCGCCCGTGTAGATCGAGAAGAAGATGCCGTTGAAGCCGGCCTTCATCTTCGGCATGTCCACCTGCGTGCGCAGCCCGGTGACGTAGTTCGGTGGCGTGTCGCTCATGTTGGCGGGCGAGAAATCCACGTGCGTATCGAGCTTGATCACCCGGTCGTGGATTGCTTTCGCCCGCGCCATGATGGCCGGGTCTTGGGACTGGGCGACGGCGCTCGCCGTAAGGGCATTAGCCGCGAGGGCTACGGTGGCGAGACCGAGGGAAACGTGGCGGGGCATGGTGACGGACCGCGGAGAAGGGTGGGCGGGACGGGAACGACCGGGACACAGGTCGCTCCGACCGGCGGCACGACGGCCGCCATCGCGGTGACCGTGCCTGGCCGACTCCGGATAAGCTACCGTCGTCCCTTTCGCGGCGCGCGCCGGGGCGGTACTGTATCGGCACGACGGTTGGACCCAATTCAGGAGACGATTCATGGCAGGCGGCACAGCGCGGCACTCACATATCCCGACGGCGGAACCCGGCATGTCCATGGGCGCCAAGATCGGCATTGGCCTGGCGGCGATCATCCTCGGCGGCGCCGGCTACTACTTCCTCGATCGGGCGAGCGAAGACAACAAGCTCAACACGCTCTTCAACTCGGCCGAAGCGCGGAAGATCAACACGATCAACGGCCAGCGGGGTGATATCACCCTGTCCGACGGGTCGAAGCTCAATATTGGCCCGGCCACGAAGCTGACCATTATCCCCAACTACAACGAGATGTACCGGGGCGTGATGGTGGACGGGACCGCGTCATTTGACGTCAAGCCAAGCCCGAACACCCCGCTGGAGGTTCGCACGGCTGGCGCTGCGCTCGTCGTGGATGAAGGGTCGTTCATCGTGAGTGGGTACAAGGACGAGGGCGAGGGCTTCATCAAGCTCACGTCCGGCTCCGCCTCGATCCGCGCCAAGGACTTTCGCCGCGAAGTGACGGCGCCGGCCGCGCTGTACATCGGCAAGGACTCCAGCATCACGGATGCCGACCCGGAGCGGATCGGCATCGCGACGGCGTGGTCCGAAGGGAACGTGATCCTGAAGGGGATGACCCTTTCGGAGGTCCTGCCGAAGTTCAATCGGTACTTCGGCATCAAGATCGCGCTCGCAGACCCCGCGCTCGGCAGCCGTCCGGTGGACATGACCGCGCAACTCGACTCGAAGCAGAAGGCGATTGATGCGCTCGCGGCGTCGGCCTTCGTGAAGTTCGGGTACGACGACCAGAACCCCGTCTTCCGCGACGATCCGGCGGCGGCGGCGAAAGCGGCGAAGGCGGCGAAGAAGTAACGCGTCCTGATACGAAAGCGCCCGGCCAGTCGGTCCAGACTGGCCGGGCGCTCTGTTTTCGGGACGACCCGGCGGCTCGCTCAGGGAATGCTGAGGAGCTGCACGTTGAACACGAGGATGGCGTTCGACGGGATCGCACCGGCGCCCGCGGCGCCATACCCGAGCGTGGGCGGGATCACGAGCTTGCGTGTGCCGCCGACCTTCATGCCCTGGATCCCCTCGTCCCAGCCGGCGATGACTTCGCCGCGTCCGATCGTGAAAGAGAACGGCGTCTTGCCGACGCTGCTGTCGAACGTCGAGCCGCTGGTCAGGAAACCGGTGTAGTGGACGGTCACCCGATTGCCCGATACCGCCGTCGTTCCGCTGCCGGCCGGAACGTCCTGATAGTAGAGCCCGCTCGGCGTCTTGGTCATCTGCGCGAGGTTGACCCCGAGCGCCGTGGCGAAGTTGGTGGTACTGATGTCCACGGGTTCGACGGTGACCGGGGCCTCGAGCGTGCACGCGGCTGCGAGGAGTGATGCGGTCACTGCAACGGCGGCGACCACGGGCGAACGAGTCCGAAAGCGCATACGGGAATTCTAACCCACTGAGGCTCCCGGGTTTCGGCCCGGGATCGGGGCGGCACTACCCGTTGCGACCGGCCGCTGCGGCCTCCGCCGGGGGCCGACGCCATGGGTCACCGGGTTTCCGCACGTAGTTCTGGACGACGTAGTGCCAAGGGATCACCAGCGGCACGATGACGCCTGCCATGATCTCCGGTGCGGACTGCGCCGTGGCCGCGTCGAGTGTGCCGCCAAGCCAGCGCGGGAGGAAGATGGCAATCACCCAGGTCAGCTTCCAAGCGAACTCGAACAGCAGCAGCGGGATCATCTGGAGTGGGTAGCGAACCCCGACGAGCGACAACAGCGCCAGCGACAAGAGCATGCTTGCCCCCACCCCCTGCCAGAACGAAAGAGTGGTTCCGCGGCCGATGAGGATGGGCAACTGGATGGACGCCTGCCCGGCAAAGAGGAGCAGGTAGAGCGCGCGCAGCAGGTTTACGCGGAGCGTGGAAACGCCAGGCATCAGGACCTCGTATTGGATACAAATACGACGTGCATCGCGCGGGTCCTGTTTCAACTCCCTCGTCGCGCGAGAGTCCTCGTGCGCAGCGTGCTCAGGTGGCGGAAGCCGCTTCCCTCGGTACCGTCCCCGGGTTCATGAATCGTCGGTACAGCTGCGCGAGCACCACGCCGCCCAGGCACTCGAGTACGAACAGCCCGAACCAGAGCTCGGCGACGCGCCCGCCGCGCAGGATCGGCAACGGCCCTCCACCCGCCGCGAGGAGGACTCCCGCCGCGACCGCGGCCGCGCCGGCCGCTCGCCTCGACCGCGTCACGACTCCAATCACGAGCGCACCGCCTGCGAGCGCGAGCACGACCGATGCGACATCTACCCACGCCGGCAGCGAACCGCCGCTTGCGCCCGGGCTCATGCCCACGCTCGCGTCGGCGCTCATGGCGCGCGCACGCATGATGCTGGCGAGCGCCGTCGCCGGCAGCGCCGAGAGCCAGATCATCGCCCCGAATCGCAGGCCACCGGTAGAGCAGACGGCCTGTGGGACTGTCTTCACGTACTCGTGATACGCCCAGGTCACGGAAACGCCGATTGCGATCACGAAGGGGATGCCCTGCGCGAGTTCGCTCCAGATCGGCTTGATCACGAGCGCGTGGAGGCCGGCGAACAGGCCAAGTCCGGCGAGCCCAACGGCCGCGCCAATGGCGAAGATGCGAGCGATCGTTTGTCCGGACGTGCGCGACCCGGCCGCCCCAGTCATGCGCCGCCGGTCAGCGCCCGTTCGATCGCGTTCGTCAGCGTGGTGTCGCCGTGCTGGATCGGGCCGATCTTGCGCCAGCGAATCGTCCCGATCCGATCGATCAGGAACGTCTCGGGCACGCCGATGGTGCGGAACTGCGCGGAGACACGCTCGGCGGGATCGAGCCAGACCGGGTAGGTCATCTTGAAGTCGGTCATGAAGCTGCGGATGCCGTCCTGCATGCCGTCCACGTCCACGCTCACGCCGACGACCTCGAGCCCGCGGTCCTTGTACTGTTGGTGCAGCGCCTCGAGTTGCGGGATCTCGTCGCGGCAGGGGTGGCACCAGGTCGCCCACACGTTGAGCAACACGGTCTTGCCCTTGAGCGCGGTGAGCGAGACGGAGTCGCCCGCCAGCGAGTGCGTGGCGTAGTCCGGTGCCGGGGCGCCGACGGCAATGGCGCCCTTGGGGGCGTCGGGGCCGGCGCAGGCGGTGACGGCGAGGAACAACAACAGCAATGCTGAGCTGTCGGTGTTCGGTCGTCGGTGAAGGTGGAACAACATCGTGCGTCCTGTCTTACTTAAACGCCGACACGCCAACGCGCGCGAACTGCACGGACGACGGTCGGGTGGGAACGGTCCACGCGAAGTAGAGCGTGTTGGCCGAGCGAGCCATGCGCGGGAACCCGGCCGCGCGCGCCGCACTCGATGCTGCGATGGTCATGGCTGGTCCGGCACCTTCCTTTTCGCGGACCCGCCGGGCGCGGACGCTCGCCGTGTCGCCTCGCGTGCGCTCGATCCAGCTCACGACCGCGCTGCCGTCGTCGAGCAGTTGCGCCGCCACGCGGCCCGCCGGGGCGCCTTCGTCAACGGTGATCGGCGCGCTGAACGTCGCGCCCGCATCGGACGAGAACGCCACCTTCACGCGCGGCGTGTCCTTGGCCGCCGTGAACCACGCGAGGACCACGCGGCGATCCTTCGCATCCACGAACGGGCCGTTGACCGGGCAGGCGTTGATCTCCCAGTTGTCGTTGTACACGGGCACGGGCGTGGTCCACTTGCCGTTCACGCGGCGCGTCACGCTGATGTCGCGGATCTCGTTCGGCGTGCGGTCACGGTAGGCCACGATCGGGCCGTTCGCCGTCATCGCCGCGGTCGTCTGGCAACAGTCGCAGGCGCGCCCATCGAGTTCGGTCTCCCGCGCCGGTGCGCCCGGTGCGCCCACGGTCGTCGCAAAGACCATCATTTCCTGCTTCGCGTCCGGCCGTGCCTTATCGGCCTTGCGCCCGTCGAGCCACGCGACGCCGAATCCGTCGCCCTCGCGCCAGAAGGTGACGAACCCCTTCTCGGTGTCCGAGCGGTCCACGTGCGGCGCGTCGCCGGTTGTCCACGTACGGCCCCCGTTCGACGATTGCGCGATGCGAATGTCGTACTGGTACGACGAACGACCAAAGCGCTGCAGCCAGTGGGCGGCCATCCTGCCGTTGGGGCCGACGGCGAGCGACGGGAAGTCGGCCCAGTTCACCATCGTGTTGCGCCCGCTGTAGATGGTCTGCGGCGCGGACCAAGCTGACCCGTCAAAGGTGGCGAAGCGGAGCGCGCTCGCGCTGTCCGGCGCCGGCTCGATCCACGACAGGTACACCTTGCCGTCCGGCCCTACGGTGAGGTTCGACTCCGCCGCCCCGGAGCCGGCCGGGCTCTTCAGCACCTCGATGTTCGCCACACCTTGCGCCACGTTCGCCTCCACGGCGCGCGCGTCGCGCACATGGTGTGCCGCCGCGAACGCGACCACGCCCACCGCCGTGCCTGCCACGAGGATGTTCCGAGTCATTGCGACCTCACTGGTCCCGGATGAGGTTGAACTGCCGGGTGAACTTCACGAGGAATGCGCGCTCGAGCGGCCCTTCCGGCAACTGCGTCCGATCGAACGTGCCGACGTTCTCAAGGTTGTTGAACACCACAAATAGACCAGTACCGGCCGTATTCAGCCAGCCGAACCGGATATTGCTCGACAGCGACTCGGTCTGCTTGTTGTACTGTACGAGCGCCTGCACGTACACGCGCGGTGTGAACGAATACGCCGTGCGCAGCCGCCAGATAACCGAGGTGAACCGTCCCTCGGCGAGCGAGACGTCGTAATAGTCGCCGCGGAGCGAGCTGGTGAAGGTGTCGCCGATGCGGACGTTCAGGGTGGAGCCGGTTCCCGCGCGGTGGCCCGAGTAGAAGCCGCCGATGTCAATGCGCCCCTGCAGCGAGACCGGGGCGCTCAGGTTCGTGTTGTATTGGAAACCCAGTTCGGCATTGTCGTACGTGTTCGGCTTCACGACCACACCCTTCGAAATCGTGAACGGCGTACGAATCCCCTCGCGCGTGAGGTTGAACGCCGGAAGCTGGAAGAACGCGCCGTTGGAGAACTCGAAGTGGCTGTCCGTGTGGATCAGCCGCGTCTCGCTGAACCCGTCGAGCCCGATGAACTCGCTGTACTGCAGGTGGGGCCGCCACTCGCGGAACCATTTCACGCCCGGAAACCGCACGTTGCGCTGGATGCGCGCGGCCTGGAAGCGGTACGCGGACCGCGGCAGGAACCCCGCGCCCGGATTGAACGTCGTGCCCACCTCGCGCGTCGAAGCAGTGATGTTCCAATCGCGGCTGGTGTACGCCATGCCGACGCCGTACGCGTACGCGCCGTCGTCCACGCCGGGGACCTCGCTGCGGGAAGCGTAGCCATCGAACGTCAGCGGCGCCCCGATCCCGAGCCGGCCGTCCACGGCATACGTGCGGTTGTAGTCCGATGCGCCGGACGTGTTCGTCCGGTTGACGATCATCGCGCCGATGCGCGTGCGATTCCTGAAGTCACGGATCACGCGGCCGACGGCGAAGTTGGTCGGGGCCGCGATGCGCGTCGGGGCGCCGGACGACGTCGTGCCGAAGACCTCTTCCGTCTGCAGGCTCATCAGGCCGACGGTGTAGTTCCCCTGCTTGCCCGTCAGGCGGCCACCGCCTGTGATGGGGACCTCGTAGCCGCTCTGGATGCCGATTCGCCGGCTGAAGAAGAGCTCGACCGACTGCGGCGTGCCGACCGCGAAGGTGCCCGCGTTCTCGAGGAAGAACGGGCGCTTCTCGGGGAAGAACAACGGGAATCGCGTCAGGTTGAGCTGCTCATCGTCCACCTCGACCTGCGCGAAGTCCGTGTCCGCCGTGAGGTCGAGCGTGAGGCTCTGCGTCACGCCGATCTTCGCGTCGCCGCCGAACTCGCCCGCCGTGGACGCGTCGGTCTTGGCCACGTAGTCCTTCCGGGTCGAGCTGAGCACATACGGCGTCGCGGTAAAGAGGCGCTGATTCGGCGCCTCGAATCCACTCAGCACGCCGGCGAGCGACACGCGCTGCAGGTCGAACTGCCGCGGGATCGGCGCCCAGAACGCTTCTTCGTTGCGGCGGCGAATCGTCCGCGCGAGGTTGATCCCCCAGCGCTGCGCGCCGCCCTTGCCGTAGCGCAGCGTCGAGAACGGGATCCGGAACTCCGCGTACCAGCCCGTGCTGTCACGCGAGGTCGCGACGTCCCAGCTGCCGTCCCAGTTGAGGTTGAACCCGCCGCCGGCGCCGCGTTGCACGCGCTGCTGGTTCGTCGCGCCGGACCCGCCCTGGCCTTCGCGCGTGACCTGGCCGTCGTATTCGATGCCGACCGGCGACGTGGCAAAGAGGAAGCCGTTCTGGCCGTCGAGGTAGGTGTCGAGCAGGATGCTGATCGCGTCGGAGTCGGAGATCGACGCGTCGCGGCGCGTTTCGCCGACCACGATCGCACCAGCATCGCGGTCAAACATCCACGCGCCGATGTACACGGCGTGCGCATCCCACAGGATGCGCACTTCCGTGCGCTCGGACACGGGAGCGCCC
Source organism: Gemmatimonadota bacterium (assembly GCA_016874035.1). Lineage (GTDB taxonomy): Bacteria > Gemmatimonadota > Gemmatimonadetes > Gemmatimonadales > Gemmatimonadaceae > Fen-1231. The sequence continues at coordinate 7,708 of VGVM01000047.1, forward strand.
TCCGTCGGCTCGTTCTGGGTGAACCCCGCCAGCACGGGCGCCGTGCGCCACGCCGCTTCGGTCAGTGCGCCGTCAATCGTCGGCGCCGTCGCGGTACGTGTCGCGGTGGAACTCGGCCGCCGCTGCTGGCCGTGCGCCGGTTGGGCCGTGGCAATCGCCGTCGCGGCGGCGACGGCGATGCACGAGGCCAGCCGGATCACGCGGACGCGAGCTGTGCGTCCACCGTCATCGGCACGGCGGAGAGCGCGCGCGAGACGATGCAACCGGTCTTCGTTTCCTCGGCGAACTTCCTGAACTCGTCTGCCGAAAGGCCCGGGACGACGCCGCGGGTCGTCAGCGCGATGTTCGAGATCGAGAAGCCTTTCTCGCCCTTGGTGATCTCGACGGTCGCCGTGGTATGAATGCTCGTGACCGCGTGCCCCGCACGGCCGATCGCGGCGCCCAGCGCCATCGAGAAGCAGCCTGCGTGCGCGGCGCCGATCAACTCTTCCGGGTTCGTGCCGGTGCCGCTCTCAAAACGGCTGGTGAACGAGTAGGGGCCGTCGAACGCGCCGCTCTCAAGCTTGATCCGACCGTTCCCGCTTTTGAGGTCGCCGTTCCACTGGGCTTCTGCCTTCCGTTGCATCGGACGTATCTCCATTACGCCGGCCGGGGCGGGCCGGGATGTGGGTGCTGCGGTTTGGGCTTGGGAGGCGCGGACGGGTGTCCGCTCCGAGCCCCAAAGATACCGCGCCTATCGCCTGGCGGCGTCCGCCTTGCGCCACGAGTAGAGCTGACCGAGGTGCCACAGCAAGTGGCCGCTCATGAGGTAGCCCACGAAATCCGCGACGGTCGGCAGGGCGTGTGCCGCCGGTGCGAACGGGTTCGGACCGGCCGCGATCGCATCGTCCAGGGCCGGGGCGGCCCTGCTGAGGTCGTCGTACACGGCGCGCATGGTCGCGACCAGCGTCGCCGCCGGCGGATACGACGCGGCATCGTGGGACGGTTGAGTCCCCGGGTTGAACATCGCGCGCCACTCCTTGGGGCACATCGGCGGGCGTCCGCAGAGCTTCCGCCCGAAATCGCCCGTTACCGCCAGGTGCCCGACCAGCCAACCGGCCGTCTTGAGCCCCGGCGCCGGTTCGCGTGCGAGCGCGGCGTCGTCGATGCCGGCCGTGAGTTGGTCGAGTGTCTGCAGTTGATACCGACACTGCGCGGCTGTGGCGTTGAGCAGCGCGTTCATTTCATCACCGGGCAGCCGGTCGCGACTTCGGGCGAAGGCGCGCCAAAGGTGGACTTCATGAACCGCGTCCCGCCGGCGTCAATGACCAACGTGTAGAGGTTCGAGTATTCGGAGTCGCAGAGGTCGCCGAAGGTCGGGCCACCAAGCGCCGCGACGATGTGATTGACCGTGTTGCTGTGGCCGACCACCAGGACGGTCTTCCCGCTGTGCTTCTTCACGGCGTCGGCGACGGCCTTGGCGTGTACGGCGGCCGCACCGCCTGTGGGCACCACTTCCATCGGCGCCTTCGCGGCCTCCGCGGTCGGGCGGCCGGTGTCACGGGTGCGGAGCAGTTGCGTGGTGATCACCACACCGACCTTCGCGTTGGCGAGCGCGGCCGCCAGCGCCTTGGCCCGGGCGGTGCCCGCGTCGGTGAGCGGAGGATCGTTCGCCGGTTCCGTGCCTTTCTCCGCGTGCCGCACGACGATCACGGTCATGGCGGGCGCGCCGCCCTGGGCCTGGAGTGGCACCGGCGGCAGCACGAGGACCGCAGCCAGCCCGATAAGCGCAGTGCGAGGACATGCTCGAACGAGGTTCACCAATCGCATCTCGACTCCGGTTGTTGAGCCCGCGTGGGTCACGCCGTGTTGCGCGCCGCGATGCTGCTCGTTTCACCCACGGTACCCCTGAATCCTACCGAATGTCCGTCATCCTGCGAACCGCCGGCCTGCTGGTCCTTTCCAACGTCTTCATGACGTTCGCCTGGTACGCGCACCTGCGAAACCTCGCCGCGAAGCCCTGGTACATCGCGGCGCTGGTCAGCTGGGGCATCGCGCTCTTCGAGTACCTCCTCCAGGTGCCGGCCAACCGCATCGGGTTCACCACGATGTCGCTCGGTCAGCTGAAGATCCTGCAGGAAGTGATCACGCTCGCCGTCTTCATCCCGTTCGCGGTGCTGTACATGAAGCAGCCGGTGAAGCTCGATTACCTCTACGCCGCACTGTGCCTCGTCGGCGCCGCGTATTTCATGTTCCGCGGTGGCCCGGGAGCGTGAGACCAACGCCGCTCAGGCCGTCCTGATGAGCAGCCAGAGCCCCAGCGCCCCGATCAGCGCGCCGATCACGGCTCGAAAGCGTTCGCGCGAGAGCCCGAGCAGGATGCGTTCCCCGATGATCGTGCCGGCCAGCACGCCGAGTGTCGCCACGATCAGCGGCGCCGCCAGCGGTGCCAGTGAGGCGCCCGCTCGCCAGAGATAGACGGGTGTGCGCGCCGCATCCACGACCACGCCGACTGCCGTCGAGGTCGCGACGAAGGCCGCCGGCGTGAGGCCGAAGCCGAGCAACGCCGCCGCCCGCAGGCCTCCCTGGTTTCCCGCGACCCCGCCAAACAGGCCGGACAGCGCGCCGAGCGCCATTGAGCCCGCGTGGCCGAGTCGCACGCGCGCGGCCCAGTTCGTCAGGGCGGCGATCGCGGTCGCGATCAGCAGGATGCCCAGTACCACCGTCAGCGTTTCACTTCCCACGCGGCTGTAGAGCAGCGCACCGGCCAGCCCGCCCGCCGCACTCATCGCGCCGAACCCGCGCAGCACACCGCGGTCAATGGCATGCCGGAGTCGCCAGCAGCGGACGCCAGTGGCAAATGCGTGCGGGATCGCCACCGCAGCCACGGCCGTGTCCATGCCGAATCGCAGCGCCAGCAGCGGAGTGAGCATGCTGCCGATCCCGAAGCCGGCCACCGATGCCGTTGCGCCGCTCACGATGGCGACGAGCGCCACCACCGCGAGGAACGGCAGGTCCAGCACTATCGGAACACCGACTCGGCCGACTCCCCGTGCGATTCCATCTGCCGCTGCACCATCTCGAAGTAGGTGCCTTTCGCGGCCATGAGCTCGGCGTGCGTCCCACGCTCGACCACCCGCCCGTCCTCCATCAGGAGGATGAGGTCCGCACGGTGGACGGTCGAGAGCCGGTGGGCGATCACGAACGTCGTGCGTCCGGCGAGCAGCCCGGCCATCGCGGACTGGATGAGTTGCTCGCTCTCGGTGTCGAGGTTGCTCGTGGCTTCGTCGAGGATCAGGATCTGCGGCGCCTTGAGGATCGCCCGCGCGATCGCGAGGCGCTGCTGCTGCCCGCCTGACAGCTTCACGCCGCGCTCGCCCACGATCGTCTCGTAGCCCTCCGACAGCTTCTCGATGAACTCCGCCGCGTTCGCGCGGCGCGCGGCGTCCTCGACCTCGGCGTCGGTGGCGTCGTGCCGGCCGTAGGCGATGTTCTCGCGCACCGTGCCGTCGAAGAGGAAGACCGACTGCTGCACGATCGCGAGCAGGTCACGGTACGTGGTGAGCTTGTAATCGCGGATGTCCACGCCGTTCACGAGGATGCGGCCGCTGCTCGGGTCGTGAAAGCGCGCGACGAGGTCGGTGATCGTCGTCTTCCCGGCGCCGCTTCGCCCCACCAGCGCCACGACGGAACCGCCGGGGACGGTCACCGAGAAGTCCTGCACGACCGGGCGGCCGGCGCGGTACTCGAACGCCACGCCCTCGAGCCGGATCTCGGCGACGTCCTTCGGCGCCGCGACGGCACCCGGCCGGTCGGGCTTGTCGGGCGCGAGCGCCAGGATCTCGAACACGCGCTCCGTCGCCGCGAGCGATCGCTGCATCTCGGAGAACGAGTTCACGATGTTCCACACGGGATTGAGCAGCAGGAACGTGTACCACTGGAACGCCATGATGTCGCCGATGGACGCGCCGCCCTGGATGTTCAACCAACCGCCGTACCAGACGATCACAACGTTCACGGCACCCATGAGCAGGCCCCACGCCGTCCAGATCACCATTTCGCGGCGCTGCGCAAACAGTTCCTTGCGCAGCACGGTGTGCCGTCCGCGCATGTACTCGAGCAACTCGCTGACCTCGCGGCGGAACGCGCGTACCACGCGAATGCCCGAGAACGTCTCGCCCACGCGGCCGTCAATCTGCTCGATATCCTTGCGCACCGACCGATAGATCGGCCGGATCCGCTTCGCCGAGATGAAGCTGATGACCATGATGCCGGGGATGATCGCGAGCGCGGTGAGCGCGAGGCGCCAGTTGAGCGTCATGAGCACGCTGATGGCGATCACCAGGCGGACCACCGACAGCGCGGGCGAGACGATGGCGAGCTGCAGCAGCCCGCTCGTGGTGTCCACGTCGCCGGTGAGCCGCGACAGGATGCCGCCGGTCTTCATGTCCCAGAGCCGGTTGAGCGGCAGGTTCACCAGGCGCTCGAAGAGCGAGCGCCGGAGCGAGAGCATCACCTTGGTGTTCAGCTGGCGCTGCTTGTAGTCCTTGAAGGCGTTGAGGAGGTTCTGCGCGATGATCGCCGCGAGGAACACGCTGCCCGCCAGGTTCAGCAGGCGAAGCCGTTCGGCGGTCTCGACGCCCTGCACGAGGAGCACCTTGTCCACGATGTAGCGCATGAACAGCGGTTCGATCATCTGCAGCCCGGCGACGGCGAGCGCGAGGATGACGAAGACGCCGATCGCGACGCGGTGCGGCGCGAGCCAGCGCAGGTAGTCGTTGAAGTATTCGCGCCGGGTGCGTTTCGGTCCGCTTTCCGCGGCTTCGTCCGTGGAAGGTCGGGCGACGTCCCGTCGCGCATCGGTCTCGGCGTCGAGCTTTCGCTCTGCGTATGCGCGCACGAACGCGTTGTAGGCGCGGCGCGACGAGCGGTTGGTGGTCGGGGCGAGCGACTTCACGGGAGCGGGGAAGTTACTGCTGGCGGACGGGGGATGACCCGCCAACCCGGCTCCTCGGAGTGCATATTCGACCCATGCAACGACGCGACTTTCTCGTCACTTCGGCCCTCGGTACTGCGGGCCTCGCCGCCGGAAACACACCCGGTGGCGTCCCCGAGGCGGAGTCAGCCGAGGCGGAACCCCAAGGCCGCGCGACGCGGAAGATCCTGATCGCCGGCGGCGGCTTCAACACGGCGTTCATCCGCTACATGGCGCAACTCACGGGCAAGCGGCGCCCGAAGATGTGCTATTTGCCCACGGCGTCCGCCGACAGCCAGCCGGGCACGATCACGTTCTTCAAGAACTGCGCGCCGCTCGACGTCGAGCCGTCGGCGCAGAACAGCTTCATCGCCTCGACCGCCCAGGCCCTGGGCTGGGACGAGGTCTTCCTCAACGTGGACGCGATCGTCGTATCCGGCGGCAATACGCTCAACCAGCAGGCCATCTGGAAGGCGCAGGGCATTGATGTGGTGCTGCGGCAGGCATGGGATCGCGGCATCGTGCTCGGCGGAGCGAGCGCGGGTTCGCTTTGCTGGTTCGAGGAGGGCACGACGGACTCGCGCCCCAAGGAACTCACCGTGGTGCAGTGCCTTGGCTTCCTCAAGGGCAGCCACTCGCCCCACTATGACGCGGAGCCGGGGCGGCGGCCGCTCTACCAGCGGCTGATCGGGAACGGCACGATGAAGCCCGGCTATGCCTGCGACAACGATGCGGGCATCTACTTTGAAGACAACGAGGTGAAGCGCTTGGTGTCCACGCGCGCGGCCGCGAAGGTGTATTACGTCAGCATCGAGGGCGGGCGTGTCGTAGAGAAGGTGCTGGAGCCCGAACGGATCGCATGACGCAGCGATTCGCAGCGATTATTGCCCGAAAACCGAATCACAGAGACCACGGACCACCCATGACTACCAAGCATTCGATCCGCCGTATCGCCCTCGCCGCGCTCGTCCTTGTCCTTGCGCCGCTTTCGCTCTCCGCACAGGGTCCCGATGCGACCGCGCAGCGGCTCTTCCGGCTCGGCATGGACAGCTCCTGGCTGCCGCGGCTCGCGCAGACGATGTTCGACTCGATCGGGCCGCGGCTGACGGCCAGCCCGGGCTATCAGAGCTCCGGCGATTGGGTGGTGAAGATGTACAAGGAGTGGGGCATTGACGGCTCATTCCACAACTACGGCACCTGGCGCGGATGGCGGCGCGGGACCTCGCACATTGACCTGATGCAGCCGCGCGTGCGCTCGCTCGAAGGGCAGATGCTCGCGTGGAGCCCGGGCACCCCGGGCGGCCGCCCGGTCACGGCCGAGGCGATCATCCTGCCGAAATTTTCGGACAGCACGGAATTCGTGAAATGGCTCCCGCAGGCGCGCGGCAAGATCGTCATGCTCTCGCCCGCGTGGCCCACCTGCCGGCCGTCCGATGATTGGCAGCGCTGGGGCACGCCCGCCGCGATCGCGCGCATGGACACGGCCGTTGCGCTCATGCAGCGCGAGTGGGCGAATGACCAGGATCCGGCGAAGGCGTATCGCGGTACGGGCTACGGGCTTGCGCTGGGCACGGGCACCCTGGGCACGCGGCTCGAGAAGGCCGGCGTCGTTGGCATGCTGACGTCGCGGCTCAAGCTGTCGGGCTTCGCGAATCCGTTCGCGCAGAATGCCGGCGGTCGCGGCGGCGCCGGTGGACGCGGTGCCGGTGGGCGCGGCGGCCCGCCTGCCGGGAACAGCGCGCGCGGCGGCGGCATGGCGCAGTCGCTCCAGCAGGCGATGTCCGGCCGCGCCGGCGGTGCGGGCGGTTGGGGCGTCGTCGAGGTGTTCGAGAGCTACAACACGGTCGCGCCGGCCGTGACGCTCAGCTGCGAGGACTACGGGCTCGTGTATCGGCTCGCCGAGAACAAGCAGAAGCCGATGGTGCGCATCGCGCTCGACGGCCAGCTGCTTGGCGAGCGGCCCGCGTTCAACGTGCTCGGGACCATCCGCGGTACGGAGAAGCCGGATGAGTACGTGATGCTCTCCGCGCATTTCGATTCATGGGACGGCGGCTCGGGCGCGACGGACAACGGCACGGGCACGCTGATGGCCATGGAGGCGATGCGACTGCTCAAGCAGGCGTATCCTCGCCCGAAGCGCACAATCATGGTCGGTCACTGGAACAGTGAGGAGCAGGGACTCAATGGCTCGCGCGCGTTCACCGAGGATTACCCCCAGGTGATGAAGGGCCTGCAGGCGCTCTTCAACCAGGACAACGGCACCGGGCGCGTGCAGAACATCTCGGTTTCCGGCCTCACGAATGCCGGCCGCCACCTCAAGAAGTGGTGGGAGCAACTCCCGACGTTCTATACGGATTCAATGAGCTTCAATGCCGTCGCGTGGAGCTTCAACGACGCGCCCACGGGGAACCCGGGTGGCACGGATGGAGCCGTCTTCGCGTGCTACGGTACGCCGTCGTTCGGGTTCGGCGCCGTCGGCTGGAACTACGGCAGCTACACGTGGCACACGAACCGCGACACGTACGACAAGGTGGTCTTCGATGACCTCAAGCACAACGCGACGCTTGCGGCGCTGATGGTGTACGCGGCATCCGAGGATCCGGAGTTCATCTCTCGTGAGAAATCGCCGGGGCAGTGGCCGGCGAACTGGCCGGAGAACTGCGGCAAGGCGCCGCGGACCACGCGGGCGCGCTGACCGGCGCCACCCAACCAATCCTCCACCGACTGAGCCGCATTCCATGCTTGCATCCGCGCGCGTCCAGAATCTCGTAACCGGTCTTGCTGTTGCCGTGGCACTGGCGACCACGGCTCGCGCACAGCCCGCCGCGCCGGCTCCGGCGGCGGCGCCAAAACCGGAGATCTTCTTCCGGGCGCCCGCCAACGGCGCCACGGTGCCCGCGACATTCCCAGTCGTGTTCGGCCTGCGCAACTATGGGGTCGCGCCGGCCGGCGTCAATGCGACGGGCGTCGGGCACTTCCACGTGCTGGTGAACACCGCGGCGCCTGCGACGGGTGTCGTGATTCCGCAGGACACCGTGAACCTGCACTTCGGCAAGGGCCAGATCGAAACCACGATCACGCTCAAGCCGGGACGTCACACACTCCGGCTCGTACTGGGCGACCACGAGCACAAGGTGATCGGGCCGGAGCTGATCTCCGCGCCGATTACGGTGACCGTGCGGCCGTAGTTTGACCTAGTTCTCGGGCCTATCGCGGGAGTGATAACGGCGAAAACGGCAAGAACCAACGAGTTATTCGCTGTTCTTCTGTTTTCGTCGTTCTGTGCCGTTCATGAGCCGAGACGCCTGTTCGGTAGGCAGGTTGCAGAGTCTAGCGGTTCCCGTCGAAGTACTCGACGATCAGCTGCGCGATCCGCCCGATCCGGTCCTCGGCTTCGGCGTATTGGCCGGTGATCGAGTTCGAGAAGAACGAGACCACGATCGGCCCGCTGCGCGCGAAGATGACGCCCACGTCGTTCGCCACCACCGGCGGGAAATCGCCGGTCTTGTGCGCGACGGGCACACCCAGGAAGTGAGGCAATCGCCGCACGCCCAGCTGCTGCGCGCGCAGCATGCGCATCATGTCGGTGCAGGATTCCTTCGACGCGATCGCCGGCGCGGCAGCCGTGCCATCCGCGCAGCGCTGGATGGCCTCCAGCATGCGTCCCGTCGCGCGCGGTGTCATTTCACCGAGCCAGTAGCCGCGGTCTGAACGCGTGTGCTCCGTCGGGTCAGACCCCTGCGGCAAGGCGGCGCGCTTCGCGAACACATCCCGCACGGTGTAGTTGAGCTTCAGCGTGGTCCCATAGCCAAGCTGCGCGAGCCACGCGTTGACGGCGCCGACGCCGCCCACCCGCGCGATCGCCAGGTCGGTCGCCGTGTTGTCGCTCGTGATGATCATCTGCAGGAGCACGTCGCGGAGCGTCGGCTGCAAGCCGCCGTCGTTGTAGCGAAAAATCCCCGTGCCGCCGACATAGTCAGCCGGCGCGATCGTGACCCGATCCGACAGCGCGAGCCGCTTGGCATCCGCCTGTTGCATGGCCTGGAGCATCACCGGGATCTTGATTACGCTGGCGCTGTTGAAGCCATCGTCGGCGCGCACACCGGCTTCCTCGCCCGTCGTGAGGTGCTTGACCCACACGCCCGCGACGCCGGGAAACCGCGCCAGTTCCGCATCGAGCAGGCGTTGGAGTCCGCTCGCGTTCGCCGGTGTAGCGATTGGCGATGCCATGGCGGCCGTCTGCGCGTGCAGCCCCACCGCGCCTCCGGCGAGAACCACGCCGGCAATCAGTGCTCGACCAACACGAGTTCGGATCATCGGAACGCCTCCGTTCGGTGCAATCGTTTCGCAGCCCAGAGCCCGGCAACAAACCCGCCCAGGTGCGCCTGCCAACTTACGCCCGGCTGGCCGGGCAGCACGCCGAACGCGACGCCGCCCCAGAGCGCGGTCACGCCGACACTCATCAGGATAGGAATCAACCGCCGCTCGTACCAGCCGTTGAGCATGAGGTAGCCGAGGTAGCCAAAGATCACGCCGCTCGCCCCGACGTGAACCGAGCCGGGCGCGCCGAGCAGCCAGGCGCTCAGGCCCGCGCCCAGCATCGCGGCCAGCGTCACGCCGATGAAGCGGCGCCGACCCCGCGTCAGCACCAGCCAGCCGAGCACGGCGAACGGTACCGAGTTCGAAAGCAGGTGCTCGACGCTGCCGTGGATGAATGGCGCGAACAGGATGCCGCGCAGCCCCGTGAGCGTCCGGGGCACGATGCCGTATGAAAACAAGGCGCCGGCCGCGAGTGCGTTTGCGGCCAGCGCCCCCCACATGACCGTCAGCGCTCCACCGAGCGCCTTGGCCTGTCCTCCGAACCTCGTCAGCGCACGGCGGGCGTCATACCGTGTAATGCCCGCCATGCGCCGGCGCCCGTGGCGTAAACGCTACGGCGTCTTCTTGAGCGTCATCGGGAACGCCATGCTCTGCCCGTTGAAGCTGGCTTCGATCGTGCCAGTGAGCGTGTCGTCCTTGCGGGTAAACGTGTACCAGAGCTCGAGGCCCTGGCCGCCCATGTCGAGCGTCGCGGTCGCGGTCAGCTTGTCGCCTTCAATGGTGATCGAGCGGAGGACCATTTCGCCTTGATCGCTGGTCACCATGCCGAGCCAGGCGAAGGTCGAGTCCTTCTTGAACTGGGCGACGAGCCGCTGATCGCCCTGCGGGCCCTGAAGCGTGCCTTCCCACTTACCGACGAATGCGTCGCCGGCGGTGGAGGGCGCCGCGGGCTTCGGGGCATCCTGGGCGGAAAGCGCCGGCGCGACGGCGACGAAGGTGAGCAGCGCGAAGAGGCGGATCAGGCGATTCATGTGGTTGGTCCGGGTTGGAAGGAGCGACGGAGATGCGACCGTGGTCGGGATCAGCAAATCTGACCGATGGAAAATACGCGCTA
>VGVM01000048.1 GCA_016874035.1 Gemmatimonadota bacterium
GGCGTGTTCTCGAAGATTGACTCAACCGTGTCGCCGCCGCGCCGCGTGCGCGACGATGCCGCTTGGGAAGCGGCGTTGCAGAAGGTCCTCGACGCGTGCAACGAGTTCAAGGTGCCGTGCGGATTCCCGGCCAACACACCTGAAGTGATGGAGCAGCGCTACAAGCAGGGCTTCCGCGTGTTCGTGATCGGTTGGGGCGAGAACGGTTTCAAGACGGTCGAAGCGGGTCGCGCGATTAGCGGCCGGAACTAACCGGCAGTACGCCAACGGCGCTGCGGTAGCGGCGCTACGGGCGGACGGGCCCGACGATCGGCAGTTCCGCCTTCCGGCTCCACTCTTCCCACGACCCGTCGTACAGCGCCGCGTCGTAACCGAGGTGGCGCGCCGCGAGGTACAGCGCCGACCCCTGCATCCCGATGTGGCAGTAGGTCACCACTTTCTGCCCCTTTCGCGCGCCGGCCTGCTCGAACAACCGCTGCAGCTTGCCACGCTCGCGCAGCAGTGAGACTTCGCCGGTCAGCCACGCAAACGGCACGTTCCCGGCACCCGGGATGTGCCCGGCCCGCGGTTGGCCGCCGCTCGATTCACCCGTGAAGAACTCGGGGAGGCGGGCGTCGAGGATCGCCACTCCCTCCGCCTTCGCCGACGTGTTGATCCAGCCGGCCTCGGCGAGCCGCGAGGGCGTCGCGCGCAACGTCACCGATCCCCGAGCCGGGGCGGCCGGTGCGGTTCGCTCCACCGCGCGCCCGCTCTCGCGCCAGGCGTCTATGCCCCCGTCCAGGAACGACACGCGCCCCGCAAACCCGTAGTACTCGAGCGTGTAGAAGAGCCGCGCGGATGTCTGGATCGGGCCGCCCGACACGATGATGTGCGAGTCGTCGCGCACGCCGATTGCCTCGAGCGCTGAGTCCAGCGGCTCCGCGGCCGGCAGCTGCGTGGACAGTCCATTGGGCACGGAAACCGTGTAGCTGGTCCACGGCAGCCAGCGCGAACCCGGCACATGGCCCGCGTCGTAGTCCGGCTTGCCCTGCGTGGCGTGGATCACGACCACGTTTGGCTTGGACAGGTTCTTCTCGAGCCACGACGCGCTGACGACGACGGGAACCTGCTGGGCCTGCGCCTGGGCGTTGGCCTGCGCGACCGCGGCAGCAGATGCGATGATGGCGCACGTGAGCGCGCGCGGAATCCGGGAGTCCATGGGAGAAGGCTACCGGGACCGGCCCCGGGTACGCCAGCCCGACAGGACCCCGCTGAAGCCGCGGCACACGACCAGCCGTATTGGCGTAGCATTCACGGAACGAAACATGCTCCAGCAGTGCCTGATCCACCGGCAGCACCCTAACCCGCATTCCCGTGATCTCCGCAGACAAACTCACCGTCAAGTCCGCCGAAGCGCTGAACGAGGCGATCGCGCTCGCCCGGAAGAATGGCAACCCGGTCGCGCACGACGTGCACCTGCTGCGCGCCCTGCTCGACCAGGACGAAGGCATCGTCTCGCCGATCCTCCAGAAGCTCGGCGTCAAGATCCCGGCGCTCGTCCAAGTGATCGACACCGAGATCGGCCGCTATCCCAAGCAGACCGACGCGAGCCCGTCGCTCTCGCGTGAACTGAACGCCGTCGTCGACAGCGCGGAGAAAGAAGCGAAGGCGATGGGCGATGAGTACGTCTCGACCGAGCACCTGCTGATCGGGCTGGCCACGACCAAGGGGAGCGAAAGCGCAACAATCCTGAAGGGGCAGGGCGTGACGGCGAAGGGCCTCGCGGAGGCGCTCAAGGCGGTGCGCGGCGCGCACAAGGTCACCGACCAGACGCCCGAGAACCAGTTCCAGGCGCTGCAGAAGTTCACGCGCGACCTCACCGAAGTCGCCCGAAAGGGCAAGCTCGACCCGGTTATCGGGCGCGACGAGGAGATCCGGCGCGTCATCCAGGTGCTCTCGCGCCGCACGAAGAACAACCCGGTGTTGATTGGCGAGCCGGGCGTGGGAAAGACGGCGATCGCGGAAGGCCTTGCCCAGCGCATCGTGAACGGCGACGTGCCGGAGTCGCTCAAGAACAAGCGGCTCGTCGCGCTCGACCTCGGCGCGTTGATCGCCGGCGCGAAGTTCCGCGGGGAGTTCGAGGAGCGGCTGAAGGCGGTGCTCAAGGAAATCACGTCGAGCAACGGGCAGTTCGTCGTGTTCATTGACGAAATGCACACGCTCGTCGGCGCGGGCAAGGCTGAGGGCTCGATGGACGCGGGCAACATGCTGAAGCCGCTGCTGGCACGCGGTGAGTTGCGCGTGGTCGGCGCCACGACGCTCGACGAGTACCGCAAGAACATCGAGAAGGACGCCGCGCTGGAGCGCCGGTTCCAGACCGTGTTCGTGGGCGAGCCGACGGTCGAGAGCACGATCGCGATCCTGCGCGGCCTCAAGGAGCGCTACGAATCGCACCATGGGGTCCGGATCACGGACGGCGCGGTCGTCGCGGCGGCCACGCTGTCGAACCGGTACATCGGCGACCGGTTCCTGCCGGACAAGGCGATTGACCTGGTGGACGAGGCGGCGAGCCGGCTGCGCATCGAGATTGATTCGCTGCCGCAGGAGATTGACGAGGTCGAGCGCCGCGCCGTGCAGCTGGAAATCGAGCGCACTGCATTGGCCAAGGAAAAGGACGCGGCGTCGAAGGAGCGGAAAGCCGCCCTGGAGAAGGAACTCGCCGAGCTGAAGGCGAAGAGCGCCGCCATGCGCGCGCAATGGCAACTCGAGAAGAGCGCGCTCGGCGACGTCGGCAAGCTCAAGCAGCAGATCGAAGAGGCGCGCACGGAGGCCGACAAGGCGACGCGGGCGGGCGACCTGGGGAACGCGGCGGAAATCCAGTACGGCCGGATCCCGAAGCTCGAGGCGCAGCTCAAGGACACGGAAGCGCGGCTTGCCTCACAGCAGTCGGGTGGAGCTCGGTTCCTGAAGGAAGAAGTCACCGACGAGGACATCGCCGAAATCGTCGCCAAGTGGACCGGCATTCCGGTCACACGCATGATGGAGAGCGAGAAGCAGCGGCTCACCAAGCTGCACGAGGAGCTCGCCAAGCGGGTGATCGGGCAGCCGGAAGCGGTGCTCGCCGTGGCGGACGCCGTCCGCCGGTCGCGCGCCGGGCTCCAGGACCCGAACCGCCCGATCGGCTCATTCATCTTCCTCGGGCCCACGGGCGTGGGGAAGACGGAAACCGCGCGCGCGTTGGCCGAGTTCCTGTTCGACGACGAGCAGGCGATGGTGCGCATTGACATGTCGGAGTACATGGAGAAGCACGCGGTCGCGCGGCTGATCGGCGCGCCGCCGGGGTACGTGGGCTACGACGAAGGCGGGCAACTCACCGAGGCGATCCGCCGACGCCCGTACGCCGTCGTGCTGTTCGACGAGATCGAGAAGGCGCACCCGGATGTCTTCAACGTCCTCTTGCAGATCCTCGACGACGGTCGCCTGACCGATTCGCAGGGCCGGACGGTGGACTTCAAGAACGCGGTGATCATCATGACCTCGAACGTGGGGAGTCATGCGATCCTCGAGGCTGCCGGGTCCAGCGACTGGGGCGCGGTCGAGACCGAAGTGATCGGCATGTTGCGTCAGCAGTTCCGGCCCGAGTTCCTGAACCGCGTGGACGACACCATCGTATTCCACCCGCTCGGCGAGGCGCAGATCGGTGCGATCGTCGAGATCCAGCTCAAGCGGCTGGAGAAACTGCTGGCGGACCGCTCGTTGACGATCGAGGTCACGCCTGCGGCGAAGGCATTGCTGTCTCGCGAGGGCTATGACCCGGCATTCGGCGCGCGCCCCCTCAAGCGGACGATCCAGCGCCTGTTGCAGAACCCGCTCGCCCTCGCCCTGCTTGACGGCGGGTTCTCCGAAGGCGACCGGATCCGCGCGGACGCGGCCGGCGATCAGCTGACGTTCGCGAAGGTGTAGCGGACAGCGCGCTGGGCGTGGCCGTCGCAGCCACGCTGCGCGCGGCTGCCTACTGCGTCCGCACCAGGATCGCGTCCACCTGCGTGCTGAGTGGGCCGGAGCCGGTGGTGAGCGCAACGCCGCCCACGGCTCCCGCCGCGACCCGGAACCGCAGGAACGCGCTTCCGCCGCGCACCAGCGACAGCGGCAGCGGAACGCCGCTGGTCAGGGACCGCGTCACCAAGGGGAAGCGACCGGCATTGCTGTTGAACCGCGGCAGCCAGTCGCGGAAGTCCCAGCTTGGCTGCGAGTACTTCGCGACAGCGCCGGCCGTCGTATTGTCGGTGAAGATCGCCGTGACGTAATCACGCACGGTGCCCGCCAGCCCGCCCAAGTGGGCGAACACGTTATTGAAGTTGGGGATCCCCTGCGTCGGTGCGCGCACCAGCGCCCGCAGGTACGTGTTCTGTGCGTTTGGCGACTGGTCGAGCGCGTAGCGGAGCAGGCCCCATGCCGCGCCCCGCGTACTGAGGTCGTCGTTTTCACCATACGACGACGCACTTTCGGTCTGCTTGAGGTAATCGTTATACCGCGCGAGGTTGTCGAGCTGGTACGCATTGAGCAGGGCGAGGCGCGTGCCCGCGGTGCCGATGGTGAAGCTGATGTCCTGCCTGTTGCCCAGCCCCGTGACGCGCAGGTACAGCAGTTCCTCGGCGACGTGGCTCATGCCTTCGTTCAGCCACGATTCCTCGCTCTCGACGATCTCGGGCGTGATGTAATAGCGGGTCGAGGCATTGATCAGGTGCTGGAACTCGTGCACCGTGGTCGAGTTGATCTCGACCAGCAGGTCGGCCTTGCTCCGGAAATACGCGTTGAACTGGCTGTTGGGGTCCACGACCGGCAAGTAGAACATTTCGCCTTCGTTGCTGAAGGCGCAGGCGAACGGCACGACGGCATTCGCCACGCGCGGCACCATGTCGCGTTCGAAGAAGAAGCCGCCCACCACCGAACCGGAACCCGCGGGAGTGAGTTGGTTTACCGCGGTGGTGAAGAACAGGATGACCTTGCCGTTGCCGTCCATGTCGAACGGCGCGCCAAACGCGGCGGTGTCGATCGGGTACACGAGCGTATCGAATGTCGTCGCGATGGACTGGAAGTCGGCGTCGCTGAAGCCGCCGGCAGGCGCCGTCGTGTCCACGATAGCGATCGCGGTGCTGCTGACCGCCGCGACGCGGCCGACGCGGTTGATCGGGTTGCTGCAGGCGCTGTTGGCGTTCGCGTTGAGCGTGACCAGCGTGCCGACGGTTGGCGACGTCGGGAGGCCCGTGATGCGGGACGGACCGCTCATGCCCTCGGCGCGGATCGCCCCGCTGCCGGAGAACTGACGCGATGGGCGCTGGGCCCGTGCCGCCCGGACCGCGCGTCGGAGCGGAACTTCACGCAGGCGAAGCGCACGCTCGAACGCCACGTCGCGGCGGCGCACCGGCGAGAACAGGTCGCTCGCGCTAAGCACGGGGGCCGCGCCCGCAACCGCGCCCGCACCCGCGTGACGCGCTGCCGCGGAAACCGCCAGCGGCGACGCCGAGGCCGCCGTCGTGTTTGAACTGATGGCGTTCACGCTGATGCTGGACGACCCCGTACCGAAGTTGACCGGGATCAGCGCGTACTCCGAGCCAGCTCCTCCCCCCGACACACACAGCAACGCTTCTTGCGCGGCCGACAGCGTCCGGACCTCACCGACCGCCAAGCTCAGCGGTGTTGCGGTTCCGCAATCCGGGCCCGTCTGGGTGACCGTAATGGCCGTGGTGGCCGATTTCGACTCCGATGTCGCCGTGATCACAGTGGTTCCCACCGCCACGGCGGTCACGACTCCGCTGCTCGACACGCCTGCGATCGTCGGGACTGCCGAAGACCAGGTAATCGCACGTCCGCTGAGGATGTTGCCCGATGCATCCTTCGGCGTCGCGGTCAGCGTTGTAGTCTGGCCCACGGAAATCGAGTTCGTCGGGGCCGTGATCGTCACCGACGCGACAGCCGCTGGACCGGCTGGTCCGCCACCACCGCCGCCGCCTGAGCAGGCGGCAAGCAGGAGCGCGACGATGACTGCGGGGGCAGGCTTAAGGCGCATGGGCAGGTGAGAGTTCAAGTCCGATCAAGCTAGCGCGGCTTTGCGCCGCAGGCGGGGCGGCGCGTGGCCCAATGGTGGCGTGCAGGGTGTGACGCTCCTAAATACCCCGCGTGAACGGAAACCGCGCAACGGACGATGCCCGCTGGATGGCGGAAGCGATCGCGGTGGCCCGCGCGGCGGGGGAGGCCGGTCAGGTCCCCGTCGGCGCGGTCATCGTGTGCGAAGGTGTTGCGGTCGCACGCGCCGGGAATACGATGGCCGGTCGGGACGCCACGGCCCACGCGGAACTCGAGGCGATCCGGGCGGCCCTCGGCGCTCGCGGCACGGAGCGGCTCGACGGGTGCACCCTGTATGTGACACTCGAACCCTGCGCCATGTGCGCGGGCGCGATCGTGCTCGCCCGGTTGGACCGCGTGGTGTTTGGCGCGTGGGACCCCAAGGCCGGGATGGCTGGGTCTGTGGAAGACCTCCTCCGTCATCCGCGGCTCAACCACCGGCCGGAGGTGCAGGGGGGCGTGATGGAAACCGAGTGCTCGGCCCTCCTCAGCACGTTTTTTTCAGAGCGGCGGGGGTAGCAGGTCGGGCGTCGCTCCGCTATTCATTCGTGCTCTGGAAATCGTGCCTTTTTTCGCCTCGCCGCCTACGGCGCGGCCCGGCGCGACTCGATCCGGACAGGTGGCCGAGTGGTTGAAGGCACCGGTCTCGAAAACCGGCATACCGGAAACGGTATCGTGAGTTCGAATCTCACCCTGTCCGCTCAAGCGGGTGTTGGGACGCCCGCTATTAGCGGTACCGTCAGTTGTGCTGGACAGGTGGCCGAGTGGTTTAAGGCGCAGGCCTGGAAAGCTTGTGTACGTTAATAGCGTACCGTGGGTTCGAATCCCACCCTGTCCGTTTCCCGGGCCCACGCGGTGTCCGCGTTGCGCGTGAAGTCACCGCGCTGCCGCGAAAAGGAAACCTTTTGCACGGCCAAAGAGTCTAATCGGGTGAACACGATACCCCGTTGGCTCTCATGACTCGCACTTCAAACTCAGCACGCATTCTCTCGACGTCGGGCGGCACGCTGTGCCTCTTCGATGACGCCGGCCATCTGGTCGGTACCGTTACACGCCCGGAACGGCGCGACCCGATCGGGGTCGGCCGGGAGACGATCCTGCTCGTCCGCCCTGCCGCCGAGCGGGTAACCGCCGCGGCGTAGCAGCAGCGGCGCGCGCCGATCGCGTAGGTTTGGCGGCGTGGAAACGCCGCAACCCCCGCGCCCGCAGCGCCCGGAGCTCACTCGGCCCGCGAGTACCCCGCGGAGCCTTCAGCTGACGCTGGTGCTCTACCTGCTCAGCGCGGTGCTGATCGCAGTCCAGCGCACGGTCCTCAGCCGCGAAAACAACTTCTGGATCTTCCGCACGGCGTCCGAGCATCTCCGCTCGGGTGCGGACCTGTACGCGGCCTACCCTGGGCTACACGCGGACTTCTTCAAGTACAGCCCGACCTTCGCGTTCTTCTTCGCGCCGTTCGCGGCGCTGCCTCCGGTAGTCGGGTACGCGCTGTGGGCCTGCACCTGCGCGTTCGCCGTGTGGGCGGGCGTGCGCGCCCTGCTTCCGGAACGCGCGGCGGTGCTGGCACTCGCGCTCGCGTGGATCGGCGTGGTTGGCGACCTGCAACGCGCCCAGAGCAACGCCCTGATCGCGGGCCTGATGGTGCTCGCGTGGGTCGCGTTCGAGCGCCAGCGCGTTGGCGCGGCGGCCGCCGCGGTCGCCACGGGTGCGTTTATCAAGATCTTCCCGCTCGCCGCCGGGCTTGGGGCGCTGCTCCACCGTCGGTGGTGGCGGTTCGCGCCGGCGTTGACCGTCGCGATGATCGTTGGCGCAGTGCTGCCCGTTCTGGTGGCCGGCGATACACTCGGCGCCCAGTACCGCTCGTGGTACGCCATCGAGACGGCGGACACCCAGCCCGAAGCGCGGTACGGTATCGGCGGGGCGGACCTCTACGCCGGGGTGATGGGGCAGTTCCGCGTCTGGCTCGGTGTTGACTGGCCGCATTGGCCGATCCAGCTGGCCGGCTTGGTCATCCTTGTCCTGCCACTCGCGCTGCAATGGCGGCGCCGGTCAGAGCGGGTGTTCCGCTTGGTGTTGCTCTGCAGTGTCCTCATGTTCTGCGTGCTGTTCAACCACCAGGCCGAGTCGCCGTCGTACGTGATCGCGATGCTCGGCGTGTGCATCTGGTTCGCGGTCTCCGAGCGTACGACGTGGAGGACGGTAACCCTCGTCGTCTGTATCGCGATCGTGCAGCTCGGCTCCACGGATCTCATGCCGCGCTCGTGGTACCACGGATGGTACGTGCCGTTCCTGATGAAGACGATCCCGCTGATTCCGGTCTGGGTGGTGCTGCAACTTGAACTGCTCGGCGTGATCCCGAACCGCGGTGCGTCAGAGATCCGCGAAGCTGATCAGGGCGACACCGTCCCGCCGGAGTCGCTCGCGAACGCGCAGTGAAGTCAGTTCGCTGAGTTCGAGTTCACGCTGCCAGGTGTAGCCGTCCTGGCGCGCCAGTGCGTCGTCCACGCGGCCCGGGTGCACCATCAGCTCGCAGCTTCCGGTCGGGAGCGCATCGAGGGTGGCGCTGAGCCGCGTGGCGAACTGGGTGCCGCCTTGCAACGTGATGCCCATGAAATGGTCCGGTGCGCGCGTCGCCGCAGCGCCGGCCGATGTCGCCAGCCATGCGGCGCTCACGAGCGCTCGGTGGGCCTGTGAACCCACATCGGTCGCGAACCGGGCGAACGACTCGACCGGCTTCCGGAGGGGCAGCGCGCGCCGGGCGGCCACCCGCGCCACGGCGTGGCGCACCGTGGGGAGCGCATGCGTGTGCCGGTGCGAGTTCAGGTGCGTGAGGCGGACGCCCGCGCGCTCAAGGGCGGCGCATTGCGCCTCGCATTCGGCCTCGACTTCCGCGCCGTCGAGTCGCAGGCCGACCGCTCGTGCGGCCAGCTGGCCGAGCGATGCGAAGCGTCCCGACGGGCGGTCCATCAGCGTCGGTGCGCCCGTGAGCGGTTCGCCAACGAGCAAGTTGAAGTGGAGGCCCACCCCCAATGCCGGCGCGCCTGGCAGCCGCGCCACCGCGTCGTCCCATCCGGCGCACCCAACCATCATCGAGGTCGAGGTGACGCTGCCGGCCGCGTGCGCTTCGAGGATCCCGGCGCTCACCGCGGGCGAGAGGCCGAAGTCGTCCGCATTGATGATCAGCCGCGTGCGGGGGCCGGGCGTCATGTCAGCGGTAGCGGCCGGCGAGGTGGTTCCGCCGTACGCGGGCCAGGTCCGCCATCATGCGGAAGACGCTTTGGCTGAACGCGATCGTCGTCGGCTCGTCGTCATAGCGGAAGAACACGCCGACCTGCTGCACGGTCAGGCCGTGCGACTGCGCGATGAACAGCGCCTCGACGTCGAACCCGAATCCCGGGATCGTCAGGCGCGGGAACACCAGCTCCGCCGCGCGCGCCGTGAACCCCTTCAATCCGGCTTGCGAGTCGCGGACGTCACGCAGGAGCGTCGTGCGCACCATCAGGTTGAACACGCGACTCATGAGATGCCGCGTGTACAAGTAGTGAAAAAACGACGGGCTCATGAGGTAGCGCGACTCGGGCAGCACGCGGCAGGCGATCGCCACGTCACTGCCGCGTTCGAGCGCCGCGAGCATCTTCGCGATTTCGCCGGGCGGGTAGGCGAGGTCGGCGTCAATGAACACGCGGAACGAGCCCGTGGCTTCGAGCATGCCGCGCGCAACGCCGGCGCCTTTTCCACGGTTCTCGGGTTGCCGCAGCACCCGCGTGCCTGGGCGCCGGGCCGCAAACTCGTCCATCACCTTGGCCGCAGGCGCGCGACTGCCATCGTCCACGAGCAGCAGCTCCGAGCGGTACGGCTGGGCGTCGAGCCACTCGCCGAGGTCGCGCAGTGATGCCGGCAGCCGATCCTCGCCGTTGAAGGCCGGGACAATGACGGAAAGGTGCGGTCGCTCAGCGGGATTCACAGCGGGGAAGGTCGCCTGAGCCGCGGTGGTTCGGCAACGGGACGCCGTCCCGCGGCGGCGGCGTGATTATCGCCGGCTCCTGCGGTAGAAAAGCGGCGCGCGGTGCCCCATATTTCACGCCCGACATGGCGGATTTGCAGTCGGTCATCCTGAACGCGCGTGCGCTCGAACGCACCCTTTCGCGCATGGCGGATGAAATCGTCGAGCGAAACGACGGGACCGATGGCCTTATGCTCGTCGGAATCCAGCGCCGCGGAGTGCACGTGGCCGAGCGCATTGCCCGTGTGATCGCGGCCCGCGAGGGCGTTGAAGTGACCCGGGGCGCGCTCGATATCACGCTGTACCGCGATGACCTGCAGACGGTGGGCCCGCGCCCGGTGGTCGGCCGCACCGAGATCCCGGGCACGATCGACGGGAAGCACGTGATCATCGTGGACGATGTGCTCTATACGGGCCGCACCGTGCGCGCCGCTCTCAACGAACTGGCGGACTTCGGTCGTCCCGCCCGCGTGGGACTCGCGGTGGTCGTGGACCGCGGCGGCCGCGAGCTGCCGATCCAACCGGACGTCGTGGGGAAGCACGTCGAAGTCCCCGCTGGCGGCCGCGTGGACGTGTTCGTCACCGAACTCGACGGGCGCGACGAAGTCGTCGTTGCGGGGGCGCCAAGGGCATGACGAGCCCGCTCGGAAAGGACCTGCTCGGCCTCGAGCGGCTCACTTCCGAGCAGATTTCGCTCATTCTCGACACCGCCGAGCCGCTGCGGGAGATCTCGGAGCGCGCGATCAAGAAGGTGCCGACCCTGCGCGGCGCGACCGTCGTGAACCTGTTCTTCGAGGCGTCCACGCGGACGCGCATCTCGTTCGAGTTCGCCGAAAAGCGCATGTCGGCCGACACGGTGAACGTCGCGGCGGCCGGATCCAGCATCAGCAAGGGCGAGACGCTGGTGGATACCGCCCGGAATCTCGAGGCGATGAAGATTGACATGGTGGTCATTCGGCATGGATCGAGTGGCGCCGCGCACTTCCTCGCGGAGCGGATCCAGTCGAACGTCATCAACGCCGGCGACGGCACACACGAGCACCCCACCCAGGGCCTGCTCGACCTCCTGACGCTGCGGCAGCGATGGGGCTCGCTCCAGGGCCGGCGCGTCTGCATCTGCGGCGACGTGCTGCACTCGCGCGTGGCGCGCTCGAACATCTGGGGCCTCAAGAAGCTTGGCGCCGAAGTCGCCGTGTGCGGGCCGCGCTCGCTGCTGCCGAACGCCGTCGGCGAGATGGGTGTGACCGTGTTCGATCGGATCGAGCAGGCGATCGAATGGGCCGACGCGCTCAACGTGCTTCGCCTGCAACTCGAGCGCATGGAGTCCGGGTACATCCCCTCGCTGCGCGAATACAACCGTGTCTTCGGCGTGACGCGCGAGCGGCTCGAGCGCGCCCCGAAGGACATCCTCATCATGCATCCAGGACCGATGAACCGAGGCGTGGAGATTGACTCCGACGTGGCCGATGGGCCGCACAGCGTGATCCTTGACCAGGTGACGAACGGCGTCGCGGTGCGCATGGCCGTGCTCTACCTGCTCGCCGGCAACTCGCCCAAGCTCGCCGACGCCGCGAAGGGCACCGTATGACGCGGGTCGAGCGTCGCCGGGGCGGACGCGACACCCTGCTGAAGGGCGGGCGCATCGTGGACCCCTCGCGCAACATGAACGACATCGGCGACGTGCTGGTGCGCGACGGCAAGATCGAGTCGGTCGGGGGCAAGATCGCGGGACCGGACGGTGCGGACGTGATTGACTGCAAGGGCCTCGTGGTCTCGCCCGGATTCGTGGACGTGCACTGTCACCTGCGCGAACCTGGTCGGGAGGACGTCGAGACGATCCTTACCGGCGCGCGCGCCGCGGCGGCCGGTGGATTCACGGCGGTCTGCGCGATGCCGAACACCGATCCCGTGACGGATAACCAGGCCGCAGTCGGGTTTGTGCTGAAGCAGGGGCGCGCCGCGAACGCGGCGCGCGTGTACCCGATCGGGGCGATCTCGATCGGGCAGAAGGGCGAACAGCTCGCGGAGTTCGGCGAGATGGTCGGCGCCGGCGCGGTCGCGGTCAGCGACGACGGCAAGCCGGTCGTGAGTTCGCAGTTGATGCGGACCGCGCTCGAGTACGCGCGCGCGTTCGGCATCCCGGTCGCCGACCATTGCGAGGATCCGACGCTCGCCGCCGGGGGCGCGATGAACGAGGGGCTGGTGTCCGCGCGACTCGGCCTTCGCGGCATCCCAAGCGAAGCCGAAGAGATCATGGCGATCCGCGACATCCTGCTCGCGCGGCGCACCGGCGGCCACGTGCATCTCTGCCACATGAGCACCAAGGGGTCGGTCGAGCTGATCCGCTGGGGCAAGGATCGCGGCATCAAGGTGACCGCCGAGGCCTGCCCGCACCATCTCTCTCTCACGGAAGACGCGGTCGAGGGGTACAACACGCACGCCAAGATGAACCCGCCGCTGCGCACCATGGCGGATGTCGAGGCGGTGCGCGCAGCCGTGAAGGACGGCACGATCGACGTGATCGCGACGGACCATGCGCCGCACCACAACGACGAAAAGGCGCGTGCATTCGCCGACGCGCCAAATGGCATTGTGGGCCTCGAGACCGCGCTGGCCGTGAACATCACGTGGCTGGTGAAGCCGGGGGTCCTCTCGATCACCGACCTGATTGACCGCATGGCGTGTGCGCCGGCCAGGATCTTCAGCCTCCCAGGCGGCACGCTGGCCAAGGGCGCCGCGGCGGACATCACGGTGTTCGACCCCACGGCCGAGTGGAAGGTGGATGCCGCCGGGTTCAAGACGAAAGGACGCAACACGCCGTATGCGGGGATGATGCTCACGGGCCGTGTCCACGCGACGCTGGTGGACGGGCAGGTCGTGCACCGCGCCTGAGCGCCGGTTCCCCGCGATGAACGCCGCCGCCGCTCGACGCGCGCTGGTCGCCGTTGCGCGCCGGCTGGACGAGCGCGGGCTGGTGGCAGGGGCCGAGGGCAACGTGTCGGTCCGGCTGGACCGCGATCGCATCCTCGTGACGCCGTCGCAGGTGCCGAAGCACGCGCTGCGCGTTGACGACCTCGTGATCGTGCACCTGGGCGCACCGAAAACCCGAGTCGCCAAATCCGCGCGCGGACGCGTGGCAACACGCCGCGCGACCTCCGAACTGGCGCTCCACACGGAGATCTATGCCGCGCGCCCTGACGTCGGCGCCGTGGTCCATGCTCACCCGGTCTGCGCGACCGGGTTTGCGATCCGGAGGCAGGCGATCCCCGCGAACGCACTGGCCGAGGTCGCCGGGGTGATCGGCCCGGTTCCCGTGGTCGGCTACCGGCGGCCCGGCACCACCGCGCTTGGCACTGCGGCGGCGGGCGCGCTTTCGCGCTCGCAAGCCCGCGCCGACGTCGCGCTGCTGGCGAACCATGGGGCGGTGGCGGTGGGGCCCTCGCTGGACGTTGCCCTGGCCCGGATGGAAAGTCTTGAACAGGCGGCCGCCAGCGTCGTGGCGGCGCGTATCTTGGGAGGAGTCCGCGGGCTGCCGGACCGTGAGGTGCGGTGGCTCGCGCAGGCGAGGAAGCGGAGGGGTTGATGGCGGAGTCGAGGGAAGAGCAGCGCGCGGCGATCGAGGCGCTCGTTGCGGAACGGGCGAGGTACGACGCGTGGCTCACGCAGCTCGAGGCGAAGCGCGGCGCGACCGCCGCGCACGTCTTCAATCGCGTACACGCCGACTACTCGAAGCGGCTTGGTGACGTCCGCGACAAGCTCACGGCCGAGTCGGACACCGTGAAGGGCATGGTCGCCGACCTCGAGAAACGGCTCGCGAACGAGCAGAAGAAGGTCGCGGACAAGATGGACGAACGCGCCGAGGCCGAACTCCGGGCCACGGTCGGCGAATACACGGATGACGAATGGGCGGCGCAGCGGACGAAGTTCGACAACTCCATCGCGAACCTTCGCCAGAAGTTCGACGCGACCGAGCGTGAGCTGGTCGGGCTGAAGGAACTGCTGTTGAGTATCGCCGGGCAGCCAGTCGCCAAGCCGGCTTCCGCTGCGACTTCCGTCGAGGCCGCCGAGCCCGCGCCCTCGGATTCAGCGCAACCGCCCGCTGCCGCGCAGCATCCCGGGCGGGTTTCGCAGGCGATCCGCGAGGCCGAAGTGGCGATTGCGCGCGAGACCGCCGAGCAGGCAGCCGTCCCGGCGCCTGGGCCGGCCGAACCAGCGCCGGACGAACCGGCTGTCGCGGCGGAGAGCTTGAGTGCTCCGGATGCGTCGCCGGCCGTGGATGATTTCGCCCAGGTGGACGCGGTCGAACTTGTCGAGACGCCGGAGCCGGCTGTTGCGGTCGCCGCCGAACCCGAAGTCCAGCCGGCGGACGACGTGGGAGAAGCCACCGACGAAGCCACCGACGAAGCGGCCGCGGCCCAGGCGGCCGCGATCGCCGAGGCAAGCGTGACCGACTCACTTGCGCCCGTTGCGAGCGACGAACCGCGAGGTCGGCGCCCGTCGTCGCGTCGGCCCCAGGCGGACGAGCCGCCTTTGGCGCCACGGCAGCCGAATCCCGAACCCTTGACGCCGAACGCGTTTGATGAGCTGGCGTTCCTCAAGATGGTGGTGCCGGAGACTCCCGCGCGAGGTTCGACCGCGGTGCCGGTGGACCCGGTCGAGGAACCGGCACTGTCCAAGGAAACGACAGGCCGGCGCTCGGCGCGGTTGACGGGTTCGGAAGCCACGCAGCCGTTCGGCGGTCCGACGCCTCGCACCTCGCAGGCTATCCGGTCGCTCAAGTGCGGCGAGTGCGGCACGTTGAACTTCCCGACGGAGTGGTATTGCGAACGCTGCGGCGGAGAGCTCGCGGCGTTCTAGCCCGCGGTATCCGCGCGCACGAAAACAAGCGGGCCGCGACACGTGTCGCGGCCCGCTGCGTCTTCAGGGAACCGGCTTCGCCCTACTTGGCGATACGGCTCTTGTGGCGGCCGGCGGCATTCCGGTGCAACAGGCCTTTCCGGGCCGCGCGGTCGAGCAGGCTGGTCGCGGCCTTCTTGTCGGCGGCCGTCGCGCCTTCGGCATTGGCCTTCTTCAGGGCCGTGCGGAGCGCGGCGCGCTGGGCGCGGTTGCGCGCGGCGGCTGCGCGGGACTTACGCATGTTCTTCTTTGCGGATGCAATACGGGGCACGACGACGTCCTGGAGTTGTAAGTGTCTCGGGTCGGTCGGGCGGACTGGCGAGCGGGTCGCCGAGCAGGCCGCCGAACGAAAAAAAGTGCCCGCGATCGGACCACGGGCGAGGATTCAAGCTACCGGCGGAAAGCGGCCAAAGTCAAGCTGCACAAGGGTTTTGACTGGCTGGCCCGTCGCCTCTAGCTTTCGCGGAATCTGCGACTGGTTCGCATTCACGAGCGGCACACGAGGCCTCATTCGGCGTGCAGAAATTCTCGCTGTTCATCCTGATCGCTCCGATGCTCCTCCTCTCGATGGTGGCGCACGAGTACGCCCACGGCTACGCGGCCCTCAAGCAGGGCGACGACACGGCCAAGCAGCTCGGCCGGCTCACGTGGAATCCGCTGAAGCACATTGATCCGTTCATGACCGTGATCATGCCGGCGCTCACGTTCATGCTGGCCGGGATCGCATTCGGCGGGGCAAAGCCGGTGCCCGTAAATCCACGCCTGTACCGGAACTACGTGCGGGGCGACATCATCGTCTCGCTCGCCGGCGTCGCCACCAACCTGGTGCTCGCGCTGCTGCTGCTGCCGACCGTGGTGGGGATCGGGCTGCTCGCGCGTGCGGTGCCCGCGATCGCCGATTCGGTCTCGCTGCTCCAGATCATGCTCCTCTACGGCATCATGATCAACCTGGTGCTGGCCGGGTTGAACCTGATCCCCATTCCGCCGCTCGACGGTTCACACGTGGTGAAGCACGCGCTGCCGCCCCGGCTGGCGTACCGGTACCAGTTGCTCGGTCGGTACGGGCTGGTGATCGTCTTCCTGATGGTGAGCATGGGTCGTGGCGTGCTCGACGCCTGGATGAAGCCGATCTTCTGGCTGAATGAGATGGCGGTGCGCACCGCGGCGCCGTATGTGGACATCGGCAAATGGTCGTCGCTGGTGGGGGGCTCATGACGGCGCCGCAGGCCGTGCTGCCGGCATCGGGAGATTACGACGCCACGTTCATCGTGGATGTTGGGACGTACAACGGTCCGCTCGACCTGCTGCTGACGCTCATTCGCGATGAGCGGGTGGACATCGACGACATCCCGATCGCGCGGATCTGCGAGCAGTTCCTGCGCAAGATGCACGAACTCGCGCTGAACGACGCGGCCGAGTACCTCGAAATGGCGGCCCGGCTCCTGCGGATCAAGGCGTTGATGCTGCTGCCACGCCACGAGGGCGATGAGGCGTGGGAGGATCCGCGCGCGGAACTCGTGCGGCGCCTGCTGGAGTACCAGCAGATGCGCGAGGTGGTGGACTTGCTCGAACGGCGCGGGGAAGACCGCCGGAACCGGTTTGCCCGGTCATGGTTCCCGACGATCACCGCCCCGCCGCAGGCGCCGCTTGCGTTGTCGCTGGCCGAACTGCTGGTCGCAGTCGATCGCGTGCTGCGCAACGTGCGGCAGCCGGGACTGCACGAAGTGGTGCCGCGCGCCCTCGACGTGGATGGCGCCATCGCGATTGTCCGCGCCGTGCTCGCGCTGCGGGCGCAGGCCCGTTGGCGCGATGTCGTGCGCGCGGACGCCGAGCCGTGGGAAGTGCTCTCCGCGCTGCTCGCGCTGCTCGAGCTCGCGCGCCGCAACGAACTGAAACTCACGCAACACCAACCTTTCTCTGACGTGGAGATTCGCCGTGAACTCGCTGGCGAAGCTGCTTGAGGCCGCGCTCTTCGCGAGCGCCCGCCCGATCCCGACCGACGACCTCGCGACGCTCGACTCGGATGCGTCGCCGGCGGCGGTGCACGCGGCGCTCGAGGAACTGCGCGAGCACTACAACGTGGATGGCCACGGCGTGGAGCTGGTCGAGCAGGGCGGCGGGTGGCAGATCCTCACGCGGCCGGAGTACACGGAGGCCATCGAGCGCGCGCAGCTGGCCGCACGGCCGCACCGGCTCTCCGGCGCCGCGCTCGAGACACTCGCGATCATCGCCTATCGCCAGCCGATCGGGCGCGCCGAGATCGCCGAGATCCGCGGCGTGGACGTGGGAGCAATCCTGAAGTCCCTGCTTGAGCGCGGGCTCGTCGAGGTCACCGCGCGCGGGGAAGGGCTCGGGCGCCCGCTGCTCTACGGCACCACGCCGCTGTTCCTCGAGCAGTTCGCGCTGCGCCACCTGGAAGAGCTGCCGCGCGTGGACGAGTTGACCATTGCGCTGCGTCCGCAAGCGGCCGCCGCCGGGGCCTCGCACCTGAATGCCGCCGAAGAAGCCGCCGCACCGGAACCGGCCGCCAGCGCGGCCTGACGACCGGAGCTCCAGCCGCGCGCAAGCCGAGTCCATGCGGCTTCAGCGCGCGCTCGCGCGCGCCGGTGTGGCATCGCGACGGGCGGCCGAAGACCTGATCGCCGCGGGTCGCGTGCGCGTCAACGGTGCGGTGGCGACGATCGGGCAATCGGTCACACCGGGTCGGGACACGATCACGGTGGATGGCAAGCCGGTTGCCGCGCCGTCCGCGCAGGCCACGTGGTACCTGCTGCACAAGCCGGCCGGCGTACTGACGTCGCGCCGAGATCCGCGCGGCCGCCCGACGGTGTTCGCGCTGGTGCCGGATGCGCCGGGCCTGACGTACGTGGGTCGGCTCGACT